>CAZFJE010000287.1:0-3578 GCA_964519555.1 uncultured Thermoleophilia bacterium
GGCGCGTCGATGCCGTGGAGCACAAGGTTGGCCAGCGCAATGGGGTAGATGGCGTTGTCCTTCTCGCGGCCGTAGAAGGTGCGCTGCTGCAGTGTCTCGAACTGCCCGCCCGAGTCGAGGTTGACGTTGGCCACCCCAGCCATGTGCTCGAACGACTGCGCCAGGAAGCCGCCGGTGCCGCAGCCCGGGTCGTAGACGGTCTCGCCGAGGTGCGGGTCGACCACGCGCACCATCGCCCGGATGATCTCGCGCGGCGTGAAGAACTGCCCGCCGTCGTTGCCCTTCTCACCCATCTTGAGCAGCAGACCCTCGTAGATCTGCGACAGGGTGAAGACGTGGGTGGTGTCGATCGACTGGCCGTCGATGTCGTGCACGCGGTCGATCACGTCGAGGAAGTTGCGTTCGGTGTCGATGCGCGTGCGTTCGACCGAGCTCATGATCTGGCTGATGACCTTCTGGCGCGACGACGCATGCGGTTGCTCGCCGAGCGCGCGCAGGTGTGGCAGCAGCTCCGTGTGGACAAAGTCGAACATCGCGCCCAGGGTGCCGCCCTCCTGGAGCTCCACCCGCTTCGGTCCGCCCGGCGCCGCCCAGTCGCGCCAGCGAAAGGGTGGCGCCAGCGACGCCTTGAACTCGACCCCGACCGCCGCCGACTCGGCCGCCTCTTGCTCCTCGCGCTCGTCGAGGATGCGCAGGAAGAGGATCCAGGTGAGCTCGGGCACGTACTGCAACGCGCCGGCGCAGTTCGAGCGCCGCATGATGTCGCAGATCTGCTTGACCGCCGCGTTGACCGACTGCTGGGTGGCGAGCTTCTTGCCGTTGACTGCCATGGTTGCAGTCTATCGGGTTGAGGGAGCCCGGACACCGCGGCGTACCCCGGCCGAAGAGGTCGCCATTTTCAAAGTCATCCGAGCTTTGAAAATATCGGCCTCGATTCTTTCAAAGCCAGACCGCTCCAAACCCAACGAGTCCTTTGTCACCCTTGCGCCGCTTCAGGCTTACCCGTTATCATCCGATAACAGGAGGGTAAGGTGATAGCCAAGCACCAAGTAGCCCTGTTCCTTCATCTCATGAAGACCACGGCCCGCAGTCGGTTCGTCTTTGTGCCGCGCAAAGTGAACATCGACACACTGGCTCAGCTTGGCATCACGAGCAAGCACGCGAAATCACTGGTCCTGGCGCTCACGCCCGACGACTACGTCAGCGGCCCCGAGCCAGACCACAACTATCCCGGCCTCGAGGTATGGGTCTTCGGCCTCGTTGTGTCCGGCCAAGAGGTGTACGTGAAGCTCCAAGTCATCGTCGATCCGCCGGAACGGAGTGTCTGCATCTCGTTCCACCTGCCGCAACACCCCATGCACTACCCGTTACGCCAAAACCGTCCGCCGAACAGGGAGGAGGAGCGATGAGCACAGTCTTCTGCCCAGCCTGCATGAAAGACGTCGACGTGCGAATCGAGGAGCGCCGCGAGACGCTGCCCGTTCGCGGCGAGGACGTCGAGGTCGATGCCCGTGTCGCCGTCTGCACGCGGTGCGGCGGAGACATCTGGGACGATGAGTTCGACGACGCGACGCTCGAACGGGCTTTCGCCGAGTATCGGCGGCGTCACGGCCTGCTCCAGCCGGCCGACATGAAGCGCATCCGGCAGCGCTGGGGCTTGGGCCAACGGGCGTTCGCCAACCTGCTCGGCTGGGGCGAGATCACGCTGCATCGTTACGAAAGCGGTTCGCTCCAGGACGCCGCGCACGACGCGCAGCTCCGCATGGCAGAGCAGCCGGCGAATGTCCGTATCCTTCTCGAGGCAAACGGCGACCGCCTCACGCCACGGCAGCGCGAGACTGTCGAGTCGCGACTCGAAGCAGCCGAAACCAACGATGCCGAAGCCGTCTGCGGAGACGAAGACTTCGAGCGGCTTTTGGCGAGCCGGGCGCGAGGGGGCTACGGTGGCAATGTCCCGCTCTCGCTGACCAAGGTCCGCGAGGTCGTCGCCTACTTCTCGGCGTTGCCCGACATGTACGTGACCAAGCTCGCGAAGCTCATGTTCTATGCCGACTTTCTGCACTACCGCGAGCAGACCACGTCGATCACGGGGCTCGCCTACGCACATGCACCTCAGGGGCCGATCCCCGACAAATACGAGCGCATCCGCGCCGACCTGATCGAGAACGGCATCGTCCGGGTCGAGGAACGAAACGGCGCTGAATGGAGCGGCGAAGTACTCGTCGCGCAGCGAGAGGCCAACCGAGAGGTGTTCTCAGGGACGGAGCTGGCTGCCCTCGAACTGGTTCAGGCGAAGCTCGGCCAAAAGACCTCAAAGCGCCTTAGCGAGTTGTCACATAGGGAACTCGCATGGACCGGGTCGGAGATGGGCGACCGGATCGCGTACCAGGCTGCCGAAAGGCTCGCGGGACTGTAGAGCGGGTGGCGCTTGTTGAGCCTACTCACGACACGCTGTATCACCAACTAGTTACATAGGCGCGGCGCGAGTTGTGACTACGTCACTCCACCCTCTTGACCGACCCGTCCTTCGCGACGCGGAAAATGAACGGCGACACCGACTCGGTCGTGCGCTCGATGCGCTTGCGCGCCTTCGCCAGAATGGCCGCCGTTTGTTCCGCCGTCAGGTTGGCAGACGCGATCACAAACACCTTCAGGCCCGCCCTGCGCAGCGCTTCCGCTTCTCTGGTGCGGTAGCGGATCCGAGCGTCTTGCGTAACGAACACCCACCCACGCGAGGCGACAGAGGGCAGCAGCTCGACGTCCTTCGTTGTCTGGTCGAAGTGGTCGTCGTGCACCTCGATCACCCAGCCGGCAGCGCGCAAAGCGGCGGGCACCCTGTGACCGAGGTTCCGGTCGCAGAAGAAGACTAGGCCGCCGGCCTCAGCCAGAGCTCATATCTGAGGGCGTTCTCGACATCGTCGACGGTCAAGCCGAAGTCGTCTGCGATGACCCCGATGGGCTCCTCAGCCTCGAAGCGTCCACGAATGATCTCGGTGCGCACGCCGCGCACCTGGGGCAAGCCGAACTCGACCTCGGGGTTCTGGCGCACGACGCCGCCCTTGGGCCGCCATTCAACCGGCCACTTGTCCTGCCAATCGATGTGGTGCAGATACTCCCCCAAGACCTTCTCGAGAGCGCGCTGTCCGCCCCTGGTGAGCGACGCCAACTGCTCCGAGCCGTCGGTGGACACCTCGCTCGTCCGCATGAAGACCTCGTTGCCAGCGATCATGATGTCGCGCCTGGCGAACGGGTGGTCGGGCTCCTCCCCCGTGGCCACACGATGCGCCGCACGTATGGCCTGGAGGGACACGCCTTTGGACCGCAGAGCGGCGACAACGGCCGTCTCGATGAGATCGTCGAACGAGAACGGTGCCGGCACGCGCGGATCGACCGAGCTTCGCAGCAGCGGCGGCCGCTCAGTTTCGACGTCGCGGTACCCCAGGTAGAGGCGATGAACGAGGTGTGTCTGGGCTCGAGCGTACCGCGCGACATCGCTTAGCGAATACAGCGGGATCGTGGATGGTCTGGCCGTCATGCCTCCTCAGTTCGACCGGTGACCGATTCTACCCTGCAAATCG
>CAZFJE010000288.1:0-3563 GCA_964519555.1 uncultured Thermoleophilia bacterium
GCCCGCGGCGGCCACTGCCGGAACGATCGCGGACTCGGCGGGCGTGACCCAGGAGCGCGGCGGCGTCTCGTTCGACGGACCGCTCGAGCTGGGCTACCGCGCCTGTCTGTGGTCGCGGCTGGCGCAACGCGTCCTGCTGCGCCTTGTGACGTTGCGCCTCGACGGCGACCCCGAGACGTTCTGGTCGGGCCTGGCCGCGATCGACTGGTCCGCGCACCTCTCGCCCGACGGCACTCTGGCGGTCGACTTCGCCGGCCTCGGCGCCGGTGTCGGAGTGACCAACACGCTGTTCGGCGCGCAGCGCACCAAGGACGTCGTCGTCGACCAGTTCCGCGAGCGCTTCGGGCGCCGACCCTCGGTCGATCTGGCGAGACCGGACCTGCGCATCAACGTCTACGTCGGTCCGCGCGAGGCCGTCGTGGCCATCGACCTCTCCGGAGAAAGCCTGCACCGCCGCGGCTATCGGGCCTCCGGCGAGCAGGCCGAGGCGCCGCTCAAAGAGACATTGGCGGCGGCCGTCCTCGTGCGCGCCGGCTGGCCCGCGATCGCCGCCGGTGGCGGCAGCGTCGTCGACCCGCTGTGCGGGTCGGGCACACTGCCCATCGAGGCCGCCCTCATCGCCGCCGACATCGCCCCCGGACTGCTGCGCGAGGCCGCCGGCCCGGAGGGCCCCAAGTGGGGCTTCACCGGCTGGCTGGGTCACGACGCCGACCTGTGGCAGGAGCTCGCTGCGCAGGCGGGCGAGCGCCGCAAAGCGGCGCTCGCCCGCCTGCGCAGCGCCCGCGCCGCGGTGGGTGGCGGCGTCGTACCCCTCGCCTACGGGTACGACCGCGATACCCGCGCCGTCGATCTGGCCCGAGCCGACCTCGGCCGCGCCGGCCTGCACGAACTGGTGCGCATCGAGCGACGCGACCTCGCCGCCTTCTCACGGCCCGCCGACCTCGCCGCCCTGCCGAAGCCCGCCGACGGAGCGACCGCCGTGCCCGGTCTGGTGGTCGCCAACCCGCCGTACGGCCATCGCCTCGGCGCCGACGGCCGTCCGGCACACGGGGCCGGCACCGGCACCGCGGAGCGGCCGCGCGCACCGAGCGAGCGGCAAGAGCGCCGCCACGGCGACGAGCAAAGCGGCGACGGTGCGGCAACTCCGCAGCCTGTCGACCCCGCACTGGGCGCGCTCTACGAGCTGTTGGGCGCGCGTCTGCGCAGCGAGTTCTCGGGCTGGAAGGCGGCAGTACTGGTCAACGATCTCGAGCTCGGCAAGCACCTCGACCTGCGCGCCCGGCGCGCCAACCATTTCATGAACGGGCCGCTGACCTGCACGCTGCTGCGTATCGACATCAACCTGCGCGCCGTCATCTCAAAGCCGGCGGCGGCGGACCCCGCGACGCCCGCCACGCCGCTGGCCGTGCGGGTCGGCCCAACGACGCTCTCGCCGGCCGCCGAGCAGTTCGCCAACCGGCTGCGCAAGAACGCCCGCCGCTGGAGCCGCTACATGCGGCGCGCCGGCATAGGCTGCTACCGCGTCTACGACGCCGATCTGCCCGACTACTCCGTGGCGGTCGACGTCTACGAGCGCTGGGTGCACGTACAGGAGTACGCGCCACCGCCCGAGATCGACGAAGCCAAAGCCGCCGGCCGGCTCGCCGAGGCCATGCGCATCATCCCCGAGGTGCTGGGCGCGACGCCCGCCGACGTGTTCCTCAAGGTGCGCGCCCGCCAGCGCGGCCCGGCACAGTACGCTCAGCGCGCCACCACCGGCATCGAGCACGAGGTCCACGAGCGCGAGCAGACGTTCCTCGTGAACTTCACCGACTACCTCGATACCGGGCTGTTCCTGCCCGGGCGCGAGGTCCGGCGCCTGCTGGGCGAGCTGGCCGGCGGGCAGCGCTTCCTCAACCTCTTCGGCTACACCGGCACGGCCAGCGTGGCGGCCGGCAGGGGCGGCGCCGCGAGCACGACGACCGTCGACCTGAACGGCCATTACCTGGAGTGGGCGCAGCGCAACTTCGCCGTCAACAAGCTCAAGCCTGAGCGCAACGCCGTGGTCGAGGCCGACG
Organism: uncultured Thermoleophilia bacterium; assembly: GCA_964519555.1. Taxonomy (GTDB): domain Bacteria; phylum Actinomycetota; class Thermoleophilia; order UBA2241; family UBA2241; genus Bog-752. The sequence continues at coordinate 2,058 of CAZFJE010000288.1, forward strand.
CGCTGACCTGGGTGGCGCAGACCGACCAGCGCTACGGACTCATCTACCTCGACCCGCCGACCTTCTCGAACTCCAAAAAGATGGGCCGCGCGACCTTCGACGTGCGCCGCGACCACGCCGACCTGATCCGCCTGGTCGCCCGCCGCCTCCTCGAGCCCGGCGGCGCGCTCGTCTTTGCCTCGAATGCGCGGCGCTTCACGCTCGACGCTGAAAACCTGGGCCGCGACCACCACCTCGAAGACCTGTCGAAGGCGACCCTGCCTCCCGACTTCGCCCGCAGCGGCCGCTCCCATCACGTCTGGACGGTCGCGCCCCGGGCTGACGACCGCGGCCGGGGGTGACGGCCCGTCGCGCGCAGCGGCGACCGCCGCCGAGCGAGTGACGGCCACGGGCGGCGACCGCCGCCGCGCAGGTGGCGACCGGCGCCTCCGGCGGGCCGCATCCGGCCGATGTGCTACTCTCGCGACATGTCGCCTGCTCCCCAGCCGCCGTCCAGTCCGAGCGCGCCCGCGCCCGCTGCTGCGGCAGCGACGGGCGCCCCGCCGGGCGCCGGCTCCTCGCCTGCCGCGACAGTCTTGCGCGACGTCTTCGGCTTTCGCGAGTTCCGCCCCCACCAGCAGGAGATCGTCGAGCATCTGGTCGACGGCGGCGACGCCTTCGTGCTCATGCCCACCGGCGGCGGCAAGTCGCTGTGCTTCCAGATCCCGGCGATTGTGCGGCCCGGCGTGGGCATCGTCGTATCGCCGCTGATCAGCCTCATGAAAGACCAGGTCGACGCCCTGCTCGCCGCCGGCGTGCGGGCCGCCTTCTACAACTCCTCGCTCGACTCCGACGAAGCGCGCCGCGTGCTCGGGCGCCTGCACGGCGGCGATCTCGACCTGCTCTACGTGGCTCCCGAGCGGCTCATGACCGACGGCTTCCTCGAGCGCTTGCGCGGGCTCGACGGCGAGGGCGCCGCCGCCATCGCCCTCTTTGCCATCGACGAGGCGCACTGCGTGTCGCAGTGGGGCCACGACTTTCGCCCCGAATACATCGACCTCGGGCGGCTGCGCGACCTGTTTCCCAGCGTGCCGATCATCGCCTGCACGGCCACCGCCGACGCCCAGACCCGCGACGACGTGCGCGCCCGCCTCGGTCTGTCGCAGGCGCCCTGCTTCGTCACCGGCTTCGACCGGCCCAACATCAGCTACACGGTCGTCGACAAGCGCCACCCCGCCGACCAGCTCCTGGCCTTCCTGCGCGACCGCCCCGGCCAGGCGGGCATCGTCTACTGCCTATCGCGCAAACGTACCGAAGAGGTCGCCGCCCGCCTGCTGGCGGCCGGCGTGCCGGCCGCCGCCTACCACGCCGGGCTGCCGCCCGACGAGCGCGAGCGCGTGCAGACGGCCTTCGCCCGCGACGAGGTCGGCGTGGTCGTCGCCACCGTCGCCTTCGGTCTGGGCATCGACAAACCCGACGTGCGCTTCGTCTGCCACTACGACCTGCCCAAGAACCTCGAGAGCTACT
>CAZFJE010000289.1:0-3500 GCA_964519555.1 uncultured Thermoleophilia bacterium
TCGGGAAGATGAGCCCGAAGATCATGCGGATGGTCGTCGTCTTGCCGGCGCCGTTGGGCCCCAGAAAACCGAAGACGTCGCCGCGGCAGACGGCGAGGTCGAGATGATCGACGGCCAGCAGCTTGCCGAAGCGCTTGGTGAGGCCGTGGGTGGCAAGCACCACGGGGCGGTCGGCGCACACCTGCGCGGACGGCTCGGCGTCGCCGCTTGTGCCGCCCGCCGGCGCCCCCACGAGCGCCTGGTCTGTGTCGGTCATCTGGCTAGTGCAGGCTGCCGGCGACCTGGTCGACGACGCTCCAGGGCACCAGGCCGGCGATCACGACCCGCACGCCGCCCTGCCGGAACGTCACGACCGAACCCAGCGACGTCTGCAGCCTGACTGCCGGCGCTCCGTTGACCGTGGCCTTGCCGATCATCGAGACCTGGCCGAGGCCCTGTGCGATCCGGGCGTCCTGGGCGGCCGTCGTACGCGATTCGAGCACGACGACCGTGCCGAAGCCGGAACCGTAGGCAAGCACGACGGTGGGCCGCTTGGCGAAGCCCGCCAGCGCGTGGCGCTGCGCCGGCGTCAGCCCGGTCGCGGGAGCCGCGTTGCTCGTGCCTTTGGTCGACGTGACGAACGCGCCGCGAAACTCGACACCCGTCGGGGTCGAAGCCGGCGTGAGCAGGAACGGAGCCCGCGCCTTGACCTGGGCCAGCGTCAGCGGCTTGTGCTGCGCGGTCGTACCGGCCGCCTCGTTGCCGATCGTGCCCTTGAAGGCGGGCGCCTTCACGGTCTTGTGGACGATGGTGGCGCCGCTCGGCGGCGTGAAGGTGAACAGGCTGTTCGCGCTGGGCGCGAACGAGACACTCTTGAAACCGGCCGAGAGCACCGCGGTGGAGTCGCCCTTGGCGAAGACCTGCACCTGCAGAGGCACCCAGCGCTCCCCGTCGACGGCCACCTTCACCGAACCGACGCTGGTGAGCGACGAGGTGGGCGTGAGGGTCAGCGTGTAGGTCTGGCGACCGGCGACGGTCGTCTGCCCGTCGACGCTCAGGGTGGCGGTGGGCGCCAGCCTGGCGATGAGCCGCGCGGCGGCGGTCGCGGGGTCGAGGCTCGCGGCCGGAGACGGGGCGGGCGAGGCCGTCGAGGCGCCGGCATGCACGGGCAGGGCATACCGCGTGGCCGTCGTGGTCAGCGAATCCCAGGTCCACACGGTGGCGCCGCTCCCGACCACCACGAAATCGCCGTTCTGCCCCTGCGCCTCGAGGCGCACCTTGCCGTTTTGCGCCCAGACGCGCCCGGAGCCGCCGGTGAGCAGCGACGACAGGCCGCCCGGCGTCTGCGTGCCGCCGAGGGAGAGCAGCGACGAGCCGCCGAGCAGGCTGTCGGTCCAGGCCACGTCGCCGCTCACCGCGGTCGTGCCCTGCGCCTTGGTGGCGACATTGTTCAAAAGCTCGGGGACGGTGATGGGCGGCAGGTTCGAGGGACCCTGGGCGGCGGCCGTGACGACGACGACCAGCGCGACGACGACGGCCGCCGCCGCGGCAAGAAGGGCGATGGTCCTGCGGCGCATGGTGACTCCTTTGGCTCCCTGCGGTCCTGTCGGCGGCCGCGACTCTCTATCGGACGCTCTCCCTTTGTTCCATCATGACGCCTCTTCGGAACTTCGGTCTCTTCAGGGCAGCGTCATCACGTAGGCCTTCCAACCCGCGTAGAAGCGGCTCCACGACTCGTGCAGGTCGTGGCGCACGACTTGCTTGATGGCCGGGCCGGTGAGCGCGCTCTGGGCGACGTCGACGCAGAAGCGCCGCAGCGCGGTCTGACCCCAGCCGGCCAGCACGTACTTCACGAGCGCGCCGCCTTCGAGGTAGGCGAGGGTCACGCGCGACATGCGGCCGCTGGCCCACAGGTCGGTCCTGGCGAAGGTCGCGAGTAGCGGCATGCTGCGGTTGCCGTGGGCCACCTCGGCGCGCAGGGGCGCGTAGCTGCGGTCGCCCTCGACCGCGGTCGCCATGCCCTCGAGCAGCAGCGGCGGCGTGTGGGCGGTGCGATAGAACCAGCGCCAGGTGAGGGTGTGGGTCACCTCGTGGGCGAGCATGTGGGCGGTCCAAGGGTCGGCCGGCGGCAGGGCCGACGCCAGCACGCCGACGTCGGTGGGCGACCAGAGGGTGGCCTGTGTGGTGGTCGGCAGGCGGGCAAAGAAGCGTTCGCGTTCCACCAGGTGGGTCTGCCCCAGGTAGCCCGTGACCTCGGCCGACGTCGCATAGAGAAAGACGACGATGGGGCGGTCGCCGCTCACCCCCAGCATGGCCGCGACGTCGGCCCGCGCCCGCGGCATGTCGCCGGCGAGCTCCAGGGCGAGCGGCCGCCAGCTCGCGTCGGACACCACGACCGCGCCGTCACGCACCACGGCGCGCGGCGTGCGAAACGCCATGAAGTACTCGCTGCGCATGGCGGCCGGCGAGCGGTCGCCGGTGACCCACAGGCGGGTGCCGGTCCCGGCCACGACCAGCAGCCGTTCGGCGACGACACGGTCGGACGGACCGGCGCCGCCGGGACGCCCGGCGAACTTCACGTCGAAGACGCCGGCCTGTCCGTCAACGGCGCTCACCAGCACGTGCAGCCCGCGCCAAGGGACCGGCGCCAGGTGGCCGTAAAGGGTGTCGAGGGCGCGACGCGCGGCCGCGCCGTGGGCCGGCAGGGCGCGGTCCCAGGCCTGCCTGCGGCGCGCCGTCAGGGCCGGCAGGCCCGCGTCGATCCAGCGCTCCACGGCTGCCGCACGCACTGCCGCAGCCGACACCGCAGGCGGGGGCACGACGATGGCGTGCCGCGCGACCGGCACGCGGAACGCCTCGACGAAGCCGCCCACCGCGAGGGCCGCCGCGACGACGAGGGCCACCACCAGGAGCGGCACGCCGACAGCACGACCAGACTCCCGACCGACATCCATACGCTGCAGCGTAGCACCCCGCCCGCGACCCGGCACCGCCCGCGACGCGCCCGGGCCCAGCGGGCCGGCGACTCGCCGCACGGGGTCAACGTGACGCTCATTCCCGTCTCTGCCTCGTCGAACGGCATCCCGACAATCGTCACGGGAGCCGCCGGACGTGCCATACTGCTCCACATGAAGCAGATCTCAGCCCCCTTGGGCACCCATCTGAAGGTCGCCGGCGATCGCGCCTACGTGCGCTCGTCGGGCGCGTGACCACAGCTCGCCCGTGATTCCCGTCTTCTTTCATATCGGCCCCATCACCATCTACAGCTTCGGCGTGATGGCCGCGTGCGCCCTGGTCGCGGCCTCACTCGTCGCCTACCTCGTGCTACGCACACGCGGCGTGTCGTTCGAGTTCGCCTACGAGCTGCTGTTCGTGGCCGGATTGGGCGGCTTTGCCGGCGCCCGCATCTACTACCTGGCGCAGCACTGGGCGGCCGTCAAGGGCGACTTGTTCCACAACGTCTTCAGCGGCTCGGGCTTCACCTGGTACGGCGGCCTGATCGGCGGCTTCATCTGCGTCGC
>CAZFJE010000290.1:0-3478 GCA_964519555.1 uncultured Thermoleophilia bacterium
CGCTTGCCGTCGCGCACGGCGCTCGCCTTGATGATCGTGCGCAGCGCGCGGGCGATGCGGCCCTGCTTGCCGATCACCTTGCCGACGTCGTCTTTGGCGACGGACAGTTCGAGCACGACGGTGGTGTCGGTCTCGGTGGCCTGCACGCGGACCTCGTCGGGGCTGTCGACCAGCGATCTCGCCAGGTACTCGAGCAGCTCCTGCAGGACCACGCCCTCTGTCTCGTCGACGGCAGCCATGCTCAGACGGCGATGCCTTTGATGGCCAGCAGCCTCTTCACGGTATTGGAGGGCTGGGCGCCCTTGGAGAGCCAGGCCGTCGCCTTGTCTTCGTCGATGACGATCAGCGAAGGCGTCTGGCGCGGGTTGTACTGACCGATGGTCTCGATGGAGCGGCCATCGCGCGGCGCCCGAGCGTCGGCTACCACGATACGATAAATGGGGTTCTTGGCGCTCCCGACCCTGCTCAGCCTGATACGGACGGCCAACTCATCACCTCTTCCCACACACGAATGAGAGGCGCTACAGCGCGCCCCGAAGGACGTTCATGATACCACAGCGCGCCGAGCGGTCGGCGCGCGCAAGTCGAGCCCGGGTCCGGCGCCGTCGCGGCTCGCTTCACGGACCGCCCATGCCGGGCAGCCGGCCCAGCAGGCCGCCCTTCGGACCGACCATCTGCTTGAGCATCTTCTTCATCTCGCGGAACTGCTTGAGCAGGCGATTGACGTCGGCGACCTGCGTGCCGCTGCCGCGGGCGATGCGCTGACGCCGGCTGCCGTCGATGATGTCGGGGTGGCGGCGCTCTTCGGGGGTCATCGAAAAGACGATGGCCTCGATGCGGTCCATCTGACCCTCGTCGACCTGGGCGTTCTTCAGCTCCTTCATGCCGGGCACGCCGGGCAGCATGCCGATGATGCTCGACAGCGAGCCCATCTTGCGCACCTGTTTGAGCTGGTCGAGGAAGTCCTCGAACGTGAAGTCGGCGCGCCGCAGGCGCTCTTCCATGCGGGCCGCCTCTTTTTCGGAGATCTCGCCCTGCGCCTTTTCGATGAGGGTCAGCACGTCGCCCATGCCCAGGATGCGCGAGGCCATGCGGTCGGGGTGGAAGGCGTCGAAGTCGTCGAGCTTCTCGCCGGTGCTGGCGAACTTGATGGGCTTGCCGGTGACCGCGCGCACCGACAGGGCGGCGCCGCCGCGGGCGTCGCCGTCGAGCTTGGTGAGCACCACGCCGTCGATGTCGACGCGCTGCTTGAACTGCTCGGCGGCGTTCACGGCGTCCTGGCCGGTCATGGCGTCGATCACAAGCAGGATGTTGTGCGGCTTGACCGCTTTGCGGATGCGCACGAGCTCTTCCATGAGCTCGTCGTCGATGTGCAGGCGGCCGGCGGTGTCGATGATGGCCACGTCGCCCTTGTCGCGCGCGAAGGCGACGCCGTCGCGTGCGATGTCGACCGGGTCGACGTGCGCGCCCGGCGCGTACACGGGCACGCCCACACGTCCGGCCAGCGTGACGAGCTGGTCGATGGCCGCCGGACGGTAGACGTCGGCGGCGATCAGCACGGGCTTCTTGCCGTCCCTCTTGAGAAGCTGGGCCAACTTGGCGCAGGTGGTGGTCTTGCCCGAGCCTTGCAGGCCGGCGAGCAAGATGACGGTCGGCGGCCGCCCGCTGAAGGCCAGACGCGAGTCGCCCGCGCCCATGAGCGCGACGAGCTCCTCGTTGACGATCTTGACGACCTGCTGGGCGGGGGTCAGGCTCTCCATGACCTCGACGCCCAGAGCGCGCTCTTTGACGTGATTGACGAACTCGCGCACGACCTTGAAGTTGACGTCGGCCTCGAGCAGGGCCAGACGGATCTCGCGCATGGCCTTGTCGACGTCGGCTTCGCTTAACTTGCCGTGGCCGCGTAACTCGCCGAAGACGCCTTGCAGGCGCTCGGAGAGGGAGTCGAACATGAGGGAACGTCCTCTTTCGTCGTGGACAGTGGGACAGATACCCACGGGCAGGGCGATTCTACCGCTCGCGGCGCAGCGTCGAAAAGCCCGCTGCGCCGCGCCGGCCTTTTAGAGGTGGGGCAACGACAGGCGGCGACGGCGGCGAGCGCCGAACTCGATCACCCACATGTTGTGCGGCAGGCCCGCCCACAGGATCTCCTGGCGGGGACTCATGCCGAGGCGCTTGGCGACCGCTTCGGAACGCGGGTTGTCGGTGTAGATGAGACTCACGACGCGGCGCAGGCCAAGGCTGCGCGCGTGCTCGAGGCAAGCGCCGGCGGCCTCGGTCGCGTAGCCCTGCCCCCAGTAGTCGTGGTGCAGGTGGTAGCCGAGCTCGACCTCGCGACCGCTCTCGAGATCGCGCCACACCAGACCGGCGCCGCCGATGACCTTGCCGGTGGCCCTGAGCACGACCGCCCGCCGCCCGGTGCCGTCGCGCGCCGCGAAGCTCATCTCCTCGTCGAGCCAGAGACGCGCCTTTTCGCGGGTGAAGGGCTCCTTGACCCACCAGAACACCGCGGGGTCGGCGAGGATCTCCTCGACGTCGTCGAGATCGCTCTCGGAGTAGTCGCGCACGACCAGGCGCGGCGTGTCGAGGCGGGCTCTCACGAAGCGGACGTGCCATCGTCGAGGAACAGGGCGCGAGCGAACTCGTCGGGGTCGAAGGGCCGCAGGTCTTCGAGCCTCTCCCCCACGCCGATCAGCTTGATGGGGATGCCGAGCTCCTCGCGGATGGCGATGACGATGCCGCCCTTGGCGCTGCCGTCGAGCTTGGTGAGCACCACGCCGCTCACCTCGACGGTCTCGGCGAACACCTGGGCCTGGCGCAGGCCGTTCTGGCCGGTGGTGGCGTCGATCACGAGCAGGGTCTCGTGTGGCGCGCCGGGGATCTGCTTCTCGATCACGCGGCGTACCTTGGCGAGCTCGTTCATGAGGTTCACCTGCGTGTGCAGCCGACCCGCGGTGTCGACGATCACCACGTCGACGCCGCGCGAACGGGCGGCCGCGATGCCATCGTAGACGACCGCCGCCGGGTCGCTGCCGGGGGCCTGGCGCACGACCTCGCAGCCGACCCGCGAGGCCCACTCCGAGAGCTGCTCGACGGCGGCCGCGCGGAAGGTGTCGGCGGCCACCATGAGCGGCGTCTTGCCGAGCTCGGCGAGACGAAAGGCGAGCTTGCCGATGGTAGTCGTCTTGCCGGTGCCGTTGACGCCCACCATGAGGATCACCGTGGGTTCTCCGCTGACGTCGATCAGGTGCTTGTCGGAATCGGCCGGGCGCAGCAGCGCGGCGACGATCGCGGCGAGCCGCTCGAGGAGCTCCTCGCGCGTCGTCAGATGCTGCTCGGCGGCGTCGGCCTCGAGTTGCTCGACGATGCGCACCGTGGCGGCCACGCCCACGTCGGCGAAGATCAGCGCCTCTTCGATCTGCTCCCAGAGCTCGTCGGTGATGGCGTCGAACATGATCGCGCGGAAGTGCTCGCGCAG
>CAZFJE010000291.1:0-3464 GCA_964519555.1 uncultured Thermoleophilia bacterium
GAATGCCCGTTCGGCTTGGCGTGGAATCGGTGTTCGGCTTGGCGCGGAATACGCACTCTATGGAAACGCCGCCGCCGGACGGGGCGCCTACAAGACGCGCTTCATACCATCCTCGGCCGATCCACGGCGCGACTGCGAGTGGTATCGCTTAAACGTCGAGGAGGCAGCCGATCCCGACAGTGCCCGCCGCGAGCACGCCCGCAGCCCGCTGGATGCCTTCCGAAGCCCCGAGGGTGCCTACTTCAAGCGCTTCAGCTTCGAGCGTCACGTCAAAGACATCAAGATCGTCGACAACTGGCAGACCTTCCGGGCGATCGACTTCGGCTATCGTCATCCCGCCTGTCTGTGGGCGCAGCGATCACCGGACGGCCAGCTCTTCATCGTCGATGAGCTGCTGCTCGACAACACCCCGACCCCCGAGTTTGCCGCCCAGATCAAAGCGCGTGAGGAGACTTACGGATTGGTCGAGGAGCCACTGGCAAGCTACTGCGACCCGGCGGGCAAGGCGACCAATACGCAGACCGCAGAGCCCGAGTTCGGCGTCTTCAAGCGCGCCGGATTGCTTCCCAAAGGCAAGAGCTCCGGGGTGCGCGACGGCTGCGTGCTGATCATGAACCTGCTGGCAGACGAGGCCCAGCCGCTGGTGGTCGCAAAGCGCTGCCAAGGGCTGATCCGTGCCCTCTCGCAGGTCAAGCCGGCAAGCGGTTCTCCGGAGCGTTACGACACCGATCACGAGATCTTCTCGCATCCGCTCGATGCCCTGCGCTATCTGCTGATCAACCTGCCGCCCACCTTCAGTAACTGGGTGTCCCCAAACTACGACGACCTTCCCACACCTGGCGGTGGCATCTTCTTCTAGGTGTTCGCAGGAGTCGCGTAAATCCGGTGAGTAAAAGCAGCCCACCGCCTCGTGGAAGGGGTAGACGAGGCGGTGGGCCAGCGCTCCCGTTCAGGGAACGGAGTGGAATGTCACCCGGCCGATGAACCAGTCGACGACCACCCGCCGATGCAAGAGCGGTGCAGCGAATTCGGCCTCAACGAGACCGCACCGCAGCTCGCAGCTAGCGGCGGGGTTTACACCGTTACCATAGGGTAAATAGAACACCAACTGCTGCCAACGCTGCTCAGCCGAGCGAGATCGGCGAGCGGCTCACGTCGGTGATAACCCCACCAGCAGAGAAGCTTGACCCCCGCCGTCGCATGGGCGTCATCCGTCGTTATCTGCGTTAGGAGAGCTCATGTTCGCCATCGACCGCCGGGTCAAGCTCATCACCTTGTTCACCATGTGTTTCGCCCTGTTTATGGCCATGCTCGACAACACGGTCGTCAACGTGGCCCTGCCCACCATCCAGCGCGACTTCGGCTCCGGCGTATCGGGTCTGCAGTGGATCATCTCGGCCTACACGCTGTTCTTCGCCAGCCTCATGCTGACCGGCGGTACGCTCGGCGACCTCTACGGCCGCAAGCGACTCTTCCTGATCGGGCTCGTCGTCTTTTCGAGCGGTTCGCTGCTGTGCGGGCTGGCGCCCTCACTGCACTGGCTGGTGGCCGGACGCGCCCTGCAGGGCGTGGGCGCGGCCGCCCTGCTGCCGGGCACGCTCTCGATCCTCATCACCACCTTCCCCGACCCCAAGGAACGCGCCCAGGCGATCGGCATATGGGCCGGCGTGTCGGGCCTCGCCCTGGCGGCGGGCCCGGTGCTCGGTGGCGTGCTGGTCGACACGCTGGGCTGGCAGAGCGTGTTCTTTATCAACGTGCCGATCGGCCTCATCGCCTTGTTTGTGGCGCTGCGCACGGTGAAGGAGTCGTCTAACCCCGAGGGCCGCTCCCTTGACCTGCCCGGCCAGGGTCTGGCCATCGTCGCGCTCGGTGCGCTGGTCTACGCACTGATCGAGGCCAACAACTACGGCTGGACCTCGCCGCTGATCCTCACGCTCTTCGCGGTGGGTGTCGTTGCCATGGTCGCCTTCCTCTACGTCGAGGCCCACAGCGCCTCTCCCATGCTGCAGCTGAAGTTCTTTCGCAACCCGACCTTCGCAGCGGGCTCGACCGTGGCCGGGCTGATCAGCTTCGGCATGTTCGGCATCTTCTTCTTCCTCACGCTCTACTGGCAGAACATCCAGGGCTACTCGGCCCTGCAGATGGGCCTGCGCGTGCTGCCCCTGACCGCGGCCATCATCGTCACGGCGCCGCTGGCCGGCCAGGTCGCCGGGCGCATCGGCTCACGCTGGCCCATGACGGTCGGCATGGCAATCGCCGGGGTCGGCGTCCTGCTGCTCGAGCGCATCACTCCGACCACGCCCTACGGAGCGCTGTGGTGGAACATGCTGATGCTGGGCATGGGCATGGGCATGGTCATGGCACCCATGACGGCCGCCGTGACCTCGACTGTGCCGCGCGCCCGGGCCGGCATGGCGTCGGGCACCACCAACGCCACCCGTGAGGTCGGCGGGGTGTTCGGCATCGCCCTGCTCGGAGCGATCGTCACGCACTGGTTCTCCCGAGACCTGGCCGGTTCGCTGGCTCGTTTCCCGCTGCCCGCGGCCGCGAAGTCGCAGATCGTGGCGCTCGCCAGCCACGGCGGCGGCACGACTGCTGCCAGCATGCCGGCGAGCATCGATCCGGTGCTGCTGCACCGCACGATCGACAACTCGTTCGTCTACGGCATCCACGTGGCGCTCGGCGTGTCGGCGGCGGCTCTGTTATGCGGCGCCGTGCTTTCGGCGGTCTTTGTCGGGCGCGGGTCGCTCGCTCAGGAGGAGCCCGTCGCACCGCCGTTTGTAGCGGATGCACAGCCAGTCGCGGGCGTGGCAGGCGCCGGCGAGGGCGAGGCCGCCTAGACTGGGCATCACATCCGTGCACCAGGCAGGCCGCGACGATCGGCGCCAGAGCCACCCACGCGCAGAGGACGGACAGGCGGCGCTGCGCCGAGTCTCATCTACTTCTTCGTCAACCGACCGATGGGCGGCGGAGGCGATTGGGTGTCGGGCGACGACGACGAGCTTGCGAGAGCAGGCGCCGGCATCTACGTCTAGGCGACGCTTAAAATCAGACCGCTCTTCGGGGCGTGGGGCCAAGCGGTAGCCATACTGCGAATAGCTGATTCTGAACTCGGCGAAGCAACCGACGACGCAAACGTGCTTCACCAGTTCGTCGGCTACTCGTGCGACTCCCGATACCCACGGGCTTGAGCCAAGCCGCTCGCTGCGCCGCTGCACCAAGGTGTTCGCCCAAACCTGTAGGGATGGCAAGCTCGCAGGGTCTCGAGGCTCTCACGACACCGACGCGCCACGCATCGAGAGACCGTGCTCAGTGCTGACCGTCCAGCCGCAGGCAGGCGGCGTAGTGGGTGCCGCGGATCTGCACGTCGGTGGGCGTCTGGCGCGAGCAGATGTCCATGACCTCGGGACAGCGCGGGTGGAACCGGCAGCCCGTGGGGATCGCCGCCGGGTTGGGCGTCTCGC
>CAZFJE010000292.1:0-3456 GCA_964519555.1 uncultured Thermoleophilia bacterium
CGTTATCAGGCGTCGCAGTCACTCGCCCTGAATCTCACATAACTCCTGCACGCAGCGCACGTTCTGCCCACGGCCGTTATCACCAGTTGCACTCGCAAAGCGCCAGTTTCAGCAGGTCCCGTGGACGAATGCGTGGACACGGCCGACGATGCATGATCACCACTTCGAGAGCCTGGATCGGGATGATCGTGGCCGGCCGCCTGCACCTTGAGGGGCGGGCTAAGCTCGTGTCGAACAGAGGCCAGGCCCAGCGAGGCTGTCCTGGGCCGATTGCATGGGCGACGCCCAATCACCCTCAATGCGAGGTGGGATAGGGAGAGAGAATCAAAACGCGCCCCTGAGCAACCTGGCCTCGCCCCTCTCGCTTCGCTCACCGCGCTTCGCGCGACTCGCCGAGTGCGTCGGGCGGCTGGATGGGCGGACGGAAGCGACGGCAGCCGAGCGACGACCGACTGCCCACGGCCGTGGATCGTCGCGGGTGTGCGCAGAGGGGGGCTCACATCTAGGCCAGGGCAGACGGGTGCGACAGGTGCCGACGGTGGAGGCTCAGCGTCCGCCCGTTCTTCACAGCACCCGGAAAGACCTCACAGTCGTCAGGAACGCGGGGTAGTATCTCTTCAGCTCGGCGGGCCGGATAAGCAACCACACCCCGTACGTGTCAGCGGCGCCGAAAAACTGGTATCCAAAGAGATCGCGGTCTTCCCCGTCGCGCAGGTGGTAGTGGATGAAGATGCTGCTGCGGCCGTCGACCTCGGTGACACCGCCCGCAACCAGCCTGCTCTTTGAAGAACTCTTCGCCTGCTCTGCCTCAACCTTCGATAGAAGAGCCTTCAGCACCGAGACGTCGCCCGTGACGGCCCCTGGCCGGGGGGCACCCACTCTGACACTGACCTGAAGGTCTGCAAGCAGATGCGAGTCTGAAAAGCCACGATTCGTGATGGTGTAGAGGAGGCCGATCGGGCGACCTGCGGAAGTCGCGGTCACGTAGGCGTTGTTTGGCTTCAGGAGAGCCGTCGAGATAGCGAAAGAAAAACGGAAGCGGCGGTTCGTGTACCTCGACAGACCTGGAGCGACGGTGACGAGCGGACCTGTCGGCACTGGCCGGAGTTCCTGCGGCTCGGCGATGGGCGAAGGCTTGGTCGACGGTCCAGGCGACGAGGAACTACCGCAGCCCGCAGCTGCGAACATCGCAGCCACTAGCACCACTGGCAGTAAGACTTGCCAGAAAAGTAACCTTCGCGCCTCGGGTGTGGCCGCGGACAGGTGGCTCAGCGGGTGGGAGTGGAAATAGCTCAAGAAGACCTCTCGGCCCGGATGCCCAACGACTGGCATCGTATCGTAGTCATGGCTTCGAAGGGAGTCTGGACTCCCTTCCGGGGTTCGCATCCACGCATGATGTTTGCGGCCGGGTGGCTACGCTGGCGGGATGCCAATACCTGAACACTCTTCGACGACCGCCTCAAGGACTCGTCTCGGCACGAGATGGCGACGATCACTTAGTTGTTGGAGCAGGCCGGAAATCGATCTGGCCCTTCGCTTCACCTCAACGACGGCGTGCACCGCGGTAAAGGGAACGATGGCGAAACCGCCACACTCAAAGAGACCAGGAAGCTCTGACGGATCCCACACAATGAGATCGCACTGGAGTACCGTATCGAGGCCACGACTTGCGTCTCCGGAGCGAACGACCGCCCCGGTCGAGATCCGGAAATGGCCTCCCAGCATCGTCTGGGCGATCGATCGAATCCAAGCTTCGGCATAGGCGCCGGTTACCACGGGGTTGGTCACGAACCTCGACACCATGCCGTTGTTCTGCAACGGGTGCACGAAAGCCTCGGCATAGGCGTGCCAGTGATCATCCCAAGCCGCCAGAGGATCGGTCTTAGCTATCGGCATGTGCCATCCCCTCCGTTTCTGAGACCGACCCTACAGACTCGGCTTCGCGCCTGGGCGCCAGTCAGTTTCGACGTGGCACTCTGCGGGCGGGCGGCGCCGTGCGCGTATCTCCCGTCGGACTGGCGAGCTGGCGCTCGAGGTCAGTGAAGGCGCGGATCACCTCGGCTGCCTCGAAGGCGCGGTTTCGCTTGCCCACAGTCGTTTGTGAGAGGACCTTGGCCCCGACCATACGGGTGATCGCTTCGTTGGCCGCCTGGGCGCTGCGACCGATCAGCTCGGCCGCGCTCGCCACGGTGAGAATCGGTGCGCCAGGCAACCGGCGCAGCAAGAGATCGGCCGCAGAGTTGGCTCGGACGCGTCCGAGGCGTTCTCGCCAGACGCCCTCGAGGACCTCGATGCGCTCCTCGAAGGCGGCGGCGTCGGCCACCGATCGCTTCGTGGCCGCAGCGAATAGCCCAAGCCAGCGGTTCAGACCCTCCTGGGCAGCGGACGAGTTCGCCGGCCCCAGATAGCGCGTCCGGGTAAGCGCCTCAACATACTCCTTCGCCCATGTCGCGAGAATCAGCGATACCGGCGGCAGGACCCGCAAAACCACACCGCGACGACGCAGAATCAAGTGAATCAGCGTGCGCCCCACTCTGCCGTTGCCATCGACGAAAGGATGAATCGTCTCAAACTGCGCGTGGGCAATGGCTGCTTGGGCGACGGCAGGCAGTGAGTCGTCGTTGCCAAACTCGCACAAGTCAGCGAGCAGCTCGGGGACGAGTTCGCGGGGGGGCGGCACATATTCGGCCGAACAGGGGTTGAAGGACGAGCCGCCGATCCAGTTCTGCTCCTCTCGAAGGCGACCGCCGTGGTGTTCCAGACGGGTGCCTGAGAGCAGACGGCGGTGAATCGCGAGGAGCAGGTCGACAGACAGGGGATCGCCCTCACCGATGCTCTCGACCGCGTAGAGCATGGCGTCGATGTTGCCGAGTACCTCGGCGGCGGTCACGTCACGGGTCGACTCTCCCAAGTCACGCTCGGCGTCGGCGTGCAGAAGACGACGGGCACCGATCTCAAGTCCTTCGATCCGCGATGAGGCCACCGATTCGGTACGCAGCAGCAGACGCGCCAGTGCCTCGCTGTCGGACAGCGCCCCGACTGCAAGGTTGAGGCGGACCAAAGCGGCCTCGGCCTCGCTGACGTCCGCCGCGACTGTGCCTTCCACGACGACCGCACGACCGACCAGCGGGTCGGGGATGTAGGCTTCGTAGTCACAGGAGCGGCGATCTATGCGGGCCAGACCCGCGCTTGCATCGGTGATCCAGTGACGCTTCACAACCTTGGCCACAACGGTTCCTTACTCAAGGTTAGGAAATAACCTTGAATATACTGCCACACAAGTCAAGGTTATGAAACTCCCCCAACTGTCGGAGGGGAGTCCGCCGCATGTGAAGCCCCTGAAACCGGACTTCGTATCATGTCTTGACCGGGGAACCGACGCGATGCGCTGGCATTTGTCCCGATGCGCCGACGCGAAGCCGACGAGGCCAAAGCGCCCACCTCGCCCCGAAACCT
>CAZFJE010000293.1:0-3434 GCA_964519555.1 uncultured Thermoleophilia bacterium
CTCACGGGCGTCCATCCGAGTGATATCTCAAAACTCGAAAGCGGCCGTGTGCCGGCCTACCCCGCTTGGCGATCTGCGATCGCCAAGGCGCTGGGCGTGGCAGAGGGCGAGCTGTTCAGGGAGGTCGACGATGAGCCGCCTCGCTGATCAAGCCGGGCAGGCCGCCCCGTCCTCGGACTTCCTTGGCGGTCTGGCCATCGAGGAGCTGCGTAGCAAGCTCACCGTGAGCGTGAGCGGGCTTGCCACAAAGCTGGGCTGCAGCACAGACGTCATCTACGAGTCGATCGCCAACGGCACCTACCCCTGGACGGTCCTGCACATCGGCAGGCGCATCCTGCTGCCGACGGCGCCGATCATCCGCGATTTGCTGGGCCGTGAGGACGAGCGGGCGACGGCTCCCGATGAGTGATATAAGCGGCAACCTCAAGACGGCGCACGAGAACGCCGCTCGTGGCTGGCCGGTGTTTCCCTGCAAGCCCGACAAGAGTCCCTACACCGCGCACGGCTTCAAGGATGCAAGCACCGATGAGACCGTCATCAGAGAGTGGTGGCGGCGGTTCCCCGATGCCCTGGTCGGCATCGACACTGGCGGTGCCGGCCTTGTCGTGGTCGACGTCGACGTCAAGAACAACGCCCCCGGACTCAAGAACTGGGCGCAGATCGCCGACGAGCTGGGCGCCGAGATTCTTGAGACGACGACGACTCGCACGCAATCGGGCGGACTGCACTACTACTACCGCTGCAACGGTCACAGCATCGCCAGCTCCGCCGCCAAGCTGGCCCCTGGGATCGACATACGGGCGCAGGGCGGCTATGTGATCGCCTACGACTTCCTAGACGGCCTCGAGCGCCTGCGCGACCTGCCGGAATCGCTTGCCGCGCGCCTTGCTCCCAACGAGCACCAGAAGTCAGCCGCGCCGGTCGGCGATGCCATCGCGGAGGGTAGTCGGAACGCCACCCTGACTTCGTTTGCTGGCACGATGCGCCACCCCGGCATGAGCGAAGAGGCCATCGCTGCGGCCTTGCTTGCGGAGAACGACAGGCGCTGCAAGCCGCCCCTGCCGGCCTCGGAGGTGCGTGCCATCGCCGCTAGCGTGGCGCGCTATGAGCCTGCGGCGGCGCCCTCGGCTGCCGGACCGAGCTGGCCTGAGCCCCTCGGCGAGGCCGCCTACTATGGCCCGCTCGGCGCCATCGCCCGAGTTTGGGACCCGCAGAGCGAGGCCGATCCGGCCGCCATGCTCGTCACGCTGCTCGTCGGCTTCGGCTCGATCTGCGGCTGCGGGCCCTACCACTCCGTAAGCGGTGATCGCCACAACGCGCGCCTCTTCGCTTGCCTCGTCGGACCGACAGCGAGCGGCCGCAAAGGGCACAGCTACGGACCGATGATCGCTGCGCTATCGAAGATCGACCCCGTCTGGGCCGAGCGCTGCCTGGCGAGCGGCCTCTCAACAGGCGAGGGGCTCATCCATCACGTGCGCGACAGGGCCTGGGGGCTCGACAAGAAGCAGAACCCGGTTATCACGGACCCGGGCGTCACCGACAAGCGCGTCTTCGTCAAAGAGGGCGAGTTCGTTCGTGTCCTGATCGTCATGGCGCGCAAGGATAGCACCCTCTCGCCCATCATCAGGGACCTTTACGACACCGGCACCGCGGGCGTCATGACCAAGGTTTCCCACGAGCGTGCCACCGACGCCCATGTCTGCATCCTTGGCCACGTCACCCCCGAGGAGCTTCGCCGCGCCCTGACCGACGTTGATGCCGCCAATGGCTTCGCCAACCGCTTCCTGTGGGTCTGTGCGCGTCGCTCCGGTCGCCTGCCCTTCGGGGGCAACGTTGACCAGACCGAGCTCGAGCCCTTCATCCACGCCCTGCAGGACGCGGCCGGCGAGATCGGCGCCGGTGAGTTCGACGGCGAGATCCCATGGAGTGCGGCCGCGATGCCGCTCTGGGACGCCGCCTACGACGGCCTCATGGCCGACGGTGCCGGCCTCTCAGGCGCCATCGTTGCGCGAGGGCAGCCGCAGGTCTTGCGCCTCGCTTTGGTCTACGCGCTGGCCGACCGCTCCCACGAGATCGGCCGCGTGCACCTGGAGGCGGCGCTCGAGGTCTGGCGCTACTGCGCCGAGTCAGCCGCCTACGTCTTCGGCGACCGCACCGGCGATAAGACTGCAGATCACATTCTCGCGGCGCTCAAGACTGGACCGCTGGGGCGCACTAAGATCTCCGAGCTGTTCGGCCGCAACAAGTCCAAGGATGCGCTCGACGCGGCACTCGCCATGCTGGCTGGCGCTGGTCTGGCCCACTGCGTCCACACCAGCGAAGGCAAAAGCCATACGGAAGTGTGGCACGCAGGCCGTGCTTTGAAGGGTGGCAGTGATGGCGAGTAGACCCTGCCCTTCGTGGACTTCGTGCTTTTCGTACTTCGTAGGCGCACAAGGGGAAGGGCGGTCTAGCTCACGGGATAGTTTTAGAGGGTTATACCTCTCCCTTTCTTGTCTTCTTCCTGAAGACCCCCCGAGACCCGCTATCTCTGACGAACTACGAAACCCACGAAAAGCACGAAGTCCACGAAGGGCAAAGGAGCCACCGTGACCGGGGGCCGCAACGGGCGCCCCCGCCCGCCGCGTCATCGAGGCACCGGCACGTCAAACCCATCGATCAGGAGCAGGACATGACTACCAAAGACGATAACAAGCGCGACGCCGGCCGGCCGAATGAGTCCGTTTGCCAGGACGAGTGGCTCGACGACGAGGACTCCCACACGCACCAAGTGAAGTGCTCTCTCTGTGGCACCGTCACGAACGTGACGCCCGACTCCTACGAGCTGGAACGCTGCACCGCATGTGGCTATGCGGCCCGCAACCTGGCCACGGGCAACGAGAGCATCAAAGAGGTGGTTGCCTCCGACGCCTATCGCACCCAGCTCTACGACGCGACGATGTCGGAGACGGCGCGCTACTACCTCTGTGAGGCGATGATCGCGGTGGCTGCGGGCGGCTGGGAGGTCGTGCTACGCTACATGCTGCACAACTTGGTCTCGTACCTCCGGGAGCACGACCGCATCAGGTCGGGTGACACCAGGCAAGAGCGGAGGTCGATGGGGTCAAGAGCGGAGGTCGATGGGGTCGATGGTGGACTCGCTGCCGGAGGCGCTCGCAGGCGCCTTCTCCGCGCCGCCGCTTGATCAAGAATAGCTGAGCGAGGTGGAACGGGTCGTCTTGTGAGGCGACCCGTTCCACCCCTCGTCCGGTTGCACTCGTCGCCCGTGTCCTGGTCTTGCGAATATCTGCGAGGCAGGCTGACGGTTGCCCTTAAACACGATTGTTTCGCGACGATTCGCCGCCAAAAGAAGGCCGAATCCACGCGAGATCTGCACTGGCACGCCCGCCCGCCAGGAGGGACCCGCGGGCAGGCACCACCCCAGCGGGCCACCA
>CAZFJE010000294.1:0-3410 GCA_964519555.1 uncultured Thermoleophilia bacterium
GGCGCCCGTTGCGCAGCGCCAGCAGGTCGCCGGGCAGGCCCACGACCCGCTTGATGAGCACCTCGTTACCGAGCGCGGCACTGCGAAAGACGATGATGTCGCCACGGTGGACGGACCGGAAGCGATAGATCAGGCGGTCGACCAGCACTCGTTGATGGGGCACCAGGGTGTTGGCCATCGAGTCCGAGGGAATGCGGTAGGACTTGACCAGGTAAGCCTGCACGAGCCACGCACAGCCAACGGCCAGCAACGCGGTGAGGGTCCAGGCCAAGATCGCCCGGCCCAGGCGGCCGCCGGACCTGATCCTGTGAAGTTCGCCGCCAGTGGCAGCAGCTGGCGCTGCGATCTCTTTGGGCAGATGCTCGCGAGGGTGAGCGCGCAGCTCGGGGGGGACCGACCTGACGCGCGCATCGGGCTCCCGCGGGCGCCATTCGGGCGTCGGATAAATGCCGTGCTCGAGCAGATGCGCGCGCAGTCGCCAGCGGTTGCCGAAACGTGCTCCGCAGCGCGAGCACTCGAAGGTCACGTCCGAGCGGTCCGGGTCGTGTCTGCCCTGCGCGCCGTTCATTGCCTAGGCTGCCTGTTCGGCCGTTGCCGCCACGTCACATGGATCGCCCTCAGCGCGCTGGTCGGCAAGCCAACGGGGTAGCACCCGCTGGCAAGCGTAGGTCCGGCTACTAGCTGTGTGTCGTAGAAGTCGCAGGTGATGGGCTCGCCGGGCCTGCTCTGCCCAGCGGCGCCGACGCCGCTTTTGGGGCTGCCCACGTAAAGCTCACGTACTCGGTGCCGGGGGCTTACGTGCCGAGGTCAAGTGAGTGAGCTGGGATCCCGGGCAGGAGCCGCGTGGGCCGATCACCCGCAGGTCGAGCTCATCGCCCAGCCCGACGCCTATCTTGATGTTACCGAAGGTTGCGGTGAGGTGCACGTCGCCCTGCGTCATGCCGCTCCGGGTAAGCAAGCCCTCTGGAGTATCCCGACCCGGCGATGAGCACAGCGGCCCAAGCTCTCGCTTAGCAGGCCTTAACAGGAGCAGCCGCAGAACCCGACACAGCCGTCGATCTGCAGAACAAACGAGGAAACCAATCCGAAGCCTCGGCGGCTCCGTACGTAGCTTCTGAGCCTTGACGCCCACGAAAAGGGTCGGTATGGTCCACCGCGTTTACCCGCTAGGCAACGCCACGACACCGACCAACAATGCACGGCGCTCCATGACGGCGCGCGCCCTAAGGAAGTCCGCCAGACTTCCGAAAGGAGGCAGGTCATGCACCGGCAACGATTGGCTCCGGCCAGCCAGCACCCTACCCACTCTTCTGCCTTCAGACTCCTCCTGGCAGCTATCAGACGACGCTAGCTGCGCTTCTCCTCTTCTGCGTTGGGGGCGACGGCCGCCATGGGCGGCCCACCGGCTCTGCCACATCGCTTCCCAGCACCACTGCATCGGTCGGGCGGACTTCGGCATGTCTTGTTCGTTCCATAGGCGAGGGCCGCGAGCAGGAAGGCGCGGCACGACAGGAAGGACCGCCAAGCCAGGCCGGCCTTCACAGGCAAGGGAAACGGAGCCTTGGATGAAACGCAAGCACCTCATCGGCGCGGCCGTAGCGACACTCGTGATCATCCTCGTCGCCTCGGCCGTTGCTTCGGCAATGTCGCCGCCCAAGCAGCACGTGCCCGGTGTCGCCAGCCGGCACGACCGCGGCAAGGTCTGGGGCGGGTCGCACAACCGGGCCACGCCGACAACCGGCCCGAGCCCATCGACGGCGTCGATGTCCACACCCGCGTCCGCGGTGACCGCAACCGCGACGCCGACCCCGACGCTCTCGGCGGCCCCGACCGCGACACCGAGCGCCACACCCACGACAGTGCCGGCGCCCAAGCCCTCGGCGACGCCGGCCGTCACGCCCACGGCGACGCCGGCTGTGACGCCGGCCCCGACGCCGGCCCCGACGCCGGCCGCCACGCCCAAGCCCACGGCGGCCCCGACCGCGACGCCCACGACGACGCCCGCGCAGACCAAAGCGCAACTGCTGGCGAGGCAAAAGAAGGCACGCCGCGCAGCCGCACGCCGTGCCGCGGCCCTGGCACGACGCGAGGCTGCAACAGCGGCACGCCGAGCCCGGGCGGCGCGCCAGGCAGCAGCAGAGCGGCAGGCGGGCATTGCGGCGGCCGCGCGTGAAGCAACGGCTGCGGCGACGACAGCCGCGGCAGCGCCGTCGGCGACGGCGGCCCCCTCGCTCGCGGCAGGGGAATACAACCTCTCCGGTTGGGCGCAGGCGCTGCTTAGCGCCCTCGGCATGCCCCTCAGCGCCCAGAACGTCACCGCAATCACGGCTTGGGAGATGGCCGAAGGCGGTAACTGGCACAACTCGGCGCGCTACAACCCACTCGACACGACCATGCCCGAACCTGGTTCGACGGCGATGAACTCGGTCGGCGTACAGGCTTACACAAGCTGGTCGGAAGGGCTTACGGCCACGGTCGCCACGCTTACGAATGGCCTGTACGGGGGCATCCTCGCCGCTCTGCGGGCGGGTAGCAGCGCCCTTGCCGTGTCGGCTGCGGTAGGCGATTCGCCGTGGGGCACCGGAACCTTCGGCGTCTGGACTCCGGCCGCGACGCCGACTCCGGCCGCGACGCCCACGCCGACCCCGGCGCCCCCGACGACCCCGGCCCCGACGCCGAGCGGCAGCGCGCCGCCGACCCCGACCCCCACGCCGGTCCCCGGCGCCACCGTCATCACCGGCCAGACCTTCAACACCTACACCATCCCCGCCGGCACCCACGACGTGGACTACGTCGACTGCACCTTCAACGGCGGTAACGCAAGCACGGCCGTGCTCACCCTGAACCTGGCCTGCTACGACCTCACCTTCACCGACTGCACGGTCGGCTCGGGCCCCTGGAACGGCGTCACCATCAACGTCTCAAACGGCAACATCCACGACATCACCTTCACCGGCTGCCACATCCTGGCGGCGGGACGCATGGGCATCGAGTGCACGCAGCGTCCGACCTCCAACACGGTGGGCTACAAGAACATGAAGTTCATCGACGACGTGATCGAGCCCTCGGGCGAAGAGGCCATGTCGTTCGACGGTGGCTACTTCGCCGCCGACTCACTGATCGACGGCTGCACCATCAACGGCTCCGACAACCAGACAAGCCCACTGTGGTCGGGCGCCATCGAGATCAACGGCCCGACCTACTTCACGGTGCAGAACACGACGATCTACGCCTGCCGCAAGAACGCCTTCAACCTCGAGGGTCCGGCCGGCGTCAACGGTCACCTCGTGTTCACAAACGACACGGTCGACTACTCCGTGCAGAAGGAAAGCCAGCCCACCGACTCCTCGACTGCTCGCTTGACCGAGCTGCAGGACGTCAACGGCGCCGTCTTTGCGAACTGCAAGTTC
>CAZFJE010000295.1:0-3384 GCA_964519555.1 uncultured Thermoleophilia bacterium
CTGCTCGGCAGGTAAGCAGGCAAGGCCGCGCCGGCGGCCCGGCCGCGAGGCCGCGTCCGGCAGGTGACCGACGCAACCGTAACGCGTGCGCGGCGCCCCCCGAAAGGGCTGCGCCGCGCGGGTGGGCTTCACAAGGAGGAGCGCATGGACCAGCTCGAACCACTCGAGAGTAAGCAGCTCGAGGAGGACTTTCTCGGCCACCTGTGGCCGCCGTTCACGCAGATGGGCGGCCTTAAGCCGACGATCATGGAGCGCGCCGAAGGCGCCGTCGTCTACGACACCGAAGGCAACGCCTACATCGACGGCTTCGCGTCGCTGTGGACGGTCAACGTGGGCCACGGCCGCAAGGAGATCTTCGACGCCATCCAGACCCAGGCCGAGAAGCTCGCCATCTACCACATCTTCCAGATCGGCAACGAGCCGGCCATCAAGCTCGCCGCCAAGGTGGCCTCGCACATGCCCGGCGACTTGAACCACGTGTTCCTCACGCTGGGCGGCGGCGAGTCGGTCGAGACCGCGGTCAAGATGGCGCGCCAGTACTGGCGCAACAAGGGCAAGGGCACCAAGTACATGGTGCTGTTCCGCGACCGCTCTTACCACGGCACGACGATGACCGCCACGAGCGCCCAGGGCCTGTCGGTCAACCGCGCCAAGTTCGAGCCCCTGCTGCCCGGGTTCATCAAGCTCGGCGCGCCCTACTGCTACCGCTGCTTCTGGAGCAAGACCTACGGCGAAGACTGCAAGATGGAGTGTGCCACGCAGGTCGCCCAGGAGATCGCCTTCTACGGCGCCGAGAACGTCGGCACCATGCTGGGCGAGACCATGATCGGCACCGGCGGCGTCATTCCGCCGCCCGCCGAGTACTGGCCCATGGTCAACGAGATCTGCAAGGCCAATGAAGTGCTCGTCATCAACGACGAGGTCATCACCGGCTTTGGCCGCAGCGGCACGTGGTTCGGCTTCGAGCAGTTCGGCTCCGACCCCGACCTCATCACGATGGCCAAGGGGCTCTCTTCGGGCTACCTGCCACTCGGAGCGGTGGGCGCCAAGGACCACGTCTTCGACGCGTTCCTCGGCGGTCCCGGCGAGGCCTTCATGAGCGGCGCCACCTACATGGGCCATCCGCTGTGCTGCGCGGCCGGCATCGCCAACCTCGAGATCGTCGAGCGCGAGAACCTGGTCGACCGCTGCCGCGACGTGGGCGCTTACATGCAGAAGGGCCTGCAGACCCTGCTCAAGCACCCCATCGTGGGCGACGTGCGCGGCGTGGGCCTGGTGGCCGGCATCGAGTACGTGCAGGACAAGGCCACCAAGGAGTGGTTCCCGCCGGCCGTGGGCGCCGCCGCCAAGATCCGCGACGAAGCCTTCAAGCGCGGCGTGTTCATCCGCCTGCTGGGCGGCGGCAACTGCCACGCCGTGGCGCCGCCGTTCATCATCTCCACCGAGCAGATCGACACCATCGTCAAGGTGCTCGACGAGTCGATCACCGTCGTCGAGAAGCAGCTCGGCTACTGAAGTCGATCCGTCATGAGACGAGGGGGCGGGCCGGCGACAGCGCCGTGGCCGAAGCCGGCGGCAAGCCGGCGTCGGCGGCCCGTCCTCTCTTCGAGGTCATTCCGAACAGATCAAAGGAGCTGAGGTCATGAGCAAGCCGAAGGTCGCAGTCGTGGGGTACGGTGTCATCGGTCAGCGCTTGGCCGACGGCGTCGCCCTGCAGAAAGACATGGAGCTCGCCGGGGTCGTCGATGTCGCCCCGACACTCGCCATCCGCGCCCTGCACGAGTCGGGCATGCCCTACAAGCTGTACGTCGTGGCCGCCGAGCAGAAGGCCGCTTTCGACGCCCTCGGCATTCCCGTGTCGGGCACCCTCGACGACCTGCTCGGCGAGGTCGACATCGTGCTCGACTCCTCGCCCGGCGGCATCGGCCGCAAGAACAAAGAGATCTACCAGGCCCGCGGCGTCAAGGCGATCTTCCAGGGCGGCGAGAAGAACGACATCGTCGACGTCTTCTTCCACGGCTACGCCAACTACGAGAAGGGCGTGGGCAAGGACTACCTCAAGCTCACGAGCTGTAACACCACGGGCCTCATCCGCGCCGTCGACTGCCTCGATCGCGAAGTCGGTGTCGAGCGCGTCATCGTGACCATCGTGCGCCGCGTGGCCGACCCCGGCGACACGCACCGCGGTCTGGTCGACGTCGCCCAGGTCGAGCCCGTGCCGAACCACCAGGCCGTCGACCTCATGACGATCATGCCGCACATCGAGGCGACCGGCCTGCTCGTGCACGTGCCCACCACTCACGGCCACATCATCAACGTCTGCGCCACCACCAAGGCCGACATCTCCAAGGAGCGCGCGCTCGAGCTCTTCGAGGCCCATCCGCGCATCCGCAACGTCAAGATCGCCGACGGCTTCAACTCGAACGCCTCGCTGTTCCGCTACGCCCGCGACCTCGGCCGCAAGCGCGCCGACTTCTACGAGATCGCCGTCTTCGACGAGACCATCGCCAAGAGCGGCCGCGAGTTCATGTTCGCCATCAACATCCCGCAGGAGTCGGTCGTCATTCCCGAGAGCATCGACGGCATCCGCGCCGCCCTGTCGCTGCAGAGCGACCGCCTCGAGGCCGTCGGCCTGACCAACGAGTACCTCGGCATGCACGCCGGCTCGCCGGTCGCCGCGCCTGTCGCCTGACGCCGCCATGAAGTACGACATCAACACGCTCGACGACTTCGACGTCGCCGGCAAGACCGTGTTGTGTCGTGTCGACATCAACTCGCCGCTCCATCCCGGGAGCGGCGAGTTGGCCGACACCACACGCCTGCGGGGCTGCGCCCCGACGGTGCGCGAGCTCGCCGAGAGGGGGGCCAGGGTCGTCTTGCTGGCCCACCAGGGCGGCGACCTCGAGTACCACAACTACGCTTCGACCGAGCCGCACGCGGCCGTGCTGGCCGCGCTCATCGGCCGGCCGGTGGCCTTCGTCGACGACGTCTGCGGCCCAGCCGCGCGTGCCGCCATCGCGGCGCTCGCCGACGGCGAGGTCCTGCTGCTCGACAACGTGCGCTTCGTCTCTGAAGAGATGACCCTCTTCGAGACCAAGCTCAAGCTCTCGCCCGAGGCCCAGGCTAAGACCCTGGTGGTGCGCAAGCTCGCGCCGCTGGCCGACCTGTACGTGTGCGACGCCTTTGCCGCGCTGCACCGCTCACAGCCCACGCTGGTGGGCTTCGCGCAGCTTCTGCCGTCGGCCATGGGCCGGCTGTTCGAGCGCGAGTACTCGGCGCTCAGCCACCTGCGCGAAGAGCCCGCGCGGCCCTGCGTGTTCGTCCTGGGCGGCGCCAAGATCCAGGAGGCGTTTCCCATGATGAGCGCCGCCCTGGCCGACGAGG
>CAZFJE010000296.1:0-3377 GCA_964519555.1 uncultured Thermoleophilia bacterium
GCCCGGAACACCTTGACGAACACCTCCTGGACGCCGTCGTCGACGTCGTCGCACATGCCTTGCAAGAAGAGGATCTCGCGGGCGCGCGGCGCGTACAGGCGAAAGAACTCGGCGCGCGCCTCGGGCGTGCCGCGGCGCAGACGCTCCAGCAGACCCGGGGGCAGACCTTCGATCCTCGTCCTCCTTGCAGGGGAGACGCAGCCGCCGGGCGAGAAGTTCGCCAGCGCTCGGACGGGGCCAGTATAGCGCGCCTCGCGAGCGGGCTTTCAGTCGAATCCGAGCAGCACTACCTCTTCTTCGAGACGGACGCCGCAGTTCTCGAACACGCGGCGGCGCACCTCGGCGGCGACGCGGCGGATGTCGTCGGCCCCGGCGCCGGGCCATGCGACGATGAAGTTGGCGTGTTCGCGGCTCACCTCGGCTTTACCCACGCGCATGCCCTTGAGGCCGGCCTCGTCGATGAGCTTGGCGGCGGGTACGTCGCGCGAGGGGTTCTTGAAGTAGCTGCCGCAGGAGGCGTAGTCGAGCGGGTGCTTGCCGCGCCGCAGGTCGGCGTCGCGGGCGATCTCGGCGAGCAGGGCGGCGGCCTGCCCCGAGTGCAGCGCGAAGGTCGCCTCGAGGACCACGGCCTGATGGTCGCCCTTGAGGCCGCTCGTGCGGTAGCCCAGCGCCAGGTCGGCGGGCGTCGCTGAGTGCTCGCGGTCGCCGGCCAGCACGCGGGCGCGCACCAGGGCGTCGCCCACCGCGCGCCCGTAGGCGCCGGCGTTGCCGACCACGGCGCCGCCGATCGACCCCGGGATGTTGCCGGCGAACTCAAGGCCGGCCAGGCCGCGCCGCGCGACGTCGCCGACCACGTCGGGCAGGAGCGCTCCGGCGCCCGCCGTGAGCAGTTCGTCGTCGAGGCGTACGTCGGCGTTGCGGGCGAGCACGACGAGGCCGCGGATGCCGCGGTCGCTGACGAGCACGTTGGTCGCCTGGCCGAGCACCGTGACCGCCAGGCCGAGCTCGCCGCCGACCACCACGGCGCGCCGCAGGTCTTCGGTGCGGCCGGCCACGAACAGGTAGTCGGCCGGGCCGCCGACCCGGTAGGCACAGTGCGGCCCGATCGGCAGCTCGCGCTGCAGGCCGGGCAGCTCGCGCTCGAGGATGTCGCCCGCGTTGGGGTTGAGGCTGTCGTCCATGGTCTCCTTCTGAGGCTCCCGCTGTGGACCGATTATGACATCACCGCTCGAGAAGCCCCACACCACGCTCGGCAGGGCGCCGCGACGGGCCTCGCCGCACGCCTCGTCATACGGTTGACGACCGCCCTTTGGCACGATAAAGTGCGTAACTCCTGTAGGAAATAGGGAGAATGGCCCGTGCACATCTCCACCCGATGTCGATACGCGATCAAGGCGCTCGTGCGCCTGGCGCTCTCGTACGGCGGGGCACCGGTCCAGTCGCGCGACATCGCGGGGTTCGGTGGCATTCCCGTCAAGTATCTGGAGCAGGTCATGCACGATCTGCGCCAAGGCGGTTTGGTGACCAGCACGCGCGGCAAGAACGGCGGCTACGTGCTCGCCCGCCCGCCCGAGGCCGTCACCTTCGCTCAGGTGCGCGAGATCATCGACGGGCCGGACGAGGGCGAGCGAATGCCGGGCGCCGGTCAGGCCGACGCCTTCGTCGAGCCCGTGTGGCACGACATGCGGCAGGCGGTCCACGAAGTCCTGGCCGGCGCCACGATCGGGGCGGCCGCGGAACGCGCGCGGTCGACCAGCATGTATGCCATCTGAAGCTGTGAGACAGACCACGATCCCTCTGGAGAGACCATGACCGACACCAAACAGAGCAGCCCCGGGTTCGAGACGGTGGCCTTGCACGCCGGCCAGAAGCCCGACCCCACCACCAATGCGCGCGCCGTGCCGATCTACCAGACGACGTCGTATGTGTTCAACGACTCAGACCACGCCGCCAACCTCTTCGGCCTCAAAGAGTTCGGCAACATCTACACGCGCATCATGAACCCCACCAACGACGTGTTCGAGCAGCGCGTCGCCGCGCTCGAGGGCGGCGTCGGGGCGCTGGCCTTCGCTTCGGGGTCGGCCGCCGTGACGTTCTCCATCTTGAACATCGCCGGCGCCGGCGATCACGTGATCTCGGCCAACAGCCTTTACGGCGGCACCTATAACCTCTTCGTGCACACGCTGCCGCGCTTTGGCCTTGACGTCGAGCTCATCGACCCCGCCGACCCCGAGAACTTCCGCCGCGCCATCAAGCCCAACACGAAGCTGATCTATGCTGAGACGGTCGGTAACCCCAAGCTCGACACGCTCGACCTGGACGCCGTGTCAGCCATCGCCCACGAAGCCGGCATCCCGCTGATCGTCGACAACACGATGCCGACACCGTACCTGATCAGGCCGTTCGAGCACGGCGCCGACATCATCGTGCACTCGGCCACCAAGTTCATCGGTGGGCACGGCACCTCGATCGGCGGCGTGGTCGTCGACTCGGGCAAGTTCGACTGGTCGCAGAACGACAAGTTCCCCGGCTTGGTCGAGCCCGACGCGAGCTATCACGGCCTCAAGTTCTACGAGGCCCTCGGCGCCATCACCTACATCACCAAGCTGCGCGTCAGCCTGCTGCGCGACATCGGCGCGGCGCTCTCGCCCTTCAACTCGTTCCTGTTCCTGCAGGGTCTCGAGACCCTGGCGCTGCGCATGGAGCGCCACAGCACCAATGCGCTGGCCGTGGCCGAGCACCTCGAGCGGCACGCCAAGGTCGACTGGGTCGTCTACCCGGGCCTCGCCTCGCACCCGGCGCACGACCTGGCCGCCAGGTATCACTACCGCGACCTCTACGGCGCCATCGTGGGCTTCGGCATCAAGGGCGGCCGCGAGGCTGGGCGGCGCTTTGTCGAAAGCACCGAGCTGTTCAGCCACCTCGCCAACATCGGCGACGCCAAGTCGCTCGTCATCCACCCGGCGACCACCACCCACTCGCAGCTCGATCCCGACCAGCTCGCGGCGAGCGGCGTCACCGACGATTTCGTGCGCCTCTCGGTCGGCGTCGAGTCGATCGAAGACATCATCGCCGACATCGAGCAGGCCCTGGCGCGAGCCTGAACGACCGCGCACGGCGCGCGTAAGCGGGGGGATGCTTGGCGTCCCCCCGCTCCAAGCGCGTAGAATCGCGCTGATGGACACGAAGCGCAGCGACAAACCCAGCCCGGCCACGACCAACGCGTCGCAGATAGGCGACGTGCCGATCGTCGCCGACCCCCAGGCGGGCTCCGCCGGCCTGGTCACGACTCAGTACGCCACCGTCGCCACGCCGCCGCACCTGCTGGCGCTCGAGGGCGGCCAGTCGCTCGGCCCCATCACGGTGGCCTACGAGAC
>CAZFJE010000297.1:0-3303 GCA_964519555.1 uncultured Thermoleophilia bacterium
GGTGGCAAGCTGCGAGACGAATCCGCTGAATAGGTCGCGATCACTTGGCACGAGCGACTCCCAATCGAGGTCGATACCGGCGTACCCGCAGGCCACGCACTGGCTCACGAGACTACTTATCTGAGCTTGAGTACGCTCACTCGACGAGAGAATCTGTTGCGGGATCGACTGATCGAACCCACCGATCTTGTTGTTCCAGTTGCTAACGGTGACGAGCAGACGCACATGGTGCGACTTGGTCAAGGTAGGGAACGCAGCGCATCCAGAACCTGTACTCAGTGAACCATCAGCATTGCTGGCCCACCAATCGACACTAACCTCGTTTATCGCCTTCGCCGTGAGCGCTGTCTTCAGTGACGTCTCGTTGCCCTCGCTCCATGCGCTTACCTGCCACCTTCGATGGGCGGACTCGTTGAGTTTGGAGCGCGCGTCGACTCCGCGTGGTCTTGCTTGCGTCGAGACTGGGCACAGCAAAATCACCGTTGCCAGCGCAATCACAGTTGATGCCATGAAGCATCGCCGCCAAGGCACTCGTGCAGCTCCTTCTCATGAAGTTCGATACTCATGAGTCGGCTGTGCGGGTGACCTCACTGATAGATGGTGCGATCAATGCGTCGTCAGAAGTGCTTACGAATCGAAAATTGGGAGCTCGACGGCTCGCGCTCGTCGCCCGGTCAGAAGCGGCGTGGTGGTTGCCTGTCCGACCTGCGATTATGCTGATGCTGATATCCGTGGGGAGGATCGATGACGGCGCGCGGCCAGCGGTGGGTACGGTTAGCCTTGACGAAGACGCTCGCGACGAAGGGCGTGCGTCTACGATCAAGAACCTGGATGAGTCTGCTCGACGGCGGTCGTATCGATGCGGTTCTGAGCGGCGAGCTTGACCTCGAAGGCCTTGTCGAGCTGTGCGTACGGCAGCAGACAAGTACCAACGCTTCGCCAGTCGCACGCCGCGAGGTCGTGCGTGAGGTCGAGGACGACCGCGACCGCGCAAGAGTGCTTGCGCAGCTGCTTGCTCGGAAGGTCGTCAGATGCTGTGACGTCGATTCCTTTCGCGCCGAGGCGCTGGACGGCGCACTGCTGCTGCCTAAGCACATGGCGCGCTGGATTTCGGAGCAAAGGCAGCACGAGGGTGCACCGAGTTCCCGATACGTCGCGATCCCGATTGCATCAGTCGAAGCGCCTGACTGGCTGACCGGCCGCGATACCGCCGGCTACGCGGAGTGGCTGGCACAACAGGCAAGACGCATCGCAGCGGACTCGACCAGCGAGCTGCCCTCGACTGCCCTGCGAGGGTCGATGGTCCTGGACTACGAGATGACCGCAGGGAAGCTCGCACACCTGCCGATCCGCAGCGACGGCACCCTGGCCCGGCTCAAGACTCTCGTCTCGGGCGACGAGGGAGTATGTGCCCTGAGCGGCTGGACGGAAGCGGCGGCTGTTACCTTCGTGCTCTGTGGGAAGATTCCGACACCTCGTGCGGCCACCGTCACCGTGCGTCACGCCGCCTATCCAGCGGCAACTCAGCTCGATCTTCTTGTGAGTACCAACCTGAGAGGCCCCGAGCTTGCCCAGCTCTACCAACAGGTGCGCGCCAGCCAGCGCGGCATCTACGAACGCCTGATCAGTGACAAGCTGCTGGTCCTGGCCGTCTTCGTCGACGAACACAAAGACAGCGGTCTGAGCTGGAGGGAGCTGCGTCGGCAGTGGAACGAGCTGCACCCGCAGTGGCGGTATGAGACCGCAAGAGACCAGAAAGCATTGGTCTTCTCGACGGATGCCCGCGAGACGTGGTCGCGCATCACAGGTGAGGACTGGCACGACCTGCCCACCGAGCGCCTGCGCAGCTACGGCGACACTCACCCGCGCGACTACAAGCCGGGTCGTTCTCAGCCTGGCCGCGCTCCTTCGCCAACCCTTAGGGAGAAGCGAATCGCCTTGGCGGAGTTCATCGACGTGCTGAAGGATGAGGACCTTTCCTGGCAGCAGCTGCGCGAACGCTGGAACGAGTCACACCCCGAGTGGAGCTACGAGACCGCCTCCAAGCCACGCGACGACGAGCGCTTCCCCACAGATGCGCGGCGGGCCTGGTCGCGCGTCACAGGCAAGCCGTGGCGAGACCTGCACGACAAGCGCCGGCTGCGGTTTTCTAGCCAGCCTCGTATTCCGACCGCCTAGGCGGTCCACATCCGCCACTCCTGGACGGAATCTCACCCGCGTCGGGGAGCCGCGCGAAGCGGTGGCGAGCCGTCGGCTTAGCGAGGTCGTGTCACGCTTGGGCCGGTTTTCGCGCCGCCTATCTCCCTACACCCCTCCGCTTTGACCGCTAGAAAAGATGTCTCCTACCATCGCCCGCCCAGGTTGCTGAATGCCGCCCGAAGAGTGATGTGTATGACGGACTTAGAGGCCATCGAGGGAGACGTCATGCAGGGTCACGTCCGCAGACGCGATGCAGGTTCGTGGGAGTACACGATCGATGTCGGACGGGCGTCGGCGCAACGCTGCCAGAGCTGTGGCAGGAGGTTCTGGGTCGAGCGCCGCCCAAGGGAGATCTGTCCCAGCTGCGGTGGCGAGCTCGTCCTGGTCGACGAGCGCCGCCGCGAGACCAAGGGTGGCTACGTCACCCGCCGCGATGCCCAGGCGGCGATGAGCAAGGTCGCGGTCGCAGTACAGGAGCAGAGCCACGTCGCAAGCTCGCGCCTCACCGTGCGCGACTACCTCACCAAAGAGTGGCTGCCGGCCATCGAGCACACGATTCGGCCGACCACCTACACCTCGTACGTGTCGCACGTCGAGTGCCACATCCTGCCCGCTCTTGGCTCGGTGCAACTGCAGAAGCTCGCCCCGGCGCAGATCAACGCCCTCTTCGCCAAGCTCACCCTCGCCGGCAAGCGCAACGGAAAGGGTCTCACGGCGCTCTCGGTGCGCCACGTGCACGCCGTGCTGCATCGCTCACTGAAGGACGCCGTGCGCTGGGGTCGCCTCGCTCGTAACCCCGCCGATCTCGCCGATCCGCCTCGAGTAGCGGCACACGCTCAAGAGCTGCGCACCTGGAGCGCCGAGCAGCTCGCGGCCTTCCTGAACTCGCAGCGTGACGATCGCCTCTACGCGCTCTGGCATGTCCTGGCCATGACCGGCCTGCGCCGCGGCGAGGCGCTGGGGCTGCGCTGGCAGGACGTCGACCTTGAGGCCGGACGGCTCTGTGTGCGGCGCGCCCTGATTCCCGAAGGCAGCCAAGTCGCCGTCCACGAGCCCAAGACAGCCCACGGACGGCGAGTGGTCGCCCTGGATCCACAGACCGTC
>CAZFJE010000298.1:0-3285 GCA_964519555.1 uncultured Thermoleophilia bacterium
CCGACCTTGCCGGTGGCGCGCGCGTAGCCGTCGGCGGCGTGCACCGCGCCCTGCTCGTGGCGCACCAGGATGTGCCGTAGCTTGACGGCATCGTAGAGCGCGTCGTAGAGCGGGATGACCACGCCGCCCGGGAATCCGAACAGGATGTCGCAGCCCTCGGCCTCGAGTGAGGCGACGATGGCCTGCGCACCTTTCATCTTTGTCTGTGACGTCATCGAAGGACTGCCCCCTTCTCCGCACCGGAGACGAGTTTGACGTAACGGGCGAGCCAGCCCGTGAGCTCGGGACGCGGCGGCGCGGCGGCCTTGGCGACGCGGCGCCGCTCGAGTACCGCCACTGCGACGTCCAGGGTGAGCTTGCGGTCGGGGATGTCGACGACGATGGTGTCGCCGTCTTCGATGAGTCCGATGAGTCCGCCGGCCTGCGCCTCGGGGGCGACGTGGCCTATGGCGGCGCCGCGCGTGGCGCCGCTGAACCGTCCGTCGGTGATCAGCGCCACGTCTTTGTCGCGGCCCTGACCGGCAAGCATGGAGGTGGCCGACAGCATCTCGGGCATGCCGGGAGCGCCCTTGGGCCCCTCGTTGCGAATGACGATCACCGAGCCGCTGACGATGGCTCCGGCGGCGATGGCCGTGACGGCGTCGGCTTCGGACTCGAAGACCTGGGCGGGGCCGCTGTGGCGCAGCATCTCGTCGGCCACGGCGCCCTCTTTGACCACGGCGCCCGACGGCGCCAGGTTGCCGAACAGCACGGCCAGGCCGCCGGTGGCGTGGTAGGGCCGCGACAGCGGGCGGATGACCTCGTCGTCTAAGACGCGCGCGTCGGCCACCGCCTCGGCGACCGTGCCGCCGGCCACCGAGCGCGCCGTGCCGTCCATGAGGCCGGCGTCGATCAGGCGCTTCATGACCGCCTGGATGCCGCCGGCGAAGTAGAGGTCTTCCATGTGGTGCCGGCCGGCGGGAGCCAGCAGGCAGAGGTGCGGCACGCGGGCCGCGACCTCGTTGATGCGCTCGAGCGGAAAGTCGAGGCCGGCCTCGGTGGCGATGGCGGCGAGGTGCAGCACCGTGTTGGTGCTGCAGCCCAGGCTGGCGTCGGCGGCGAGGGCGTTGCTCACCGCGGCGTCGGTCAGGATGTCGCGCGGCCGCAGGTCGGCGGCGAGCACGTCCATGACCTTCACGCCGGCCGACTTGGCGTAGCGCAGGCGCTCGCTGTAGGGCGCCGGGATGGTGCCGTTGCCGGGCAGCGCCATGCCCACGACCTCGGCCAGGCAGTTCATGGAGTTGGCCGTGAACATGCCTGAGCACGAGCCGCAGGTGGGACAGGCGTTGCACTCGATGGCCTTGAGGCCCGCCTCGTCCAACGTGCCCGCCTGGAACTGCCCGACGCCCTCGAACACGGCCGTCAGGCCGATCGTGCGTCCGTCGAGGCGGCCGGCCAGCATGGGGCCGCCGCTCACCATGATCGAGGGCACGTTCACGCGCATCGCAGCCATGAGCATGCCGGGCACGATCTTGTCGCAGCACGGCACCAGCACCAGGGCGTCGAAGGCATGCGCCAGGGCCATGGACTCGACGGTGTCGGCGACGAGTTCGCGGCTGGGCAGCGAGTAGTTCATGCCGGCGTGGTTCATGGCGATGCCGTCGCAGATGCCCATGACGCCGAACTCGAAGGGCACGCCGCCGGCGTCGCGCACGCCCGCCTTGACGGCTTCGACCACCTTGTCCAGGTGCATATGGCCGGGCACGACCTCGCTGAAGGAGTTGGCGATGCCGACGAACGGGCGCTCCATCTCGGCGTCGGTCACGCCCAGTGCCCGCAGCAGCGAGCGGTGCGGGGCGCGTGCTGCCCCGAGCTTGATCTCGTCGCTTCTCACGGTCACCATCGCCTTTCTGGACACGGGAAGTGCGTCGTCGCCGAACGGTCCGGGACAGCCCGGCGCCGCCGCCGTGCGAGACGGCGGGCGGCGAGCCTATTATGATACCTGACGCCGGGTCGTGCCCAGCCGCTCGCAGGTTCGCGCGACACGAGCACAGGGTATGAGGTCGTGCGGGCGTAACGGCGCGACCGGCCCCGGGTGCGCTGCATCCGGGCTGACTTTTTGAGAGCTGCAGGTGAACGATCAGCCAGAGGAGGGCAACGTGTCAGACGTGGTCACTGAACTGACCGACGAAACGTTCCAGCAGACGATCGATGAGGCGACGACACCGGTCATCGTCGACTTCTGGGCGGCTTGGTGCGGTCCCTGCCGCACAGTGGGACCGATCGTCGAAGACCTTGCCAGCACGCACGCCGACAAGGTGACGGTCGGCAAGCTGAACGTCGACGACAACCAGGCGACGGCGGCCAAGTTCGGCATCATGAGCATCCCGACGCTCATCCTCTTCAAGGACGGCAAGCCCGTGAAGAAGATCATCGGCGTGCGCAGCAAGGGCGATCTCGAGCGCGAGTTCGAGCTGGCCTGACGGCCCCGACCGTCTGAGGCAAACGTCTTCTGTGACACGGGCGCGGGGCGGGGCCGGCGGCAAGCCGGCCCCGCCCCGCGCCTTTTTCTTGCGCTACCTGATGGCCGCCTCGCCGCGCTCGCCGGTGCGCGTGCGCACGGCGTCTTCGACCGCGCTCACGAAGATCTTGCCCTGGCCCACACGACCCTTTTCGAGGACCTTGCGCAGACTCGCTACGACCTTCTCGACGTCGTCGTCGGAGACCACCATCTCGACCTTCATCTTGGGATGGAAACGGTACTGACCCGGAGCGCCGCTCTCGCCGCGCGTGAAGCCCTTCTGCACGCCGAAGCCCTTGGCTTCGGTGACCGTCATGCCGACCACGCCGTCGACGGCCAGGTTCTCGGCGACCACGTCGAGGTTGTAGGACTGGATGATGCACTCGATCTTCTTCATCGGGAGTCTCCTCTTGTCGGCGTCGGGGCAGCCCAACACTAGTCCCATAGGACGCGGCTGCGTTCCGGTTCATCCCCGAGCCGAAATCGCACTAAACCGCGCCGCCCAAGCATGGCCGAAAGGGAATCGCAAGGTCCGTGTCGTGACCGAAACGGCCACGTGGCGCACGGCGGGCAGCGACTATCGCGCGCGTGGACGAGCGGCATGCGCGGCCTTGCGCGGGCGACGATAAAGCAAAGCGGCGGGGCGGGCTCCCTTGAAGGGAGCCCGCCCCGCCGCTGTACGCGTGTGCTTTGGTCGGAGACGGCCCGCAGGCCGTCGCCTGTGAGTCTGGTCTCGGCTTAGACGAGGCCCTGGTCGAGCATGCTGTCGGCGACCTTGACGAAAC
>CAZFJE010000299.1:0-3279 GCA_964519555.1 uncultured Thermoleophilia bacterium
GTAGGGGTCGTTGACGTAGCTCACCGGGAACATGTTGACGGCCGGGTTGTCGTCGACGAAGTCGTACAGGCGGCGCGTGCCCATGAGGAAGCTCGCCACCATCTTGTCGCGGTGCAGGCGCTTGCGGGCGTTGGTGATGACGCCCTCGTCGTACAGGTCGACCACGCCCTCGCTGAACATCTCGGTGTGAATGCCGAGGTCGTTCTTTTCGTGCAGGAACAGCAGCACGGCGTCGGGGATGCCGCCGATACCGAGCTGCAGGCAGGAGCCGTCGCCGACCAGACTCGCGATGTGCTTGCCGATGGCCTCTTCGACCGGGCCGATCCTGGGCGGCTGCAGCTCGACGATGGGCGCCGTGCTCTCGACGACGATGTCGAGGTCGCTCACGTGGATGAACGAGTCGCCGTGGGTGCGCGGCATGTTGGGATTGACCAGGGCGATGACGGTCTTGGCGACCGTGCAGGCCGGCTTGGTGTAGTCGACCGAGATTCCGAACGAGCAGAAGCCGTGGCGGTCGGGCGGCGACACCTGGCAGAGCACCACGTCGGGCGGCAGGTAGCCGTCGGTGAACAGCGCCGGGATGTCGCTGAAGAAGACCGGCGTGTAGTCGCCGCGCCCCATGGTCACGGCGTCGCGTGTGGCGCCGCCCACGAACAGCGAGTTGTGGTAGAAGCTCTCGGAGTACTCGGGTCTCGCATACTCGCCCTTGCCCATCGCCACCATGTGGACGATCTCGACGTCGCGCAGTTCGGGGGCGCGCGCCACGAGGGCGTCGACCAGTTCCTGCGGCTCGCCGCAGGCGTGGGCAAAGACCACCCGATCGCCCGAGCGCACGACCTTGAGCGCTTCGCTCGGGGTCGTCACCTTCTTGGCGTAGTCGGCCTTCCAGTCCATGTCGGTCACTCCTTGGGAGTCGAGAGCTTGCGCCTGACGGCGGCCACGATGTCGGCGGGTTCGATGAGCCCGCCGTCTAAGGTGCGGCCCGCGATGATCACGACGTCGGGCCGATCGGAGACCAGCAGTTGCGCGGTCGCGCACGAGCGCGAACAGCCCGAGATGTCGATCTCGACGTCGAGCTCGGCGAGCTCGGGGTCGGCGCGCAGCTCGTCGGCCAGCGCGACCCGGTCGATCACCGGGTTGCAGCCTCCGCAGAACACGATCCGCACGCTGCTACCTAGAGCTGTGAGCGGCCGCCGCTCACTTCACCGCCGTGGGCTTGCGCAGCTTGGCCTTCTGGACGTCGACGGGCATGCCGACGCCGGCCAGCTCGCGGGCGAGCTGCTTTTTGTGCTCGAGGTTGGACTGGCGGGCGATCATGATGCGCTGCGCCTGCGGCGAGCCGGCGCCGTGCATGGATTCGGTGCGGTAGCCCACGGCGGCGGAGCCCAGCGTGAGGTTCTCGATCAGACGCAGGACGCGCATGCGGTCGACGGTCGGCGAGCCGCACTGGGCGCGCAGCAGCTTCTCGACCCAGGGGCCGGTCTTCTCGGAGAAGAGGTCCTGCGCCGAAGGCATGGTGACCATGAGGCCGCCGGCGATGTCTTCGGCCAGGCGGGCGATCTCGTAGGGGAAGCGGGTGACGTTCTGCTTGCAGACGTTGGCCAGCAGCATGTCGATCTGGTAGTTGCCCGACGGCAGCTTGGAGCCCTCGGCCGAGCAGGCGATGCCGCACGAGTACAGGGTCTCGTTCAGGTGCGTCATCTCGATCAGCTTGTCCTTGATGTGGCTGACCTTGGGCACGCCGTTCATGTCGGCGGCCAGCGCGGCCGCGCCGATCAGCACGTCGCCCACGCCGACCTTGCAGCCGCCGTAGCTCTGGCGATGGAAGCCCGCGAAGCGCTCGACGAGGGCGCCCGAGAACTCGACCTCGCCGGCCATGAAGACACGCTCCCACGGCACGAACACGTTGTCGAAGATCATGAGGGCTTCCTGGCCGCCGAACTGCGGGTTGCCCACGTCGAGCTCGTTCTGCTCGAGCTTGCGGGTGTCGGAAGCCTGGCGACCGTAGACATAGAAGATGCCGGGCGCGTTGGACGGCGTGGTGAAGCAGACGGCGTAGTCTTCGTCGCCCGCGCGCATGGCGACCGTGGGCATGACGATGATCTCGTGCGAGTTGCAGGCGCCGGTCTGGTGGGCCTTGGCGCCGCGCACCACGATGCCGTCGTCGCGGCGTTCGACGATGTGCAGGTAGAGGTCGGGGTCGGCCTGCTGATGGGGCGCCAGGGAGCGGTCGCCCTTGACGTCGGTCATGGCGCCGTCGGCCACGATGTCGTCGTCCTGCATGTGCTGCACGTAGGCGCGGAAGCGCTCGTGGTAGTCGGTGCCCTTGGCCTGGTCGATGTCCCAGGTCACGGACCAGAGCGAGTTGATGGCGTCCATGCCCACGCAGCGCTGGAAGCACGAGCCGGTCTTCTGGCCCAGCAGGCGCTGCATCTTGACCTTCTTGATGAGGTCGTCGACGCCCTGATGGATGTGGGCGAAGCGGTTGACCGTGTTGCCGGTGATGTGGCTCGTGGCGGTCATCAGGTCGGCGTACTCGGGCTTGGCCGCCAGCTCGTAGGTCATGGCGATGCAGTTGAGCGAGGGCCTGATCATGGGGTGATTGACGTAGTCGTCGACCTTCTCGCCGAACATGTAGATCTCGAGGTGCAGGTCGGCGATGCTCTGGATGTAGTCGTCTTTGCTGCGTAGGGCCATGATGACTGCTCCTTCCTGGCGCAAGCTCGGGTGCGCGGGTCTTGTGAAAAAGGCGACCCGCGGCCGCCGGCGCAGCGCGCCGGGCACGGGCAGACGGCTGACTGTGTGCGATGATCGTCAGCTTGTCGACTACTATAGGCGAGCGCGAGCGCCGCGACTGGGATCGATGGGCGAAAAAGCGGCGCGCGTGGCAGGCACGGATTGGCCATGCTGAACAAAGGGCAGGCCGGCGCGGGCTCCCACCTTTTGTACGAACCGGGCTTGCACGGCGCTCATCGTCTTGTCCGCGCGGGCCAGCCCCGCCCGCCCAAGTTTGTAAGCTTTGGCACAGTGGCGGGTCTTTTGACTACCGCCGCCCGTCGTATACTCGCGACGTCATGCACCCTACCGCGGGCCACGAGCCGGGCTCGTTTGAGAGGTCAGAACAGCCGCATTGCGTCGTTCCCGGGGCGTCGCCCCATCGTCGTCACAAAAGAGAAGACCGCGCACCCGTTCCGATCAAGCGTATCCACCCCTAGTTTCCGTATGGAGGGCACTGAATGAGCGTGATAACGGCACCAAAGACCGATTACGTCAAGAAGC
>CAZFJE010000300.1:0-3252 GCA_964519555.1 uncultured Thermoleophilia bacterium
AGGGCAAGCCTCTCGCGTAGTTCGAGCGGCGCCGTCTTGTGAGAGATGCCGAGCATGACCGGGTGCATGCAGCGCGACAGCCGTTCCCAACTCCGGTGGCGCGTCATCGCCCACACGGTCGACAGTTCCGGCACGTCGTACCCATCATCAGCCGTTCGTGCGGCTCGACGCCCCAGACTTAGTTGCGAGAGATTATCATCTAGCGTGCGGCTGTCAAACCGCGCGCAGCGCCGCGCATCGGGCGGCGGCCGGTACGACCGCGACGGCACACGACCTGGTTTCGGGGGCCACGCACCTGGGTTCGGGGCCTATGTGGACACCCTCTCCTCCGGTACGACGACCGGCGTGGCCTCCTGGCACTCGACCTCCTGCCGCCAGGCCACGCGCTTGCCGACGCGCGCGCGCAACTTCCAGGTCAGCGTCTTCTCTTCGTCTTCGATCGCCTCGGCGACGGCCGTGACGCGGTCGTAGACGCGAGCCGCCTCCTGGTCGGAGAGGCCGTAGTCGCCGAGCCAGTCGAGGATGATCTGCAGGTTGGCCGTAACGTCGGTGTAGAGGCCCCAGTCGTAGGCGCAGGCTTCGGCGATGTAGCGCACGCAGATCGACAGGTCGTCGTCGATCTCGCGCAGGGGCAGATCTTTGAACAGGGCGATGAGGTCGTGGACGTCCTTGCGGTTGATGGTGCCGATCTGTGCCTTGGAGATGAGTGTGTCGACCGGCGAGATCGCGTAGTCGTCGAGGTCGATGCGCCCGCGGATGTCGACGTCGTGGTCCATTCTCATGACGTCGAGGAAGACGTCGACGTGGTCGACCAAAGGACGAGCGGTCACCCGCAGTCGCTCCCGCGCCTGCGACCGCTCGGCTACCCGCAGCCGGTCCCGCGCCTGCGACCCCCCGGGTGGCCCGGGGTCGGCTGGCCCCTCGGCGCTCTCGGGCAGTGCGGCGTACAGCGCCTCCTTCTTGACGAACTGCAGCTGCAGCCCCTTCGTCGCCTGGCTCACGTAGACGTTCTCGGCGTAGCCGAGATCGGCAAAGACACGGTGGAGCGCTTCCCTCTGTCCCGAGAGGCCGACGAGATCGATGTCGGAGTACTCGCGATCGATGAACGCGAGATCGACGCAGTGGCGGCGCACGGCCAACCCACCTGCCAGGCGGACGTCGACGCCAGCGCGCCGCGCCACGTCGACCATGGCCATGGCCTCGGTCAGGAGGCGGTCGGCAACGCGGCGCGGTCTTCGGTCCCAGCCCAGCTGCGACTTGAGTGGCTCGCCCTCGCGGGGCTCCCCGGCCTCACCGACCAGGGCTTCGATGGGACCCTCGATGGCATCGAGGATGGACGGCGCGACATAGACGCGCGGGTGTCTCGTGTCCTCGATCAGGGTGATCAAGCCGCGGCTCTCGAGAGCACGCACGGCACGGCGCGCCGTGCCGTCGCTCACCTGCAGCGCGCGCCGCACGTCGCGCACCGCGATGAAGGGTGACACGAACAGCTCGTCGACGAGCACGGGCGGCGTGCCTTCTGCCTCGGCGCGGTAGCGCTCGCGCTGACGCAGCAGGAGGCGCGCCTGCGTGCGGGCGCGCTCCGCCGTCTCGCGCACGCCGTCGGCGAAGAAGAGCAGCCACGGCCGCCACTCGCCGTGCGTGCGCACACGCTGCAGCAGGGTGTAGTACTCGCGGCGGTGCGCCTCGAGATAGGCGGAGAGATACAGGAGCGGCTGCGAGAGCCTGCCGCGCGAGACGAGAAACAGGACGATGAGGATGCGGCCCAGGCGCCCGTTGCTGTCGACGAACGGATGGATCGACTCGAACTGCGCGTGCGCCATCGCGCACTGCACGAGGTCGGGCAGCTGGTCCCGCTCGGCCAGGAACCCTTCCAGGCGATCGAGTGCCGCGTTCATCTGTGGCACCGGCGGAGGCACGTAGGCAGCCGTGGCCAGCGTCGCGCCGGGCGGCCCGATCCAGTTCTGCGTGGTCCTGAACTGGCCCGGCGCCCTGGCTGCGACCGCTTCGCCGTGCAGCAGTCGCTGGTGCAAGCTGCGCACGAGAGCCAGGTCGAGGGGCGCCGTAGCGACGCACTCGACGCCGTAGGCAAGCGTGGCGAGCACGTTGCGCACCCCGGCGAGCTGGTCGGGGTGGGCGCCGGCGGGAGCCGCTGCGATCTCGTCGAGCAGGATCTCGGTGAGGCTCACGTCGGCGCCCTCGATGCGCGACGAGCAGAGGGCCTCCTGACGCAGGAACGGCGCCGCCATCGCCACCGGGCTCGGCAGCTCGTCGCCCAGCCCCGATAGCGCGCCCAGGGCCGCGTCGGCGCGTGAGAGCGCGACGGCGAGTTCCCTCGTGAAGGTCAGCCGCGGCGGCAGCGGCGCCGGCACAAAGGCCGGGAAGCCCTCGGGGCACGTGACGATCCGCCCCGCCACCGACCTCTTGAACTTGCTGGGGTCCATCGCTCCGCCCTCCTTCGCCCGTTCGGGAGTGCCGATGCTGCTTTCGTTACTCTACTGCGTCGCCTGCCGCACGCGCTCGTGTTCTTGAGACGCAGGGTCCACGGGAATACCTCTACGCCAGAGGTCGTGCGTGGCGATGCGCCAAAGCAGTGTCACGCCGAAGCGCAAGATCCTGGAGCCAAGCCACTCACTGCACACGCAAACAAAAGGAGTCAACCATGGACATCCCCGAGAAGCTGCGCGAGGTACTCAAGAAGGACGGTGTGGTCGCTATCGCCACGCTTGGCCAGGACGGCCCGCACATGGTGAACACCTGGAACAGCTACGTCCGCCTCACCACCGATGGCCGGATGCTGATCCCCGCCGGCTAC
The DNA here is from genome assembly GCA_964519555.1 of uncultured Thermoleophilia bacterium. Taxonomy (GTDB): domain Bacteria; phylum Actinomycetota; class Thermoleophilia; order UBA2241; family UBA2241; genus Bog-752. The sequence goes on from CAZFJE010000300.1 coordinate 2,816, forward strand.
ATGCACAAGACCGAAGCCAACGTCGAGTTCAACCCCGAGATCCTGGTCACGCTCGGGAGCAGCAAGGTGCCCGGCAGAAACGGTCCCGGGACGGGCTTTCTCATTGAGGGCACGGCGGCATTCTCCGACTCGGGTGCGGACTTCGAGGCCCTCAAAACGACCTTCGGCTGGATGCGCGCCGTCTTGGCGGTCACGATCCGGACGGCAACGCAGACCCTCTAGACCATGGGCGTGACGCCGTCCGCGCCAGTATGCCGGTCACCGGCCGCCGCCTTGGCCGACACCAGCATCACGTTGGGCGCCCATTCGGTAGCGACCGGGTAGGCGACCAGACGGCAGAGGCGGGACAACTGCAGGAAGAACGTCGTCGCATTGACAACGTTGGTGCCCCCGGAAGGATTCGAACCTTCGACCTCGCGCTCCGGAGGCGCGCGCTC
>CAZFJE010000301.1:0-3237 GCA_964519555.1 uncultured Thermoleophilia bacterium
CTCGGAAAAAAAGCGTCGTCGTAGGCCTGAGCGGCGGCGTCGACAGCGCCGTGGCCGCCCTCGCCCTGCGCGAGGCTGGCTACGACGTGCGCGCCGCCACCGTGAAGCTTTGGCCGGGCGACGACGAGCGGAGCTGCTGCTCGGCGCCGGCGGTGGCGCGGGCGCGCGACAGCGCGCACACCATCGGGGCGCCGCACTATTGCGTGAACGACGAGCCGCGCTTTGCGGCGCATGTCGTCGCGCCGTTCGTCGACGGCTACCTGGCCGGCGAGACGCCCAACCCCTGCATCGAGTGCAACCCGGGCCGCTTCGAGCGGCTGCTGGCGCTGGCCGACCACTTTGGGGCAGCCTGGATCGCCACCGGCCACTACGCACGCATCGTGCGCGCCGCCGACGGCGCCCGCGTGGCACGCGGCGTCGACCGCTTGAAGGACCAGTCCTACATGCTGTGGCGGGTGCCGCCCGCGACACTCGAGCGCCTGATACTGCCGCTCGGCGAGCTCACCAAGCCGCTCGTGCGCGAGCGCGCCCGGCGTGCCGGCCTGCCTCCGGCCGACGAACCCGACAGCCAGGAAGTCTGTTTTGCGCCCGGCGACCACCGCGAGTTCCTGGCGGCCCACGGCGCACCGGGCGAGGGCGGCGAGATCGTCGACGACGTCGGCAACGTGCTGGGCCGCCACGGCGGTTGCTGGCGCTTCACCGTGGGTCAGCGCCGCGGCCTGGGCGTGAGCGCCGCGACGCCCCTTTACGTGCTGGCCATCGACGCGGCGGCGCGTCGCGTGGTCGTGGGTCCGGCGGCTGCGCTGGCGACCACGACCGTCGCCCTGCGCAGCCTCATCGACCGCGGCCTGGGCGACGGCGCCGAGCTCGAGGTCCAGCTGCGTTACCAGTCGGCCGCCATCGCGGTCACGGGGCTGCGGCTGCTGCCGGGGGAACGGGCCGTGGTCTCGCTGGCCGCGCCCTTTGACGGCCCCGCGCCGGGACAGTCGGCGGTCTTCTACAGGAATGACGTCGTCGTCGGCGGGGGCATCATCACCTCGACGGCCGCGGACGTACATGAGCCTCGCGCGGTGTGATAGGGTTTGCCCGCAAACCGAGCCCGGACCTGAGCGGCGATGGAGGCGACGTCGATGACTGACTCACTGCTGAGCGTGGCCGCAAGCACGCCTTCCATGGCACTGCGCTACGCGGCGGCGTTCTTCCTTGTCGTCGTGGGCATCGGCCTCATCTACGCCCTCATACGACTGGGCGGCACGCTCGGTTCGGCCGAGAAGCTGCTCACCGACGTCGACGCCGAGGTCGTGCCTCTGCTCAAGCAGGCCACCGAGACCCTGGACGGCGTCAACACCGAGCTCGACAAGATCGGCGTGGTCATGACGAGCGTGGTCGACGCGACTGAAAAGGTCGACCACACCACACGCGCCGTCGAATCGGCGATCAGCGTGCCCGCCAGGAAGGCCGCCGCGTTCGGTGCCGGTGTGTCGCAGGCGGTCTCGAGCTTCTTCAGCCGCGGTTCCGACTCAGACGAGGCCGCGACCGACGGCGCCACCGCCGCGACCGACGACAACGCCACCACCGGCGCCTGGCGCCCGACGAGCGCCCCCGACGCCGCGACGAGCGCGCCGGGCTTCGCGTCCGACGTGCCCGCCGCCGCGCCCGTGACCGACGCCGCGGCCGCCGCACCCGAGACCACGCCCGTCACCGATGCGCCGCCGCCGGCCCCCGGTGCCGCCAGCGAAGGGAGCGGCGGGTGAGGCTCTGGGGCACCCTTGTCTTTGGCACAGCGCTCGCCGGCGCCGGTCTCGCCTACTACGTGCGCGACCGCAGGCTGGCGACGGGGCAGAGCTACGTCGATGTGCTGCGCCAGCTTCCCTCCGAAGCGATGCGCGGCTACGGCGAGGCCCGCCGCCGTGCTCAGCTCGCCATCGACGACGGCCTGCGCGCCGCTCGCCTGCGCGAGAATCAAGTCGATCACGCCCTTGTGGCCGCCGCCCCGCGCGACGCCGGCCATCCGGCCTGAAGCGGAGCACCACGTGGCAGATATGATCCGTCTCCAGGTCTCGGCGACCCCCACCGCCTTCTCCGTAGTGCGCATGGTGCTCGGCGGGGTGGCGGCGCGCGTCGACCTCTCACTCGACGAGATCGACGACCTCTACGTGGCCGTCGAAGAGCTGCTCACGGCCGCGACCGACTCGGGCGAGGCGCCTCTCCACGAGCTGGCCATCGAGGTGGTCGACGACGGCGTGAGCATCAACGCCGGGCCGTTCCGCTCCGCCGGCCTGCGCGCCCGGTTGAGCGGTCGCCGGGACGGCGGGTTCGACCTCGAGACGGTCATGCGCGGCGTCGTCGAGTCGGTCGAAGTCTGCGCGGCGCCCGACGACTGCTACTGCGTCGTGTTCGCCAAGCGCCGCGGCGCCTCCTGAACGTCCGCATGGTCGAAGCTCACGACAAAGGACCTCTCGACGACCCGTCCGCCCGCGACGAGCGCTCTGCGCGCGGCGCGGGCGAGCCGGCCGTGGGGCGCGACGAGCGCCCCGGCGAGGCCGAGCGCGACGACGAGCTTCAGGCCGGGCCGGCGTCCGACGGCGACGCCGACGAGTCCGACGCGGCTGCCGACTCCGACGCGGCTGCCGACCCCGACGACAACGAGATCGACGACGAAGACTTGATCGAGCGCGTCGTGCCCCCGACCGGGCGCGGCAAAGACGAGTCCGAGAAGCTCGACCAGTTCCTGCTGCGCCGCTATCACCTGCACGGCGACCGCCATGCCCGCGACCAGCTCATCACCATGTACCTGCCGCTCGTCCGTTCGCTGGCGCGGCGCTATTCGTCGCGCGGCGAGCACTTCGACGACCTGGTCCAGGTCGGTTCGATCGGTCTCATCAAAGCGATCGACCGCTTCGACCTTACCCGCGGGGTCGAGCTCACGACCTACGCCACGCCCAACATCATCGGCGAGATCAAGCGCTACTTCCGCGACAAGGGCTGGTCGGTGCGCGTGCCGCGCGGCCTGCAGGAACTGAACATCCGCTTGAACAAGGTGATCGACGAGCTCGTGCCCAAGCTGCAGCGCTCGCCGACCATCAACGAGATCGCCGAGGCCGCCGGGGCCACCCCCGAAGAGGTCCTCGAGGCGCTCGAGACAAGCCAGGCCTACAACTCTGTCTCGCTGCAGGCGGCGCCCAACGGCGAGTCGGGCGACGACGAGACCGGCCTGATCGACTACATGGGCACCGA
>CAZFJE010000302.1:0-3221 GCA_964519555.1 uncultured Thermoleophilia bacterium
CTGCTCGGCAGGTAAGCAGGCAAGGCCGCGCCGGCGGCCCGGCCGCGAGGCCGCGAGGCTGCGTCCGGCAGGCAGCGACGCACAAGCACACGAACCGTCACGAGCGGGTGGGGCACCGACAGGCGCCCCGCCCGCTTTCTGTTGTCGCCTGCGCTTCGCCCGTCCGACTAGTCGAGCGGCTCGCCGTTCGCGGCTTCGCCACGGCTCGCCCGCAGGCCGCTTTCGACCTTGCGCAGCAGCCTGAGGAACTCAGCGCGCTCGGCGGGGTCGAGCGCCTTCACCGTCTGGGCCTCGAGCTCGCTCCACAGGACGGTCACGGCGTCTTGCAGGCCGCGCCCGGCGGGCGTGAGGGTGACGACCATCACGCGGCGGTCGCTGGGCGAAGGCTCGCGTCCCACCCAGCCGTCGCGTTCGAGGCGTTGCAGCATCTTCGTCACGGTCGAGGGGTCGAGCCCCAGGCGCTCGACGATGTCGGCCTGTGAACAGCGGTCGCGGTCCCAGAGCTGCAGGAGCAGCAGCTCCTGACCGGGTGCCAGGCCGAGCTCGCGCAGCAGGCCGCCGATGATCGTCTTGTGCATGCGCGACAGGCGAAAGACGGCGTGCACGGTAGGTCCGGTGCGCTCGGCGAGGGGCGTAGTGCGCGGCCAATGCTCGCAGGTCAGTGCCCGGGAGGGAGCGTGGCCGGGCTCGCCAGCGCAGTCGGCCGCCGCCGCGGGCTCGCCGGTGCAGCCGGTGGTCATATCGGCCTCGCGCCTGTCGTCAGAGATGTCGGTGTCGTGAGCCATCGCGCTTACCAGTGTACCCAGAATGTTTGGCCGGCCAACTATCGGGTACTTCTTTGGTTGACCAAGGATTCGTCACAAAGGAGCCTTCCGATGGCCTGGACCGCAGATCAGCAGCACTCCAACTTCGAGTTCGCCGTGCGTCACATGGTCGTCTCGACCGTTCGCGGGCATTTCGCCGAGTTCTCGATCGACGCCGACATCGACGAGACCGACCTCACCAAGACGACCGGCACCGTCGCGGTGAAGACCGCCAGCATCAGCACACGCGAGGCGCAGCGCGACGCTCACCTGGCCTCGCCCGATTTCTTCGACGCCGAGAAGTTCCCCGAGATCACCTACGTCGTCACGAAGATCGCCGGCGGCGACGGGCAGTACGCGATCACCGGCGACCTCACCATCAAGGACGTCACGCGCGAAGTCGTGCTCGACGCCGAGATATCCGGCCCTGTGGCCGACCCGTGGGGCAATAGCCGCATCGGCCTGTCCGCCACCGGCAAACTCAACCGCAAGGACTTCGGTCTGGGCTGGAACGTGGTCACCGAGGCCGGCGGCCTGCTGGTGGGCGACGACGTGAAGCTCAGCATCGACGCCGAGTTCGTCAAGGCGCAGGAGACCGCCGAGGTCGTGGGCACAGCCGCGACCGCGTAAGGTCGGACAAGCCGGCGACGGCGTCGAGCCGGCGACGGCGCGAACGCCAGTGGGGGGCGGGTGAGGCAAACCCTCCCCCGCCCGCCACTTTTTGCGCTATGAGAGCTGCAACCTGACGCCGTCGAGGTAGCTCAAACTGCGCCCGACGCGCTCGATGCCGGCCAGGCCGCCGCTCGCCACCAGCAGGCGTTCGAGCCCGAAGCCCAGCCCCACCCACGGGTCGGTGATCGCCCAGGCGTCGTCGAGCGGGTGTGGACCGAGCGCGGTCGAGCAGACCTCGAGGCCGCCGACCACCACGTCGAGCTCGTCGCCGTAGACCTCGGAGCTCTTCAGCACGAACTCGTAGCCGCCGACCCCGGCGGCCTCAAGCACGACCATAGCCAGCTCGCGCAGGCGGTCGTCGCGCGCAGCGAGTGGTGTGCCGAGCTCGACCAGGTTGAGCATGGTGAACTCGTTCAGGTGTCTGGCGCCCTTGGTGTCGCGCCGAAAGCACGAGCCCATCTCGTAGATGCCGAAAGGCTGCTTCCAGGTGCGCGACAGGCGGCGCATCACGGTGTAGAGGTTGGGCGCGAGCATGGGGCGCAGGGCGCGGTCGGAGTCGAGCCGAAAGACCTGCTCGCCCATCTCGCTGTGGGGCTCGACGCCCATCTTGCGCAGCGCGTCGCCGCTCACGATGGTCGGCGTGACCACTTCGACCAGGCCGGCCCCGGCGAGCGCCGCGCGCAACGACTCCTCGAGGCGGCGCAGCGCCGGCACGCGCGGCCCCGCGCGCAGCGCGTCGAGCGCCGCCCGGCCCGCGCTGGTGAGCTCGGTCGACAGGCGGCGGAAGGCGCCGTCGCGGGCCGCCGCGTCGGCGAAGCTCTGGTCGGTCGCGGCCGCGTCGGCGCCCAGCTCGTAGAGGCGCTGGAGCTGCGTGGCGGTGAAAGCGGAAGATCCGGGAGTCACGGGGAGCGGCGCCGTCGCCCTACGCGCGCGCCAGGTAGCGCGCGAAGCCGGTGACCACGGCGCGCGCCAGCCGTTCGACATAGTCGGGGCGGCCCGCGCGGGCGTCGTCGTCGGGGTTCGTGAGGAAGAGCGGTTCGAGCATGACCGCGATCGCGGTGGGTTCGCGCAGCACGGCGAAGTTGCGGCCCACGCTGCCGATGAAGCCGGCGCCGCCCAAGCGCCCGACCTCGGCACCGATGTAGTCGGACAGGCGCGCGCCGTGCTCTGAGTAGTAGTGGCTGCGCTGAAAGAAGTAGCCTACGGCGCCGCCGGCGGCGGGGCTCTGGTCGCCGTTGAAGTGCAGCGAGACGAGGTAGTCGGCGGCGGCCGCTTCGACTGCGTCGGTGCGCTCGTAGAGCGGCACCGCCGCGTCGGTCTCGCGGGTCATGACGACCCGGCTGCCCTCGGCGCGCAGTAGCTCAGCCAGGCGCAGCCCGACGGCCAGCGCAAGGTCTTTCTCGGCGCGTCCCGCGGGCGACACCACGCCGGCGTCGTGGCCGCCGTGGCCCGGGTCGATGGCCACGACCACGCCGGTGAGGCTGGCCACCGGAGCGAAGCCCTCGTCGCGGTCGGGGATCTTCTTGCTCTCGCGGCCCGTCTCGGCCTTGCGCAGGGCTTCGAGCTTGCGCAGGGTGTCGTCGCCCACGATGCCGTCGCCCTGCAGCCCGGCGTTGCGCTGAAAGTCGATCAGGGCGCGTTCGACCGCCGTGTCGAAGATGCCGCGCTCGGGCCCGGCGTTGAACCCGAACAGGTTGAGCTTGACCTGCAGGGCGAGCACGTCGTCGCCGCGGAAGTTGGGCATGC
>CAZFJE010000303.1:0-3208 GCA_964519555.1 uncultured Thermoleophilia bacterium
CCAGCACCCGCTCCACCCGCTCCGCCGCGTCTGGCGGAGTCAACCGCAGCGCCTGTGCGGCGAGGAGCGCCGCCTCGCGACGCGAGCCACGCACGCGAGCCTCCTCGGCCCCCGCTGCCACGCCCGCAGCGAGGGCGCGGTCAGGCCCCAGGCTTGCGAGCGCCAGGTGCATGACCCGTCCCGGCTCCTCCCGGACGACCCGCGATAGCGCCAGATGCAGCTCGCGGCGTTCGCCCGGGCGGGCGCGGCTCTCAGCTGCGGTCCCCAGCAGCGGATGAGCAGGGCGCATCCGCTGGCCGTCGACTACGACCACGCCGGTATGCACCGCGTCATCGAGCGCGCCGGCCTCGACGATCGACAGAACTTGGTCGACCCGCGGGTCCCCGCACAGCGCCACCGTAAGCAGCACCCGCTGGACCGCGGGCGCCAGGCGGCTCACACGCTCGCTGAGCATCTCCTCGAGCGAGCCCGGCAACGGTAAGTCGTCTGTGACCCAACGCTCGGGGTCATCGAGCAAAGCCCGGCCCACCTCAAGCGCGAACAGAGGGTTCCCCCCGGTGGCATCCACTATCTGGCGCAGGCGCTGACGCGAGATCGAGAGACCAAGCCGTTCGAACAGCAACCGTCGCACTGCGCCGAACGACAGCGGACCGACCTGTAGCCGCTCGACCACGGCCCTTGACAGGACCGCCTCCAAGCTGCCAACGGGCCCCGGCCGGCGCGCCAGGAGGAACGTGACGCGGCTATCTTCGAGCCGGCGGGCAAGGAAGGCCACCGCCTCTGCCGACGGCCCGTCCAGCCATTGCAGGTCATCGACCGCAACCACGACGGACGCACGTGCTGCGGAGGCCCGCACCACCCCCAGCAGACCGAGCGTGACGAGGTGCGTCGCACTGGGTCCACCGGCGGGCGCGGTCCGCAAAAGCGCCTCCTCGAGGGCGTGGCGCTGCACAATCGGCAGAGTCGCGAGGTCGGCCTCGTCGAGGTGATCGCAGAGGTCGATCAGACCAGCGAACGGCAGCGGCGCGGCGCTGCCGCCCGGCCGCGCCGCGAGCACGCAGCCGCCCCGGTCCCGGGCGGCGCGCACAGCAGCCTCCCATAGCGTCGTCTTGCCGATACCGGGTGCACCAACCAAAACGATCGAGCTTCCCGACCGCGCCTCGCGCACGAAATGATCGAGGCGCGCGAGCTCCGCCTCGCGCCCGACAACCGGCAGTCCGCCCTGACTAGGTCCGCGGTCGTCCACTCACGCCCCGATGGCGCCGGTCGTCCATCTGTGCCAAGGTAACGTGAACCCCGCCGCCTCCACTATCGTTCGGGTTGGTTTTCCTCCGGCACGCTCTTGCCCGTCGGAAGGCGGCCGCCGCCCGGCCCAGGCGGCGCAGTCGGCCCGGAGTGCGTTGGCATCGGCGCCAGCGCGACCTGGCGCTCTGGCCAACATCGTGGCGCCCTTCGGGGACGCATTGCAGCACGCACGCCTACGGCAGTTCTCTTGAGGGCCGAGTAGACCTTTGACCGCTGGCGAAGGGTCGCCCACGCGGTGCACGGTCACCTGAGCCGGCCGATGACGGCGCTATGCCGAGGTTCCGGTGAACACGAGCGACGATGGTTGGTGCACGACCAACACCGAGGCTTCGGAGTGTGCGACTACGGCCGCAGCAACGCTACCAAGGAGGTACTTCTCAAGCCCACGTCGGCGGTGGGAGCCCAACACAATCAGGCTCACTTTGTGCTCCGCGGCCGTCTCGACGATCCCTTTCCAGGTGGGAGCGGCCTCCACCGCTCGACTCCTCGACCGGAAGCCCGCCCTCTCCGCCAGCGTCGCGCCACGTGCGGCCACTTCCTCCGCGGCCGTCTGCACTTGCGAGGCTTGGTCGGCGTCGAAGTGCTGCTTGGCGGTAAGCACAAATCCGACGTCGGCCGGCTGCCAAACGCAGAGCACAATCGCTTCTCGCCCGGTTGCAAGCTCCCTTCCGGCTTGCTCGATGGCGAACGCGGCTAGCTCCGAACCGTCGTAGGCGAACAGGACCGGCCCAGTGGCCTCCGCGGCGATGACGTCCGGGGTCGCCATGTCAGTCGGCGCTCTCGGTTGCTAGGGCCGCGGTGCTCAAGCCGGAGCGAACTCTTGCCAGGAGCGGTGGCGAGTACCACGCTGGCATCGTGCCCCCCAGAAAGCGGTCGAGATCGGGCGCCTGGGGGCGGGCGCCGCTGAGGGCGTAGATGACGACGCCGAGGGCTCCACCGGTGACGGCGAGCCCGAGCCCGATCCAAAGAGCGATGCCGGTGCCGCTGTCGAGGTTGCCCGCAGCCGTCGCGGCGAGGTGGGCAAAGATCGGCGCGACCATGAACGCGGCAACGGCGCGGAAGAGCTCGACGATCGCGAACACACGCTGGAGGTTGAAGGCGGGTAGTGAAAAGCCGGCCACGAACAGAGCCGGGGCGACCGTAGCGCCGAGCCCGAGGCCCGTCAGGCCCGAACCGACCAGGGTCAAGGCTTGGCTCGAGGGCACCTCGATTCGGAAGACAATTATGCCGGCAGCCAGCAAGGTCATGCCGGCCAGCGGGAGATAATGCACGGCCCGCTTCCTGATTACAAACCCGAGGACAACCGCCGAGACCACTGCACCGCCGACTTCAGGCAGGTAGAGCAGCCCGACGTGGACGGGGCTGTAGTGCGCGGCCAGCACGGCAGCGGTGAGCGCGGTCGCTGACACCGACGCGGCCGCCGCGAACAGCGCCACAACAATCCCTGCGACCGGGATCGAGCTGGTCAGCATCGTGCGTATTGTCAGCAGCGGCCGTTTAGCACGGTACTGGTAAACGACCAGGGCGACGATCGCCGCCAGTCCCCCCAGCAGCGGCAAGGTCGTCTCGGCGTCCAGAAAACCGTGACTCGTAAGCTCTGCGGCGCCGAAGAAAGCGGCCACGCAGCCGACCGCCGCCAGCACGATCACCGGCAGGCCGCTAGGCGAGCTGGGATTGGCCGGCGGAGCGTCCTGGAAGGTCAACACGGATAGCACGAGCGCCGTCGCCGCGATCGCGGCGACGATCCAGAACAGCGGCCGCCAGGCATGCGCCTCCGCCTGCAGGCCGCCGATGAACGGACCGAGCGCAACGGCCCCGAAGATGCACATGTTCATGATCACCGCCGTATCGCGGAGCTTGTTCGCCGGGAACATGATCGCCAGGGGCGGCACGGCGGCGATCA
>CAZFJE010000304.1:0-3171 GCA_964519555.1 uncultured Thermoleophilia bacterium
TCGGCGAGAGGCCTCCTGTGCGGCGGAATCTGAGGCCGCACATGTCTCAATGTGATGTTCGCTAAGTCTTCGCGCCAAAGCTGCTCTTCAACATCGTCACTATGCCGGACTCGCCAGTCATGGTCTCTCGGGCGTATGTGCTGGGCCCCTCGTCATGTCGCTGTGCGCCAGGTTCGCCGCGCCCAAGCCAGAAGCTCGGGCGGACGTCCTGTCGCCCCCCCGCAAGAGCTTGATGTGTTGCGAGGTTGGTTGTCATCGAGTACCGTAAATAGGCAAATACGGCTATGAATGGAACGCGATGGCAACTCCTACAGCTGCGACGATCCGAGATGCGGTCCTACCCGGCGATCCGCTCTCGCTCGATGAGGCCATCGAGCTGACCAGCGCATCACGACAGGCGGCCGTGCTTGCCCTCAACGGCCTGCGCGCGCGCGGCGATCTCGAATCGGTACGCCAGCGCCTTTGGGTGCGCAGCGGAGCTTCGCCGGACCCCTACCGCCTCGCGGCCCGGATCGCCCGGCCCTACGCCTTCGTTTACGGATCTGCTCTGGCCCTGAACGGAGCCGGTCCCGCCGAGCGCAGTGAGATCCTCGTTTCGAGCCCGCATCGTTTTGCCGCCTTCGAGTTTGCCGGGGTGCGCTATCGCTGGGCTCGCCCCTGGATCAGCGAAGGCCTGACGCGAATCTCGGTTGGGTCAGAGTTCGTCTCGACCACGAACCCGGAGCGCACCGTCGTCGACTGCGTTCGCGTACCCGGCAACGCTGGTGGCATCCAGGAACTGGCTCGCGCCCTCGACATGCTGCCCCTGCTCAACGCCGAAGAGGTGCTGCGCTGGGTCGACCGCTACGAGGATGCCACCCTCGTGGCTCGCCTCGGCTATCTGCTTGAGCTCACGGGGTTGCACGGCGCGCGAAGCCCTCTCGTTCGCGGGCTGCTCGAGCGGCGCCCGGCTCATCGTGTCTACCTCGTGGGCGGCCGGCGCGGCGGCAAGCTGATGGCGCGCTGGAACCTGATCGTACCGCCCTACCTGCAGCCTGTCAGCGAGTGATTTCTTACCCGGACCGTCGCTACTACGAGCGGGTGGCTCGCACAAGCGGCTTCGGCGCGGCGGTTCTTGAGCGCGTCTATCGCCTGGCGGCCGTCCTCGACGAGCTCAGGGTGGTCGCTGGCGGTGAGTTGCTGCTGCGCGGCGGGACTGCGCTCAACCTGCTTCATCTCGCTGCGCCGCGGCTCTCGGTGGATCTCGATCTCGACTATGTCGGCTCTGCCGATGCGGCCCAGGCCCAGCGCCGCCGTCCGGAGCTTCTGCGCGAGATCGAGGAGCTCGCCGTGCAAGCCGGGTATCGCGTCGAGCACTCGCGGCCCAGCTACGCGATGGCTCACCTGCTGCTTCGCTACCAGAACGTCTCGGGCAGGGGCGAGCCTCTCAAGCTCGACATCAACTTCCTCGACCGCGTGCCCGTTCTTGAACCGATAGCCCTGCCGCTTCAGCATCCCTTTGGCGACGACCTCGCGACGCCCGACGTGCTGACCCTGACACTCAGCGAGCTGACGGCCAGCAAGATTGTCGCGCTTGCACGACGAGGCCTTGCGCGCGATCTCTTCGATGTCGCACAGCTCGCCCGCCTGCCTCGGCTCGACGAGGACGCGATGCGAAGCGCGCTGGTGGTGCGTGGCGCTGCGTACCCGCCGCCCTCACCTAGGGGCTACTCACCGGACGCTGGGATGCAAGTGCGCCCTAGCGAATGGCGATCGCAGGTGGTCGCGCTGGCGCGGCGTGACCAGGCAGTAAGCTTGCCCGATGCTCAGCGAGATGCCGCGGCCCTGTTGCGACGCTCGCTTGCCCTCCGTCCCCAGGAGTGCCGCTTCTTGCACAGGCTCGATGAGGGAGTCCTAGATGCCGACCTTCTTGAGAACCCCAGTCTGGCCGCGCGGGCTCGCATCAACCCCGGCTTGCTGTGGAGGGTGCAGCAGGGCGTCGCGGGTCTTGAGGAGCGTTAGTGGGTGACTCTCGTCCGCCGGCGCCAGCCGATGCATCGACACGGCAGTCAGCAGACGGTCGGCCACGCCCCCGCATGCAGTTGGATTGAGGGGCTGCACGGGTCCGGCTGACCTGCGCCAATTCCACGGTGATGCGCAAGGCATGGAGGCTTGCGGCGACTCCACAGGTTGGATTGATCCTCCGCGGCCAGAGGTGGTTGTAGAGTGAGCAGCAGTCGTGGGTCGCCGCATGAGGCGCTTGCGGACGGAGAGTCGGCGGGGGCAAGAGCTTGAACGGGGCGCACCACGCCAGAATCGTCGACTTCATCTGGGAAGCGCCGAGATGTTCTCCGTGACCTCTATCCAGTGACGAGGAGAGCGACAGATGCCGTGTGAGATGTGCGCCAATGTGGTGGAACGTGAAGACGTCCCGCACGTCATCCGTGTATGTCCCGGTTGCGGTCGCGAGATGCACATCCACGAGCCGGGCGAACACGGGCGCGGCTTCCGTGTGATGGCTGGTGACAGGCCGGTCATTCCGGCCGGTTGGATACAGATTTCCCTGAACCCGCTGAAGAGCACGGTGCAATTCACGCGCCCCGGCCTGGAGATGGCGGCTGCCACCTTTCTTCTTGAGGAGTTGCACCAGAAAGAGGAGGAGTATCCAGAACTCGCAACAAGACTTGAGGCCCAAACTGACGCAATGCTAACTGCATTTCCGCCACTTGCTGGGCTCGACATCAACAACTCCGAACACACCGAGCAGATCTTGACCATAATGCAGGATCACAAGGCCGCCCCAGAGTTTTGGGCTCTCTGGACCGGGCAGTTCCTCGCCGTGGCCCGGCAGGCAGTGCAAGACGGCGAAACCACACGTGCTGTATGGGCAACGGCCTGCGCTGAGCGGTGCCGCTCGATGCTGGTGTTCAAGCAGTCTCTCGAAGATGTGGTCTGGATGGGCTACTCCGCCAAGCGGATCATCAATGCGCTTGGGATCTGGGATGCACAACGGAAGAACTCCGACGAGGAGTTCTGGCAGCTCACGTTCAACGAGAACTCGTATGTGCTGTCACAAGTCTTCGCTATTCCCATGGTCTTTCTGAAGGACAAGGCCTACGTTGGCGGCATGAAGTTGGTGCGCATTCCACGGAAGCCGAACGCCCGTTCCACCGCAAGCCGAACACTGATTCC
>CAZFJE010000305.1:0-3168 GCA_964519555.1 uncultured Thermoleophilia bacterium
GGCACGTCGACCTTGTAGAGCGGCTCGAGCAGGCGCGCCCGGGCCACGGACATGCGGATCAGGTCTTTGGCCTTGTCGGTGGCCTTGCCGGGGTGGTCGCGGTGCACCCAGCTCGCCTGGTCGCGGATGTTGGCCATCTCGAACAGGAACGGGTTGAGTCCGGCCTCGCGCAGGGTGTCCTGGAAGATCGGCTCGTGGGTGCGCGGCGTGCAGCTGGCCACCACCACGCGGTTCAGGTCGTGCTCGGCGACCATGTCCTTGATGAGGGTGAGCGAGTCGGACGAGCACGTGTACATGGTGTCGTTGGCGTAGACCACGCCGGGCAGCTTGAGGGCGTACTCGGCGACGCCTTCGACGTCGATCACGCCGGCGATGTTCGAGCCGCAGTGGCACACGAAGACGCCCACCCGCGGTTCGACGCCTATGACGTCGGTCTCGGTCGGGTACTCCTTGTCGACCGTGAGCGTGCCGCGCGAGTCGGAAAGGCCGGTCATGACCTTGGCCGCCGCGGCCGAGGCCTGGGCGACCGAGTCGGGAATGTCTTTGGGCTCGCCGAACGGGCCTACCACGTAGACGCCCTCGCGGCTCGAGTCGAGCGGCGCGTATTCGTGGAGCTCGCAGAAGCCGTGACGGTTGAGGGCCACGCCGAGGGCGCCGGCCGCCGCCTGCGCCTTGCGCGCCGGCTCGAGGCCGGCGCTGAGCACGACCATGTCGTAGCGGTCGGTGTGCAGGGCGCCCGTCTCGTCTTCCCAGGTGATGAGCAGGTCGTGGGTGAGCGGGTCCTCTTTGATGTACGAGGGCCGCGAGCGGATGAAGTTGACGCCCATGTCCTGGGCGCGCTGGTAGAAGGCGTCGAAGCCCTTGCCCTGGGCGCGCATGTCCATGAGGAAGACGTCGGGCTTGACGCCGGGCACGTGGTCGATGGTGAGCATGGCCTGCTTGTTGGCGAACATGCAGCAGACGCTCGAGCAGTACTCGTGGTCCTGGTCGCGCGAGCCCACGCACTGGATGAAGGCGATCTTGCCGGGGTGTTCGCCGTTGGACGGGCGCTTGACCTCGCCGATCGTGGGGCCTGAAGCGGAGAGCATGCGCTCGTACTCGAGGGCCGAGAGGATGTCGGGGTAGCGGCCGTAGCCGTACTCGCTCTTGTCGCCGGGGTCGTAGAGGTCGAAGCCGGTGGCCAGCACGACGGCGCCGACCTCGACGTCGAACTCGCGGTCGTGCTCGCCGTGCAGCAGGGCGCCCGGGCCGCAGGCCCGCACGCACTCCATGCACTCCGAACAGACGGCGCAGTTCAGGCAGCGCTTGGCTTCGGCGACGGCCTGCTCGGCCGAGAAGCCGGTGTTGACCTCGTCCCAGGTGAGCTTGCGGGCGGCGCCGGCCAGGTGCGGCATGGCGAGACGCGCCATGATCTCGGTCTGGGCCAGCACGTCGTCGTCGGGCTTGGCTTCGTCCATGGACTCGTCGTCTAAGGCGAGCAGCTCTTCGCCGCGCAGGAAGTTGTGGATGGCGCGGGCGCCGCGGCGACCGGCGGCGACGGCCTCGATGGCCGTCCAGGGGCCCCGCGCGGCGGCATCGCCGCCGGCGTACACGCCGGCGCGGCCGGTGGCCTGGGTCTGCTTGTCGATGACGATCTGGTTGCGCTCGACCGCGAGGCCGGTGGCACCGCCGGCGAAGTCGTCGACCATGCCCTGACCGGTGGCGAAGATCACGATGTCGCAGGCGATCTCGCTGAAACTGTTGTCGAGGGGCACCGGCGGGCGCCAGCCGCGCGCGTCGGCCTCGCCTAGGGTGCAGGCGGTGAACTCGACCTTGGCGGCGCGGCCGTCGGGGCCGGCCACCACGGCGGTCGGCATGCACGAGCAGATGAAGCTGATCGATTCGTCGAGACCCTCTTCGATCTCGTCGGCCGAAGCGGGCATGGTGGCGTCGTCTTCGATGCAGACGAGCTGCACCTTTTCGGCGCCCAGGCGCACGGCCGTGCGGCCGGCGTCGAAGGCCACGTCGCCGCCGCCGATGACGACCACGTTCTTGCCCATGGCGACGGGCTTTTCGAGGGTGGCGTCGCGCAGCAGATCGACCGCGGTGAAGACGCCCGCGAGGTCGTTTCCGGGTATGGGCAGCGGGCGGCCGCCCTGCAGGCCGACGCCCAAAAAGACGGCCTGGTAGCCGTCGGAGAGCAGCGAGTCGACCGTGAAGTCGGCGCCGGCGGCCTTGTTGCAATGCAGATCGACGCCGAGCGCCAGGATGCGGTCGATGTCTTGCTGCAGGGCGGCCTTGGGCAGGCGGTACTCAGGGATGCCGAAGCGCAGCATGCCGCCGGGCTCGGGCTTGGCTTCGAACACGGTGGTCTGGTAGCCCAGCAGCGCCAGGTCGCGGGCGCACGACAGGCCGCTCGGGCCGGCGCCGACGATGGCGACCTTCTCGGTGAAGGTGGCTTCGACGGGCTCGGGCAGCGGCACGTTGTCGAGGGCAAAGTCGGAGACGAAACGCTTGAGACCGGCGATGGCGATGGGCTGCTCGATCTCGCCGCGCGTGCAGTCGGTCTCGCACTTGTGGGTGCAGACCCGGCCGCAGACGGCGGGGAAGGGGTTGGGCTCGCTGGCGACGCGGTAGGCGTCGGCGAAGCGCTCCTGGGCGATCAGCGCCACGTAGCCTTGCGCCGAGGTGTGCACGGCGCAGGCACGCTTGCAGGGCGAATGGCCCTTCTTGGTGACCGCGTAGGTGTTGGGGATGGCCTGCGGGTAGAGCTTGTAGATGGCCTTGCGCTCGCCGAGCTCTTCGTTGTACTGGTCGGCCACGACCACCGGGCAGACCGGGGCGCACTCGCCGCAGCTCGTGCAGAGGTCGGGGTCGACAAAGCGGGCGTGGTGGAAGACCTTGGCCTTGAAGTTGCCGGGGCTGCCCTCGAGGCCGGTGAGCTCGGAGTTGGTGACGATCTCGATGTTCAAGTGACGCCCGGCTTCGACCAGCTTGGGCGCCAGCGTGCACATGGAGCAGTCGTTGGTGGGGAAGGTCTTGTCGAGCTGCGACATGTGGCCGCCGAGAGCCGGCGACTTTTCGACCAGATAGACCTTGTAGCCGCCCTCGGCCAGGTCGAGCGAACACTGAATGCCGGCGACGCCGCCTCCGAGGACGAGAGCAGCACCGGTCGAGGTGGGACCATTA
>CAZFJE010000306.1:0-3164 GCA_964519555.1 uncultured Thermoleophilia bacterium
CTGGGGCACACCGGCGGCACGCTCGACAAGCTCGAGTCGATCCCCGGGTTTCGCGTGCAGCTCTCGCAGGGCGACTTTCTGCGCCAGCTCGAGCGCATCGGCGTGGCGGTCGTCAGCCAGAGCGAGCGCCTCGTGCCGGCCGACCGTATCCTCTACGCGCTGCGCGACGTCACCGGCACGGTCGAAAACGAAGGCCTGATCGCGGCCAGCATCATGGCCAAGAAGGTCGCCAGCGGCACCTCGGCGCTGGTCCTCGACCTCACCGTCGGCTCCGGCGCCTTCATGAAGACGATCGCCCAGGCGAGGTCGCTCGGCGCGCTCTGCCGGATGATCGGCGAAAGCTACGGGCGCAAGGTGACCTGCGTGTACACGGCCATGGACGCGCCCCTGGGCCGCGCCGTGGGCAACCGGCTCGAGGTCGAAGAGGCCTGGGAGCTGCTGCGCGGCGACGGTCCCGCCGACCTGCGTGAGGTCGTGATCGAGCTGGCCGGCGCGCTGCTCGCGCTCTCCGACCTGAAGGTCGACGAAGCCGCCGGCCGAAAGCGTGCCGAGCGGGCCCTCGATTCAGGGCAGGCGGCTGAGTGGTTCGAGCGCTGGGTGGGCGTGCAGGGCGGACGGTTTCGGCCGGGCGAGTTCCACCGGCTCGCGTGCGACCAGGTCGTCGCCGATCGCGACGGTTGGGTGAGCGCGGTCGACGCGCGCGCCGTGGGCAGTGCCGCCCAGCTGGCGGGCGCCGGGCGCGGCCGCGTCGACGACGAGGTCGACCCGGCGGCGGGCGTCGTGCTCGCCGCGCGGCCCGGCGAGCACGTGGCCGTTGGCACGACGCTCGCCCGCGTGTACTCGCGGAGCCGCGAGTCGCGGGCCGCCGCCACGGCGCTGCTGCACGGCGCCTTCGCGGTCGCCGACGAGGCTCCGGCCGCTCGGCCGGTCATCCTCGGGCGCGACTAGCGGGCAGGGCGGTCGTGGCGAGCGTACCCGAGCAGACCGGCCAGACCCCGGCGTCGGGCGCGTCCGGCGGGGCATCCTGATGCGCATCGTGGGCGGCGCGTGGCGCGGCCGGCGCTTTGCCGCGCCGGCCGGCCGCGCCACGCGGCCCACGTCGGACCGGGTGCGCGAGGCGATCTTCGACGTGCTCGGGGCCATGGCCCTGGCCGCGCGGACCGACCCGGGCTCACCTGGCCACGCCGCGCTCGACGGCGCCGCCGTGCTCGATCTGTTCGCCGGCAGCGGCGCGTTGGGCCTCGAGGCGCTCTCGCGCGGCGCGGCATCGTGCGCCTTCGTCGAACGTGCGCCCGCCGCCCTGCGAGTGCTGCGCGCCAATCTGACCACGTTCGAGGTCGGCGCGGCTGGTGCCCGCGTGAGCGCCACCGACTACCGGCGCGCGCTCAAGGCTGACGCTGCCCGCGCGAGACTGTATACTCTCGTCCTCATCGACGCGCCGTACGCACTCTATCCGGCCGTCGAGCTCGAGCTGGCCGGCCGGCTGCCGGACGTGCTCGAAAGCGGTGCCGTCGTCGTCGTCGAGACGTCTCGCGACCAGGCGGTCGATCTGCCGCTGCTCGAGCGCGTAGTCAAGCTGTACGGCGACACACGGGTCACTTTCCTGCAAGCGAGGTTCTGAGCGTGCCGAGCAACGTCACTGCCATCTGTCCGGGGACCTTCGACCCCGTCACCGTGGGTCATCTCGACATCATCACGCGGGGCGCTCGTACCTTCGGACGCGTCATCGTGGGCCTGATCGACGACCCCAAGCGCAAGCAGACGCTGTTCACCTCGGACGAGCGCCTGGTGTTCCTGCGCGACGCGCTGGCCGACTACCCCAACGTGCACGTCGACCACTTCAACGAGCTCGTCGTCGAGTTCGCGCTGCGCTGGGAGGCCAACGTCATCCTCAAGGGCCTGCGCGCCATCTCCGACTTCGAATACGAGTTCGCCATGGCCCAGCTCAATAGGAAGCTGGCCCCCGACATCGAAACTGTCTTCATGATGGCATCGCCCGAGCACAGCTTCCTGAGCTCGAGCGGCGTAAAAGAGATCGCCACGTTCGGCGGGTCGGTCGACGATCTGGTGCCACCGGCGGTGGCCCGGCGCATCGCCGAACTGTTCCCGCGAAAGGCGTAAGCGCCTCAAGGAGAGGTAGGTTCCCGCATGGATGTGCTGGTTCTGATCGACAAGTTGGACGACCTCATTCACAACGCGCGCTCGGTCCCGCTGACCGACAGCGTCATGATCGATCGTGAGGAGATCTACGACCTGCTCGACCAGATGCGCTCCACGATCCCCGAAGAGGTCAAGCAGGCGCGCTGGATCGTCAAGGAGCGCCAGGAGATGCTGACCGAAGCCAAACAGGAATCGGAGCGCGTCGTGGCCGAGGCGAGCCAGAAGGCCGAGCAGCTCGCCGCCCAGGAAGAGGTCGTGCGGGTCGCCGAACGGCAGGCTCACGAGATCGTCGACGACGCCCGCGAACGCGAGCGCGAGATCCGCCTGGGTGCCGAAGACTATGCCGACGAGGTGCTGGGTAACCTCGAGGTGAATCTCGACAAGTTCCTGGCCGCGGTGCGTCGTGGTCGTGAGCGTCTCCAGACGCCGTCGATCGGCCTCGAGCCGCAGGACTAAAGGCAGCGCCGCCGGCCTTGGCCGGCCGGCAGGTGTCGGTCGATATGCGCCGTTTCAACATGCGCTCGCTCTCGCTCGGAGAGCGCACCGAAGTCGAGCGACGGCTCTTCTGTAACGTCGCTCCGTTTTCGCTTTCCGGCATCGACTATGAAGTGGCCGGCGGCGGGGTCGACCTGCGCCTCGTTGCGACGCGCGTCGGGCGGCGCGTGACACTGCGGGCCACCGGTACGACCACCGTCACCGGGCTCTGTCAGCGGTGCCTGGCCGACGCCGCCCTCGAGGTGCCGGTCGTCTGCGTCGACTACGTGGCCGGCAGCGACTCCGTGGTCGACGACGACGAACCGTACGTCGAGGGCTTTGTGCTCGACCTCGAGCGCTGGGTGCGCGACGCGATCGCCGAGGCCCTGCCGGCGCAGATCCTGTGCCGCGACGACTGCCGCGGGTTGTGCGTGGTCTGCGGAGCCGACCTGAACGAGGCGGCCGACGATCACAGCCACTAGCAGGCTGCTGAAAATCGCCTCGCCTTAAGCTCTCCGAGAGCCTTGCGG
>CAZFJE010000307.1:0-3117 GCA_964519555.1 uncultured Thermoleophilia bacterium
TGAGCCTCGACATGCAGGTGCAAAGCGAAGAGGGCGGCATCCTCGAGGTCCACGAAGAAGACGACGACCTCCTGCGTGCCGCCGAAGAGCTCGGCATCGACCTGTCGGCCAGCCTGCGGACCCGCGAGGGCATCGGCGACGAGGCTCTCGAGGTGCCCGGCCTGTCCGGCTTCCTCGGCGCCGGTGCGTCGGTCGAAGACGGCGATGGCGATGGCGACGGCGACGAAGCGCCGGTGATCGCCGGCATCGTCGACGACGACCTCGACCTCAGCGTCGTCGACGACGACGACGACAGCGACTTTCCCGAGATCACCGGCGCCCCGGGCGTCGACCTCGAGGAACACGCGGTCGAGGCCGAGCACGACGAAGACGACCACAGCGATGAGTAAGCCGGCGATGCGGCCAGAGGGAGCATCCACGTGATTGACATCAACAACTTCGACTCGATCCGGATCGGCCTCGCTTCGTCCAAACAGATCGAAGCGTGGTCCAAAGGCGAGGTCACCAAGCCCGAGACGATCAACTACCGTACGCTCAAGCCCGAGCGCGACGGTCTGTTCTGCGAACGCATCTTCGGTCCCACCAAGGACTGGGAGTGCTACTGCGGCAAGTACAAGCGCGTGCGCTACAAGGGCATCATCTGCGAACGCTGCGGCGTCGAGGTCACGCGCGCCAAGGTGCGTCGCGAGCGCATGGGCCACATTAGGCTCGCCGCGCCCGTCAGCCACATCTGGTTCTTCAAGGGCGTGCCGTCGCGCATGGGCTACCTGCTCGACATCGCCCCCAAAGAGCTCGAGAAGGTGCTCTACTTCGGCGGCAGCTATGTGATCATTTCGGTCGACGACGAAAAGCGCACCGCCGATCTGCCGCTGCTCTCAGGGAAGGTCGAAGAGATCAAGGCGCGCTACAGCGTCTACGCCGACGATCGCATCGCGGCCATCCGCGCCATGCGGGTCGAGGTCCAGCGCGTCCTCGACCACGAGCTCGACGCCGAAGAGTTCCACGCAGGCGGCGAGCCCGACGACGAGTTCGGCTTCTTCAACTACTTCGACATCTTCGAGACCTATCGCCGCATCGTGGTCAACGCCGCACAGCTCGGCGCCGACGAGATGAAGGGCCAGCGCGCCAAGGTCGACAAGCTCGCCGACGACTACATCGACCGCGGCACCAAGGCGGTCGACGTCGCCAAGAACAACATCGACCGCGCCTGGGACCAGTTCAAGAGCATCGCTCCGCGCGACGTGGTCGGCGACGAGACGCTCTACCTGCAGATGGAGCGCATGTTCGGCCGCGACTCGGGCTTCGAGCCCGAGAGCTTCGGGATCTACTTCAAGGGCGGCACCGGCGCCGAGGCGGTCCGCGAGCTGCTCACGCAGGTCGACCTCGAGGCCGAGGCCGAAGAGCTCAAGCACACGATCGACACCGCCAAGGGCCAGCGCCAGAGCCGCGCCGTCAAGCGCCTGCGCGTGACCTCGGCGTTCCTGCGCTCGGGCAACCGCCCCGAGTGGATGATCCTCGACGTCATCCCGGTCATCCCGCCCGAGCTGCGCCCCATGGTGCAGCTCGACGGCGGCCGCTTTGCGACGAGCGACTTGAACGACCTCTATCGGCGCGTCATCAACCGTAACAACCGCCTCAAGCGGCTGCTCGACCTGCAGGCGCCCGACATCATCGTCAACAACGAGAAGCGCATGCTGCAAGAGGCGGTCGACGCCCTGTTCGACAACGGCCGTCGTGGCCGCGCCGTCACGGGCCCCGGCAACCGCGCCCTCAAGAGCCTGTCCGACATGCTCAAGGGCAAGCAGGGGCGTTTCCGCCAGAACCTGCTCGGCAAGCGCGTCGACTACTCGGGCCGTTCGGTCATCGTGGCCGGCCCGCACCTCAAGATGCATCAGTGCGGCCTGCCCAAGATGATGGCGCTCGAGCTCTTCAAGCCGTTCATCATGAGCCGCCTCGTCAGCCGCAAGCTCGTGCAGAACATCAAGGCCGCCAAGAAGATGGTCGAGTCGATGGTGCCCGAGGTCTGGGACATCCTCGAAGAGGTCATCGCCGAGCATCCGGTGCTGCTCAACCGCGCACCCACGCTGCATCGCCTGGGCATCCAGGCCTTCGAGCCGCTGCTCGTCGAAGGCAAGGCCATCCAGATCCATCCGCTGGTCTGCGCCGCCTTCAACGCCGACTTCGACGGCGACCAGATGGCCGTCCATCTGCCGCTGTCCTGGGAGGCGCAGGCCGAAGCTCGCACGCTCATGCTGTCGACCAACAACATCCTCTCGCCGGCCAATGGCAAGCCCATCGCCGTGCCGTCGCAGGACATGGTCATCGGCGCCTACTACCTCACCTTCCACGGCTTGGGCGACCTGAGCCACGTCAAGCCCGAGGACCTGCCCGAGATGCCGCAGGCCTTCGCCAACTACGAAGAGGTCATCCAGGCCTACGAGCAGCGTCTGCTCGACCAGCGCCAGGTGCCCGTGCAGCGCTCCGCCGGCGTCGCCGAGTTCACGCGCAAGGCCATCAGGCTGCGTCTGCCCGACGGCAGCCGCGTGGTCACCACGGTCGGTCGCGCGATCTTCAACATGGAGATCGAGAACGGGCTGCGCGAGCTGCTCGAAGACGACTTCGACCCGGCGAGCTACACGTACTTGAACGACAACGTCACCAAGAAGGCGCTTGCCGCCTTCATCAACGAGCTCGTGGCCGCCTACGGCGCCACCAAGGTCGCTCGCCTGCTCGACGTGTTCAAGGCGGTCGGGTTCCGCTACGCCACGCGGGCCGCGGTGACGGTCTCCAAGAACGACGTCGTGATCCCCGAGAAGCGCAAGGCCGCGATCCTGACCGCGCACGAGGACATGGTCACGCAGGTCCAGGAGCAGTACAACACCGGCTTCCTGACCGACTCAGAGCGGCGCGAGAAGATCGAAGAGATCTGGCGCGAAGCCGACGTGCAGATCACGGCGGCCACCAGAGAGAACTTCAACCCTCTCAACCCGATCTACATGATGGCCACATCCGGCGCCCGCGGCGACATCAAGCAGATCCGCCAGCTCGCCGGCTGGCGCGGCCAGATGTCCAATCCGAAGGGCGAGATCATCGAGCGGCCCATCAAGTCGAGCTTCA
>CAZFJE010000308.1:0-3089 GCA_964519555.1 uncultured Thermoleophilia bacterium
TGGGGACCTCACGGTACCCCGTGGGAGGCTGGCCTTCTCATCCCATCTGCTAGAAACGGCCCAACGAGGCCGCCAAGCGAGCAGTAAAGCCGGCCACCCCGATGCCGGGAATCCGAGTGGGAGCGGAAGCGACCGGCGACTCAGGCATTGCGTTCGTGGACAACGCCACCGAGCCCAGAAGTGAGCACCGGCGTGTCGTGTTCCTCCGTCTCTTCGCGCCTGATAGCATCGCTGCTTGAACGTCTCAGTGGCGACGTGCCCCCTGACGTCCGGGGTAGTCGGTTGGGCGACAAGAGGTGAACTTGCGTGGCTGGCAGTGTCGATTCGATCCTGAACCAAGTGAAGGCTGAGGGCGCGCTGTTGCGCCGCACCTGGTTTCTCTTTAGGAGGGACGCCGGCGCACTCGTCTTCGGCACCATCCTGATCGGTCTTGTGTCTGTGCCAATCTTGTGGGTTTTCGGGCTGCTCGCCGGAGGACTGATTCATTACGGGCTGAAGACGCTGGGCTTGGCGATCGTGTTGATTGGCACAGGGGTCTGCGTCCTGCCGCTGATTGGTGGCCACATGGGCATCGCCATTCGACGGGTGAGAGATCAAAGCTCCGGGAAAGCCCGCCAGGTCTTCAGGGGCTACCGACAGTTCGGTGACCTGTCCCTTGCTTCGATTGTCGTCTTCGCAGGCTTCGCCCTTTTGGTCGCCGTTCTCTGGCTCGCGTTGCCACGGTCCCTGTGGCCGCTCTCGTCTCCGTTGCTGCTCGTCGGCCTGCCGGTTGTCTACCTGTTTCCGGCGATCGTCGATGAGCGCCTCCACGTTGGTCCGGCCTTGCGACGAAGCGTCACCCTCCTTCGGGGGGCCGAGCTCTGGCGCACATTGGCGGCGGCGATAACCTACCTTCTCCTCGCTTACGTTCTGGGGCTTCCAAGCAGCCTCACGCACGGTGCGCTGAAGACATTGCTGGACGCAGCTTCGGGGGTGCTTTGGATCTTCGCGTTTGCTCCGCTGTCGGTGGTCTACCTGGTCTGCATGTACTTTCATGCGCAAGGTGAGGATCAGCTGGT
The DNA here is from genome assembly GCA_964519555.1 of uncultured Thermoleophilia bacterium. GTDB lineage: Bacteria > Actinomycetota > Thermoleophilia > UBA2241 > UBA2241 > Bog-752. Next base: position 1,059 of record CAZFJE010000308.1, read on the forward strand.
GGAGTCAGCCATCGCAGGTGACGAGATCCACCGAGCCGTCTCCGTCACCTGACGCCAGTCAGAGGACTGTCGGCCCCTCAACCCGACAACCGACCGACCGCGACGGACTGCAGGCCAGTCATAGAATCGTGTTAGGCTCATCGGGCAGCGACCACCACGCGACCGAAGAGCGTTCCCACGGAGCCGATGAGAAACGACGCGCAAGATCGAGCCGCCCGTCTCGCGGAGCTTGAGCGCGACAACGCCGCCCTGCGCTGCGAGGTCGCCCGCCTGTCGGATAGAAAGGCGGCGCTTCAGGCTGACTTCCGGGCGAAGCACCCGAGCGCTCATAGCCGCCGCGCAGTGACCGTCGCAGTTCAGGAGAGCCTCGGCGTCTCGGAACGCCGCGCCTGCAAGGCGCTGGCCAGCCCCGCTCGACACAGCGGCACAAAGCGAAGGGCATCTGACTTGCACGAGGATTCCAACGCGAAGGGGGCGGCGTGAGCGAGGAAGTCGATCTTATCGTCGTGGAGGACCAGCGTCGTGCCGAGGACATCGTTGACGCCCTCAAGCGCGGTGGCATCGATCGGGCCAGCTGGTGGTCGGACCGCCACTGCTTCCACGATGCAGCGGCTCGTCCATACTGGGTCACGGTCTTTCACATTTGTGTTCGTGAGGAGGACTTCGCCCAGGCCCGGCACGTACTGTCAGCCAGCGGCTTGCAACCGCCCAGCGCCAAGGATCGCGCCATCCATGTTTCCGGCAGCGCCCAAGAAACGCACATGGCACACTTCCACGCCCGCCACGAGAACGGCTCCATCGAGCTGGACTGCGAGGCGCGCCACGGCGACAAGTTGCACTGGCGAGTGCTGCGCTCTGAGCAGGGCTTCGCAGAAAGCGCGGAGTCGCCTGGCACGAACGGCCAGGTGCTCGTCAGCCAAGGCACGGACACCTACCTCGCCGACCAAGGTCTCGACTCCGACAAGCACTTCTACTACACCGTCTTCTCTCAGGAGCCCGCCCGCACCTGGTGCAAGCAGGTCGAGGTCAAGCTGCACCCCCATGACATGCTGGGCTGGTTTCACCCTCATCGGCACGCGATACAGGACGCCCAGGCGGGCCGAGCGACGTCACCCGCGCCGTCCCAACTGCAGCAAATGCCGTTGCACGCGGACCGGCACCCGTCCACGCAAATGTCAGCTTCCATAGACAGCCCGGACTCGACCAAGGCAACTGGCGAGCTTCGGCCGGCCGCAGCGCCGCCCGACGAGCGACCACGGCCCGCCGGCGTGCCTGCCCCGTCGGCTCCCACCGCCCCTTCTCCTCCGCCCGGAGTCAATTGACTGATGGGACAAGGCTGCAGAGTCGCCCTGACGCCAGCGTGCGAAGCCCACACTGTCCGGCTCTTCGTTGTGGTCGCTCCAGTGCCGTCTGTGGGCGGGGGGCGCCGGCCTGCAAGCGCGCACCGACTGTCTTAGCCCTCGTCAAGCTTCAGCCCTCGACGAGTCGTTCCTCGGGCTTATCGACCAAGAGGCAGTCTCAAGCTTAGTCGCCTCCGCAGCGTTCAGCTCTGCGCCCACGAGCACGAGTGAGCGAGTCGTGACGAAACTGCTGCTCCAGCAGCAAGCATCACTATCTAGACGGTGTCACACTTGGGCCGGTTTTCGCGCCCTGTCTCCCTACACCTCGTCGCGCCGAGGGTGGTTGGGCGTCGCCCATACAATCAGCCGCGGAAAGCCTCGCCGGGACCGCCCCCTAGTCGACACGCATGCTCCCCAAGTTGCAGGCGTCCGGCCACGACCATCCCGCTTCAGTCCCTCGAAATGGTGGTCATGCGTCGTCGACGTGTCCACGCCTTTGTCCACCGGACCTGCTGAAACTGGCGGGTTGCGAGTGCGACTGGTGATAACGGCCGTGGACAGAATGTGGCCTGCGTGCAGGAGTTATGTGAGATTCAGGGCGAGTGACTGCGACGCCTGATAACGGCGCCCGTCGGTGTACATCCTCGATGTCGGCCGCTATCGCGCCCAGCGCTGCCAGGGCTGCGGGAAG
>CAZFJE010000309.1:0-3077 GCA_964519555.1 uncultured Thermoleophilia bacterium
CTGGTCACGGTGCTGCAGGGCACGATCTCGGGCTTCGCCCGGGCGCTCCAGCAGATCGTCGACCAAAAGACGGCGGCCGGCGAGGCCTGAACGGCCTCGCTCGCTTTCGCTAGTGACTGAAACGAACGTTCCAACGACGAGGTGGACTGACGTGGCAGACAAGACACTTACCAAAGACGAGCTCATCGAGCAGATCAAGAAGATGAGCGTCCTCGACCTGGCCGAGCTGGTGCACGCCCTCGAAGACGAGTTCGGCGTGAGCGCGGCCGCCCCGATGGCCGTAGCGGCGCCCGCCGCCGGCGGTGGCGAGGCAGAAGAGAAGGAAGAGCAGACGGCCTTCGACGTCGTCCTGCAGTCCTACGGCGAGAAGAAGATCGAGGTCATCAAGGTCGTGCGCGCCCTCACGGGGCTCGGCCTCAAAGAGGCCAAGGCGGTCGTCGAAGAGGCCCCGAAGCCGATCAAGGAAGGCGTCAACAAAGACGAGGCCGAAGAGGCAAAGAAGCAGCTCGAAGCGGCCGGCGCCACCGTCGAAGTCAAATAGACACCCGAGTCATCCCGTGGGGCGGTAAGCGCCGCCCTCAAAGCCCTGGTTTGGGGGGTGCAAGTTGTGGGCAACCACACCTTGCACCCTCTTGCCATGCTTCCGATGCTCGTGTACTCTATGCGGTCGTGCCGTCTGCCGCATTTAATCGTAGCTCAGCCTCCCTGCGGCCTGCCGTCCTGCGGCTCGCTGCACGCTGCTTCAGCCTACCGAGAGGAGTCTCCACTTGAACCAGCCGAAGTGTCCTCGCGTGCGCACGTCTTTTGCAAAGCTGGACCAGCCTCTGCCGGTTCCCAACCTCATCGACATCCAGAGGGCGTCGTGGAAGTGGTTCCTCGAGGAAGGTCTCAAGGAGACCATCGAAGACATCTCGCCCATACGGGACTACTCCGAAAAGCTGCTCGTCGAATTCGGCGAGTACCAGTTCGGCGAGCCCTCCAAGCCCATCGCCGAGTGCCGTAACAAAGACATGACCTTCTCAGCGCCCCTCACCATGGTGGTGCGCTTCGTCAACGAAGAGACCGGTGAGATCCGCGAGCAGCACGTCTTCATGGGCGACTTCCCCATGATGACCGAGCGCGGCACCTTCATCATCCACGGCACCGAGCGCGTCGTCGTCACGCAGCTCGTGCGGTCGCCGGGCGCCTACATCATGGAGCCCAAGCAGGCTGAGCGCGAAAAGCAGGTGCTGATCGCCAACCTCATGCCCCAGCGCGGCTCGTGGCTCGAGCTCGAGATCGACAAAAAGGGCGCCGTCAACGTGCGCATCGACCGCAAGCGCAAGTTCCCGGTGAGCGTGCTGCTGCGCGCCATGGGCTGCGGCGGCAACGACGACATCCTCAAGCTTTTCGATGGATCCATCTATATCAAGAACACGCTCGACCGCGATTCCACGACCTCGCAGGAGGAGTCGCTCATCGAGCTCTTCCGCAAGCAGCGCCCCGGCGAGCCGCCGACCCTCGACTCGGCTACCGCCATGCTGCGTGGGCTGTTCTTCGACCCCAAGCGCTACGACCTTTCGCGGGTCGGCCGCCACAAGCTGAACTCGCGCCTGCACGGCCACATCGCCCCCGAAGGCCGGCCGGCCGGCGACGTGCGTGTCCTCACCACCATGGACATCGTCGAGCTCATCCGCCGGCTCATCGCGCTGCCGCCCAGGCTGGGCGTGCCCGACGACGCCAAGGACTTTGCCGACGCCGCCATGAACCTGATCGGCTCGCACCGCGAAGACATCGCCGCCGAGCTCGACGAGTACGAGCACTTCGGCAACCGCCGCCTGCGCACCGTCGGCGAGCTCGTGCAGGACAGCTTCCGTATCGGTCTTACGCGCATGGAGCGCGTCATCAAGGAGCGCCTCACCACCGAAGACCCCGACACCATCGTGCCGGCCACCCTGGTCAACATCAGGCCGGTGGTCGCCGCGCTCAAGGAGTTCTTCGGTTCGTCGCAGCTCTCGCAGTTCATGGACCAGACCAACTCGCTGTCGGGCCTCACCCATCGCCGGCGCTTGAGCGCGCTCGGCGCCGGCGGTCTCACCCGCGAACGCGCCCCCATCGAGGTGCGCGACGTGCACGCTACCCACTACGGCCGCATGTGCCCGATCGAGACCCCCGAAGGCCCGAACATCGGCCTCATCGGCACCCTGGCGTCGTTTGCGACGGTCGACGAGTTCGGCTTCATCCGGGCGCCGTACCGCAGGGTCGTCAAGGGCAGGGTCACCGAAGAGATCGTCTACCTCGACGCCTCCGAAGAAGAAGAGACCATCATCTCGCCCAAGACGGGCGAGGAGCGCGCCGTCACGATCGCCCAGGCCAACGCTCCGTTCGACCCCAAGACCGGCAAGTTCGCCAACGAGCAGGTCCTGGCCCGTACACGCGGCGGCGACGAAGTCGTCTCCGTGCCGCCCGAGCAGGTCGACTACATGGACGTCAACCCCACCCAGCTCGTCTCGGTGGCCACGGCGCTCATCCCCTTCCTCGAGCACGACGACGCCAACCGCGCCCTGATGGGCTCGAACATGCAGCGTCAGGCGGTGCCCCTGCTCACCACCGAGGCGCCCTATGTAGGCACCGGCATGGAATTCCGCGCCGCCTGCGACACGGGCGACGTCATTCTCGCCGAGCACCCCGGCCGCGTGGCCGCGTGCGACGCCAACGGCATCGTGATCGACCTGGGCAAGGGCGAAGTCGACGAGTATTCGCTCGTCAAGTTCACGCGCTCCAACCAGGGCACGCTCATCCACCAGAAGCCCCTCGTCAACGTGGGCGACAAGGTCGAAGAGGGCACCGTGCTGGCCGACGGCTCGTCTACCGACCACGGCGAGCTCGCCCTCGGCAAGAACCTGCTCGTGGCGTTCATGAGCTGGGAGGGCTACAACTTCGAAGACGCCATCATCCTCTCCGAGCGGCTCGTCAAAGACGACGTGCTGTCGTCGGTGCACATCGAGGAGTACGAAGTCGACGCCCGCACCACCAAGCTGGGCGACGAAGAGATCACGCGCGACATCCCGAACCGCTCCGAAGAGTCGCTCAAAGAC
>CAZFJE010000310.1:0-3018 GCA_964519555.1 uncultured Thermoleophilia bacterium
CCGTCACCCATGCGGGTAGCGATCTTGGGTTCCAAACGCATCACCTCCACTGCTTCGCGCGAGTGCCCTGTCGCAACGAGCGCGGCCGGGCCGGTGGGACTGGGGGGGGTCGGCATGTGGCGTGTGACAAAGACGACGGACCCCGGACCGTCCGCTCATGGTATATCGACCCTCGCGCCACCCGCCACCCGCAGAAGCTCGCCGCGCTGCCGCGAACGGCCGGCGCTGCCGCGGACGCTTGAGCCTATCCCGCCACGGGCCGCCCGTCGCCAGACGGTAGCACCGGAGCCCCACGGTGGCCGAGCCTTCCACGCGACACGAGTCTCGCTGTCGATCTCGGAAAGAACTAGGCCTTGCACCCGGGCATCATCGGGATTATATGCAGGGGTGAGTATGTCCGATGCGCGCAAGGGGAGCGTCGGATCACGTCCGCGAAACGATGCAATGGAGGGGTCTGCATGGCTGAAGTCGCGCTCAAGAAAGAAAAGGCCAAGCTCGTCAAGACGCTCAAGCGCTGGGACCTCGTCTTCTTCAGCGTCTGCGCGATCATCGGGCTCGACGCGGTCGCCGGCCTGGCCAAGTGGGGACTTGGTCAGGGCATCACCTGGTTCGTCATCTTCGTCTTTCTCTTCCTGCTGCCCTACGGCCTGGTGACCGCCGAGCTCGGCGCCGCCTTCCCGGCAGAGGGCGGCATCTACACCTGGGCGCGCATGGCCTACGGCAAGCTGCCCGGCGAGCTCACCGCGATCCTCTACTGGATCTCGAACGCGGTCTGGATCGGCGGCTCGCTGGCCGGCGTGTCGATCGCCTCGATCAACAGCTTCTTCCTCGAACCCAACAAGCACGCCGACATCGGCTGGGTGGGGTCGATCGTCATCGGCCTCATCTTCGTCTGGGTGTGCATCGCGATCGCCGTGATGAGCCTCAAGCACGGCAAGTGGGCCGCCAACATCGGCGCCTGGGTCAAGGCCATCGCGGTCATCACCTTCGCCATCCTGGTGGTCGCCAACCTCATCAAGAACGGCGTGCCCAGCGGCATCGCCGCGGGTCACACCTACGTGCCCTCGGTCAGCGGCTTCCTGGCCGTGATCGGCTCGATCATCTTCCTGTTCGTGGGCTTCGAGCTCGAATCGGGCGCCAGCGAAGAGATGACCAACCCGCAGCGCGACGTGCCGATCGGCATCCTGCGCTCGGGCATCATCACCAGCGCGCTCTACATCATCGTGCTGTTCGGCATCCTGTTCACCCTGCCGGTCAAGGAACTGACCACCTCGAGCGGTCTCACCGGCGCCTTCTCGCTGGTCAACAAGACGGTCATCGGCACCGGCGGCGGCGCCAAGTTCATCGGCTACCTGTTCGGCATCGTCATCATCCTCACGCTGATCGGCTCTGGCTCGGTCTGGATCCTCGGCTCCTGCCGCGTACAGGCCGTCGCCGCCCTCGACGGCGCGGCGCCGCGCTGGCTCGGCAAGTTTGGCAGCCAGGGCACGCCGACCTCGATGGCGTGGCTGTCGGGCATCGTCGGCTCGGTCTTCGTGATCGTGGTGTTCTACCTGTCACACCTGAGCAACGCCAACACGCTCAACAACGCCATGGCCGTGTTCCTGGGCATCGCGCTGTCGACGGCGGTGCTCGCCTACATCTTCACCATCCCGGCCACCATCACGCTGCGCCGCAAGTTCCCCGACGTGCATCGGCCCTTCGTCGTGCCGGGCGGTCAGAGCGGGCTGTGGCTCTGCGTCATCTTGAGCGAGATCGGCATCGTGCTCACCGGCTTCACGCTGCTCTGGCCCGGCCTCATCGACGGCGTCCTCGGCCAGAAGTACAGCATCATGGACAGCTGGGGCGTCTCACGCGCGTTCTTCGAGCTCGTCACGTTCGGCTCGTTCATCGTCATCTGCCTGGTGGGCGTGGTCTTCTATCTGATCGGTCGGGCCCAGTCCAGGGGCGCCGACGTGACCACCGAAGAGCTGCTCGAGGGCGTCGTCGAGGAGTCGTAAGCAACGGCCAACGACCACTCGCCGCGACGGGGCGGGCCGCGGGCCGGTACGGCCCGCGGCCCGCCGCTGTTTTGCCTTCACGCGACCTTGTGCTGCGCGGCGCCGCCCGATGCCCCTCAGGCAATCTGCTCCGAGGGTTGTGCCACCTCCGACAGCGCCGCCAGCAGGCCCTGCACCGACTCGCGCACGTCGTTTGTCGGGCGCCCCTGCGTGTGGCTGTCGCCGCGCACACAGCTCCAGATCAACCGCGCGCCGTCGCCGTCGCCGTCGGTGCCCGACGGCCCGGCGCCCAGCACGTCGCGCATCTGCGCCTGAGCTTCGAGCAGGCGGGGCGTGTCGCACGACGAGCCCATGATGCCGAGCGGCTTGCCGGCCAGCGCCTGACGACCGTCGGGTGAGCCCGCCGCCCAGGCGAAGGCGTTCTTCATGGCGCCGCCGATGTCGCCGTCGCTTTGCGGCGTGGCCACGAGGATCGCTCCCGAGCGCCGCACGGCGCTGCGCAGCCGGGCGACCTGGACCGGCTCCGCGTCGGCCGTCGGGCTGCCGTCGCCGGGGTAGGCGGGCAGGGCGGCCACGTCGAACTCGTCGATCATCATGCCCGCCGGCGCCTGTTCCCGAGCGGCTCGGAACAGGCCGCGGTGGTAGGAGCGCCGTCCCGCGCCGGGAGCGCTGGCCGCCACCAGACCGAGCACGCGCACCGGACGTGGTCGCAGCGGCGTGGGCGCCGCGCCCGCGGCCGCCGCGGCGGACTCCTGCTCGACCCCGGCGGCGGCGGTCGCCGGCTCCGAGGTGATGAACAGCGCTGCCAGCACGGCGGCCAGGCCGAGCACGCCGGCCAGCGCGATGAAGGCGATGTGGAAGCCGTGCGTCAGCGCGGCCAGCGGCGCCGCCGCGCCCAGCGCCAGATGGGAGCGCAGGTAGCTCGACGTCGCGGTCGTGGCGATCGTGGTGATGGCCGCAAGCCCCACGGCGCCGCCGATCTGCTGGCTCGTGTTGATCAGCCCCGAGGCGGCGCCGG
>CAZFJE010000311.1:0-2958 GCA_964519555.1 uncultured Thermoleophilia bacterium
TCTACAACTACGGCACCTTCGCCGACTACCTGCACAACGAGGTCACCAAGGCCGACCGCTACGGCCGCGAGCTCACCCTGATCATGCTCGACCTCGACCACTTCAAGCGCTTCAACGACCGCCACGGGCACGAGGCCGGCAACGATCTGCTCAAGCGTGTCGGAGCCACCGTGCAGGCGGTCGTGCGCGAGGCCGACATGGCGGCGCGCTACGGCGGCGAGGAGTTCGCCCTGCTGATCAGCGGCGACGCCCACGATGGCATCGAGCTCGCCGAGCGCGTGCGCCACGCGATCGAGAGCACGGCGCTCGAGCTACGCGGCGGCGAGGTGGCCTATGTCACGGCCAGTGCCGGCGTGGCGACCTACCTCCACGGATCGTCGAGCGAGTCGCTGCTGGTCGAGCACGCCGACCGCGCGCTCTACGAATCAAAGCGCGCCGGTCGCAACCGCGTGACGGTCGACACCGAGTCGGAGCCGCCCGGACACCTGTCGGTCACTCTGTCGGCCTGAGCTTCGGCGGCGTCGGCGCAGACGACCGACGCGTCACAGAAGGCCGGGTCGTGGTGCGGCGCGGCCGTGGTGAGTCCCAGAGCCGCGGCGATTCGTTCGAGGCGTGACCGATCGCCAAAGCGGACAAGCGGCCGAGCCGCCGCCCCTACGCCGGCGTGAGCTTGGCAGCCCCTAGCTTGGGCAGCCGGGTGTCGGGCCGGGCGAACACCGCGCCGCTCATGAGCTCGACCCCCACTCGCCGCAGCGCCTTCATCTGGCGCACGTCGGCCACCTCGGGGGCGATCAGGCGGGCATCTATGCGGGCCGCGAAACGCAGCAGGAGCTGCACGATGTCGGTGAACGTGGGGTCGTCGGCCGCGCCGGCGCTGATCACCGGGTCGAGCGCCAGGTAGTCGGGCTGGGCACGGGTGATCAGGTCGAAGGTCGTGAGGCCGCCGCCCACGCCGGCCACGGACACCGAAAAGCCCATCTCGTGCACCGGACCGAGCACGCGCAGCGCCGACGCCGCGTTGGCGGCCAGGTCGGCGACCTGTATCTCGAAGACGACGTGCTGCGGCACGAGCGCGGTGTTCAGCGAGTAGAACTCGCTCAGCGCGAGCACGGCCGCGCCGGGCAGCTCGACCGACTCGCACGACAGCACGAGCAGCTCGTCGGGCGCCAGGCCGACCGCCTTGGTGACGGCCAGCTCGCGGGTCTCGATGCCATAACTGGGCAGCAGTGCCGAACGCCGCGCGACCTCGTCGAGCACGTCGGGCAAGCGCAGCGGCGAGTAGAAGGGCCCGCGGATGGCGGTGTGGTAGCCGAGCACCCGGCGCGCGGCGACGTCGACCACTGGCTCGAACAGCGGCTCGAGGCTGTGGTTCTCGACGGCGTCGGCCAGGGTGCGCTCGAGCTCGTCGTCGTAGAGCAGCCACTCGCGCTCAGCGGCCTGCATGGCGGCCGCCACGCCGTTTTGCAGGGACTGTTCGAAGGTGAGGCCGGTGCCGCCCTGCAGCACGGCGACCGTGACGAACGGGTGCACGCGGTCGAACACGCCCGGTGCCAGGTCGTTCAACAGCATCGACTGCAGGCGCTCGTAGACGCGCCGGCTGATGGCCGCAAGGTCGTCGCGTGCGATCTCTTTGGCGCGCCGCGGCGGCGAGAGCACCACGATGAAGGCGTTGTCGGAGAGCGTGAAGTCGGCCAGCGCGTCGAGCTTGCGCAGCGAGGTGCCCACCATCTCCTGCAAGATGCTCGAGCAGGCGTCGAGCACATCAGAGGTGACCTGCCAGCCGAAGACGCGCTCGAGGCGCCCGTAGCGCTTGAGGCCGACGTAGAGGATGGCGACCTCGCCGCGCTTTTCGAGCTCGAGGCGGATGCCGTCGGCGATCAGCCGCAGCGAGGGCAGCGCGAGGGTATCGTCGCTGATCAGGTTGCGCAGGTTGGCGCGCGCCTGCAGGACTATGCGCTCAGAGGCGCGTTGCTCGGCGCCGCGCTCGGGCACGCGCTGCTCGGCGCCGGGCGCAAGCTGACCGGCGGCGCGCTCGCCGTCGTGGGACACGCGCTCGTCGTCGTGGCCCTGCATGGTCTCCCCCGCCGGCGGACCTAGCCGGTCTTGTCGGTGGTCGAAGGACGCGAGGCTGCGTCGCCGCCGGATTTGCCTTCGCTCTTCTTGGCGCTATCGCCGCCGCCGTTGCCGGCAGCGCCCGACGCGGGCTTGTCCGCCTTCTTGGAGGTGTCGCTACTCGCGGGCTTGGCTTCGTCGGCCGTTCTGGCGGCCTCGTTGGCGGCGCGCGCCTTGCTTGAGCCGCGACCGTAGTCGGTGGTGTAGAAACCCGAGCCCTTGAAGTGGATGGCGACCGGGTGCAACACTTTAGAGACGTGCCCGCCGCAGACCTCGCAGGTCTCGAGCGGGTCGTCTGAGAACTTCTGGAAGACCTCGAGGGTGTGGCCGCACACCTCGCAGCGGTACTCGTAGATCGGCAAAGCTCTGCTCCTCGGCGTCGTTGCGGCTCGGGTTTTTAGTCTAGCACAGGCTCGCCCTGTGGTCGGCGCGGCCGGCCCCGCCGAGACGCGACCCTCGGCTACCGCCCGGGCGTGAAAGGCGGCACATGCCCGGGGATGAGCGTGACGGCCCCCCACGACGCGATCGACCGCCACGATGCCGCGAGCACCGGGTCGGGCCCGGCGTCGGTGCCGGCCACGACGCGCTCGAAGTCGTCGCGCAGCGGACCGATGGTGTCGCCGGTGAGCACGACGAGGCCGGCGGCGGTCTCGACCTTGAAGCAGACGCTGCCCTGGGTGTGGCCCGGCGTGCGCGCCCAGGTGACGCCCGCCGTGAGCTCGCCCTCGTCGCCCGACAGCAGCCGCAGCCGTTCGAGCGGCAGCAGACCGGCCACCATGGCGCGGCCCGGATCGTCGAGCTCGAGCTCGTGCATGACCACCGGTCCCGGCACGTCGGCGCAGGCGC
>CAZFJE010000312.1:0-2950 GCA_964519555.1 uncultured Thermoleophilia bacterium
GTGAAGTCCACGTGCCCGGGCGTGTCTATGATGTTGATGCGCATGTCGCGCCAGTCGCAGGTGGTCGCGGCCGACGTGATGGTGATGCCACGTTCTTGTTCCTGCTGCATCCAGTCCATGACGGCCGCGCCCTCGTGCACCTCGCCCATCTTGTGGGTCTTGCCGGTGTAGTAGAGGATGCGCTCGGTGGTCGTCGTCTTACCGGCGTCGATGTGCGCCATGATGCCGATATTGCGCGTCTTGTCGATCGTGAACTCGCGCTGTGCAGCAGTAGTCGTTGTCACGTGAAGCTCATTCGTTTGGGGTTTTGCTTCTGGCGTCGCTGCCCTACCCGGGCCTGCCGCGACGTATGCCAGTTCAGGAGCGCGAGGCGCCTACCACCTGTAGTGGGCGAACGCCTTGTTGGCCTGAGCCATGCGGAAGATGTCGTCCTTCTTTTTGAAGGCGCCGCCCTGGCCGGCGAGAGCGTCCAGGATCTCGCCGGCAAGCCGCTCGGCCATGACCTTCTCGCGACGGTCGCGAGCGAAGCCGACGAGCCAGCGGATGGCCAGCGTGCGGGCACGGCGTCCGGGCACCTCGACGGGCACCTGGTAGGTGGCGCCGCCGACCCGGCGACTGCGCACCTCGAGGTGCGGCGTGAGCGCCTGGATGGCCTCTTGCAGCACTTCGACCGGCTCGCGGCCGGTGCGTGAACGGACTATTTCGAGGGCATCGTGGACGATGCCTTCGGCGACGGACTTTTTGCCGTCGAGCAGGACCTTGTTGACGACCTGCGTGACGAGCTTGTTGTTGTAGACGGGGTCGGGCAGGACCTCTCTACGAGTGACGGTGCCGCGGCGTGGCATGACAGCTCCCCTTCCCTACGACTTGGCGCCGTATTTGGAGCGGGCCTTCTTGCGGTCGGCGACGCCGGCCGTGTCGAGGGAGCCGCGGATGATCTTGTACCGAACGCCCGGCAGGTCTTTGACGCGGCCGCCCCTGACGAGCACGACGGAGTGCTCCTGGAGGTTGTGGCCGATGCCGGGGATGTAGGTCGTGACCTCGATGCCGTTGGTCAACCGGACGCGCGCGACCTTACGCAGAGCGGAGTTCGGCTTCTTGGGCGTATGCGTGTAGACACGCGTACAGACGCCTCGCTTCTGCGGCGATGCCTTGAGTGCGGGAGTCTTGCCCCGCTTGACCTTGCTCTCGCGACCTTTGCGCACGAGTTGGTTGATCGTGGCCATGCAACCTTCCTGATTGTCGTTCGGACCGGCCACCCTATGGACGGCAGTCGCGTAGTGTACCAACCTTTGCGAGTGGGGGCAAGGCGCGAGGCCTTGCCCCCACTCGAACGTAGTCGTTCCAGTGTACTCTAGTCGAGCGGCGAGCCTCCGCCATAGCCGAGCGCCTCGATGGCCTCTTGGTGCGCCTCGCGCTTCCAGGCCGGCTCGATCTCGATCGAGCGGTAGCGGCGCAGGCCGGTGCCGGCCGGGATGAGCTTGCCGATGATGACGTTCTCTTTGAGGCCGACGAGGTTGTCGACCTTGCCTTCGATGGCGGCGTCGGTGAGCACCTTGGTGGTCTCCTGGAAGGAGGCCGCCGACAGGAAGCTCTCGGTAGCGAGCGACGCCTTGGTGATGCCCAGGATGACCTGTTCCGCCTCGGCGGGATTGCCGCCGTCGGCGACGCAGCGCTCGTTTTCGGTGCGGAACGGATGGCGATCGACCAGCTGGCCCGGCAGGAAGACGGTATCGCCCTGAGTGACGATGCGCACCTTCTTCATCATCTGCCGCACGATGATCTCGATGTGCTTGTCGTTGATCTCGACGCCCTGCGAGCGGTAGACCTCCTGCACCTCGTCGACCAGATAACGCTCGGTGCGGGTGTCGCCGCCCCAGTGCAGCAGGTCGGCCGGGTACAGCGACCCCGGGCTCAGGGCCGCACCGGCCTCGACCACGTCGCCTTCTTCGACCAGCATGTGCGTGCGGCGCGGGAAGGTGTATTCCTTCGAGGTGCCGTCGTCGGCGATCACGGTCAGCTTGGGACCGCGCTCGCCCTCTTGCACCTCGACGCGACCGGCGACCTCGGCGATACGCGCCACGCCCTTGGGCTTGCGGGCCTCGAAGAGCTCGACGACGCGCGGCAGACCGTGGGTGATGTCGGCGCCGGCCACACCGCCGGTGTGGAAGGTACGCATGGTGAGCTGGGTGCCGGGCTCGCCGATGGACTGCGCGGCGATGTGCCCGACGGCGTCACCGATGTCGGCCGTGGAGTTGGTGGCCAGACGGTAGCCGTAGCAGTACTGGCACACGCCGTGCTCGGCGGCGCACTTGAGCACACTGCGTACCGGCACCGACGGATCGCTCTCGGTGCTGTGGCTGAGGACCTCGACGATACCGGCTCGCGTCTTCTCGTCGATGACCGTATTGCGGTCGTAGACGACCTCGCCGGTCGCTTCGTCGACGAGGGGCTTGCCCAGGTAGCGGCCGATCAGGTTCTCGTTGGGCTCGTGGGTCCAGATCGCGATACTCTCGATCTTGGCGTTGGCCTTGGGCTTGACGTTGATCTTGGCGTTCGGCAGGTCGCCGAACAGCTCCTTGAGAAGGCCCATGGCGCTGGCGTCGATGATCGCGCCCTTCTTGAGCACGATGCGGTCGCTGTGCGGTCGCACGACGTCTTGCGCCAGGATGGTGCCCAGCAGAGCCGCGTTGTCGTCTTTACGGGTGGACCACGGCGACATGGGGATCGACTCGTGCGTGCCGCAGTCTTCCTCGCGGATGATCACGTCTTGCGCGACGTCGACCAGACGACGCGTCAGGTAGCCCGAGTCGGCGGTGCGCAGCGCCGTGTCGGCGAGGCCCTTGCGGGCGCCGTGGGTGGAGATGAAGAACTCGAGCACCGAGAGGCCCTCGATGAAGCTCGACTTGATGGGCCGCTCGATGATCTCGCCCTTCGGATTGGACATCTG
>CAZFJE010000313.1:0-2944 GCA_964519555.1 uncultured Thermoleophilia bacterium
TCGAAGGCCCAGGCCACGAAGTCGTAGGCCTCCTGGCTGTCGGAGGGCTCGAGCAGGGGCACGCGGGCAAAGGCGGCGTAGTGACGGTTGTCCTGCTCGTTCTGTGAGGAGTGCATGCCGGGGTCGTCGGCCGAGACGATCACAAGGCCGGCGTTCACGCCGGTCAGCGCCAGCGTCATGAAGGGGTCGGCCGCCACGTTCAGGCCGACGTGCTTCATGGTGACCAGCGTGCGGCCGCCGGCCAGAGCGGCGCCTATGCCCGTCTCGAGGGCGACCTTCTCGTTGGCGCACCACTCGACGATCGGGCCCTCGATCCCGGCGAGCTCCTCGATGATCTCGGTCGAGGGCGTGCCCGGGTAGCCGCAGGCAAAGCCCAAGCCGGCGCGCACCGCGCCGCGCGCGATCGCTTCGTTTCCTGACAGGAAGGGGAGTCGTTCCACTGCTGTCTGCGATTATAGCCGCCCAGTGCCGGTCGGGCACGACCCGGCACGTTCGGCCGGGCCTGGCCTCGGCGCGTTCGGCCGGGCATGACGCGGCGCGCTCCCCGATGTGCGAGGCTCGCAGGAATCGCCGCCCCGGGCGCGAAACGTGGACCATGCGGCACGCTGCCTATCTGTCTATCGTCCCCCACGACGCTTGCGAGCGGTGAAGACCCCGCCTCGCAGACGTCCCTCACCGGAGCTCTCGCGAGCTCGCTTCCGGACCCTCTTTTTCGGCCTTCTCGTGTGTGCCGCTCTGGCGCTGCGCGTGGCGCCGTCGGCCCTCCCGGCGGCGATCGCCGCCGGCTTTGGCGCCTGGTCGATCTCGATCGCTCGCAGCCGCGGCCGCTCCCTCTCGCAGAGCTTCGTGGTGTGCGACTGGCTGCTGCTCGGGCTGACCCTCGTGCTCAGCGGCGGCGTGAGCAGCCCGCTGCTCGTCGCCGTGCCCCTGCTGGTCGTCGTGCAGCTCCTGCCCAGCGAGAAGGCTGAGTGGCCCTACCTCGTGGGTCCGAGCCTGCTGCTGCCGATCGTGCTGGCCATCGCCGACCCCACCCTGAGGGGCCACCGCATCTTCGCCCTGGGCGCCCTCGTCGGGCTCGTGCTTGCCGGCTTTGCGCTGGCGGTGCGGCTGCGGCGCGTGCCGCGCCGCAGCCGCACCGCCAGCGCCCCCGCCGTCGATGTCACCACGGGCTATTACGGCCGCCCCCGCCTGCGCTCGCTGCTGCCCGCCGAGCTGACCGCCGCCGAAGCCGCCCACGAACCGCTGACGCTGGTCTGCGTGCGCCTCGACCACTTCCGCGACCTGCACGACTTTCGCGGTACCGAGGGCAGCGAGGCGGTCGTGCGCACCGTGGCGCGGCGCCTGAAGGGCACGCTCGGCCCCGACGACCTGGCCTTTCGCCTGAGCCCCGACACGCTGGCCTTCACGCTGCGCGATCGCGACGCCCGCGCGGCGAAGGCGTGGGCGCAGGCGGCCGGCCACGAAGTCGCCGGCCGCCTCATCGACCGCCACCGCCAGACCCTGTCGTTCGGTCACGCGTCGTACCCCCCGCTGCACGACCCGGCCGAGCTGCTCGACGAGGCGCTAGCGACCCTCGCCGCCCCCGCGAGCACCGAGCTCGTGCCCGCCGCGCCCGCCCTGGCGAGCGCCGCCGACCTGCCGGTCGCCGTCGCCCAGTAGCCGCCGCTCGCCCCGGCGCTCCGGTCGGGCGGACCTTCCCGCCGGCCACACCATGCCCCACCGCGCCCACCGCCGCGCAAGGCCGCCGCTGCCGCCGGCAACGCCATCTCGAACGTCCGCTTGAAACCGCGCGAACCGTGGCCCTAGTATGGGGTCGTGGAGATCGACATCGGCAGCGAGCAGGTCAGCCAGGGGATCGCCGTGCACGTCCGCGTCCGCCTGTCCGCGCGCGAGCTGAACCGTCTCTTCCTGTCAGGCGACACCCTCATCCAGCTTCCCCTCGAGGGCGCGCTCGACGACGTCGGGGGGGCACCCATCCCGCGCATGAGCATGTTCTTAAGCGAGATCGCCGGCGCGCCCGACGGCTTTACGCGCATCTTCTCCGATGCGGCTTGCGCCGACGGCTTCGCCGGAGTCGTGCGCGAACAGATCTCGACAGCCTTGGAGGCCTCATGAACACAAGCGACGCGCTCGTCGGCAAGCTGGCGCCCTACCGGGAGCGGCCCGGAGTCAAGGCCGCTCTTCTCATCTCGCACGACGGCTTTCTGGTAGCGTCGTCGGCCGACGCCGACATCGACGCCGAAGCGATCGCCGCCCACCTCGGCGCCACGATCGACATAGGCGCCCGCCTGGCCGACGAGCTCGGCCAGCACGAGACGCGTCTCATCACCGTCGAGCTCGACGACCTGAACGTCGTGCTCGCGCCCTTCAGCGACGAGCTGCTGCTCTGCCTGATCGGCACGACCGCAGCCATCACGCTCGAGTACCGCCTGCGCGGCGGGAGCGTGTGAGCGCGGCCGCACCACCGTTCACCCCCGCCCCCGTGCCTTGCGCACCGGGGGCGGTCTCCGCGGACCCTCGAAGCAAAGGAGTGTGGTCCCTATGGAAGACGCCGCCGAGAAGCTCGACGAGCTGGCGCGGGCCGAACAACAGTGCACGAGATGCGGCGACATCGTGTCCTGTCGGCTGCGCGCCTTATCCGGAACCGGACATCCGCACGCCCAGGTCATGTTCGTGTCGCTTCACCCGTCGCCCGAAGAAGAGGCCGCAAACCTCCCCGCCGGCACCGCCGTACTGCGCGAGCTCGCCGAGC
Organism: uncultured Thermoleophilia bacterium; assembly: GCA_964519555.1. GTDB lineage: Bacteria > Actinomycetota > Thermoleophilia > UBA2241 > UBA2241 > Bog-752. Next base: position 2,753 of record CAZFJE010000313.1, read on the forward strand.
TGATCCCCGCTCTGTCGAACGGCGGCCGCGCCAAGGCCTATTTCACGACCGTCGTGAAGTGCGTGCCGCGCAGCGACTGTCACCTGCGCCGCCCCAACTCCGAGGAGCAGGACAACTGCTACTCGTTCCTGTCCCGTGAGATCTCGATCACCACGCCGCACTACGTGGTGCCCATCGGCGACGAAGCCTCGC
>CAZFJE010000314.1:0-2909 GCA_964519555.1 uncultured Thermoleophilia bacterium
AACGACGCATGGTGCGGCAGTGCCGGCACACTGCGCTTGACCCGTCGGGTGCGTACAGCGTCCGCCAAAGCCATGCGACGCACGCGCTCTCGTCTCCTATGGGTTCAAATACGGTGCGGCCTGCGATCTCTTGAACTGTCGCGTCCACCTGACCCCCGACTATGCACCCATACACGACTCTGCGCTCATCCTACAGCGTTCGCGATTCGATGCACCGGCTCACTTGCCGTTAACGACCACAGTAATACATGCTTGACATGGCATTCTGAGCGTGCCAATGTCGGTGGGCGAGTCAGTCTTGCGAGCTGGGGGACTCGCCGTTCCTGTGGTTTATCGCGCCCGTCCACGGTGTGCTACGCCGGGAGACCGTCGCAGCCTGCCGTCTCTGAAAAGCAGGCGAGAGGAGTCGTGGTGCCCAAGGCCACCTTAACCGTCTGGAGCGACGACGACTGCCGTCGCGTCCACGAAGCCACGCTCCAGGTGCTGGCCGAGACCGGCATCGACGTCCGCTACCCACCAGCCCTCGAGGTCTTCGCCGCAGCCGGCGGCCGGGTCGACGGCACGCGTGTCCGACTGGATGCGCCCGTCGTCGCCAAGGCCCTAGCTTCCGCCCCCCGGACGTGGACCGTCCGGTCGCGCGGCCGCGACGAAGCCCTCGAGCTGCGCAACGGCAACACCTACTTCGGCACCGGCTCCGACTGCCTCTACTATCGCGACCCCGACTCGGGCCTGCGCCGCCGCGTGCGCATGGCCGACATCGAAGAGATGGCGGCGCTCGCCGAGCAGCTGCCGCACCTCGACTTCGTCATGTCGATGGGCCTGCCCGAAGACGCGCCGCTGGCCGTCGACGACCTCTCCGCCGTGGCCGCCATGCTCGCCGGCACGCGCAAGCCGCTCATGGTGGCCACGCGCAACGGCGACGTCGTTGCGGCCGTCAAAGAGATGTGCGCCGCCGCCGGCGCCCCCGACAGCCTCATGATCTACGCCATGCCGGCGCCGCCGCTCATGCACGACCGCGACGGCCTCTCCAAGCTGGCCGCCTGCGCCGAGCACGAGGTGCCCATCATCTGGGCGGCGGCGCCCAACGCCGGCTCCACCGGACCCCGCTCGATCGCCGGCACCGCCGTGGTGGGCAACGCCGAAACGCTCGCCGGCCTCGTCTACCACCAGCAGATCCGCCCCGGGGCGCCGTTTGTCTTCGGCGTGGGCGTGGGCGCCATGAACATGCGCACCGCGGTCGACGCCTACACGGCCCCCGAGAGCCCGCTCGGCCAGGCCGCGCAAGAGGACCTCTGCCGCTGGTACGGGCTGCCCAGCTTCAACTACGGCGCCATGTCCGATGCAAAGACGCTCGACGAGCAGTTCGCCCTTGAGTACGGCCTCACCGCCATGGCCGGCGCCCTGCCGCACGGCACGCTGGTCCACGACGTGGGCTACCTCGAGTCGGGACTGCAGAGCTCGTGCGAGTCGATCGTCTTCGGCAACGCGGCCATCGGCTGGGCCAAGGCCTTCATGGCCGACGTGCCCACCACCGATGAGGCGCTCGCGGTCGGCGAGATCACCGACGTCGGTCCGGGCGGCAACTTCCTGGCCCGCAAATACACCCGCGCCCATTCACGCGACTTCTGGTACGACGACCTCTTCGACCACTCGGTCTACGACCGCTGGAACGCGGCCGGGCACCTGACCATGCTCGACAGGGTCAAGGTCAGGGTCGCCGCGCTGCGCGCCACCCGCGCCTTCGTGGCCGACCCCGCCGCGCTTGCGCGCGTCGCCCAGATCATGCAGGCCGCCGGGCGCGGGCGCGAGGCGTGACCGACGCGGCCGCACCCGAGCGCGCGCCACGCGCCGAACTGCGGGTGTGGCACGACGCGGCTTGCCGCAAAGTACACGACGCGACCTGCCGGGTGCTCGCCGAGACCGGCGTCGAGGTGCGCCACCCTCGGGCGCTCGAGCTGCTGCGGCAGGCGGGCGCGGGTGTCTGCGACACCCGCGCCCGCCTGCCGCGCACCCTGGTCGACCAGGCCGTGGCGAGCGCGCCCGGCAGCTTCCTCCTGCGCGGCCGCGCCCCCGACGGCAGCCTCGACCGCGAGCTCACCGACGGCCTGACCTGGTATGGCACCGGACCGGACTGCCTCTATGTCGCCGACCCCCGCGACGGCCGGCGGCGTGCCCGCCTGGCCGACGTCGAGCGCTACGCAAGCCTGGCCGAAAAGCTGCCTAACATCGACTTCGTGATGTCGATGGGGCTGCCGGAGGACGTCGATAACGCCGTGGTCGACCTGTCCCAGCTCGCCGCCATGCTGGCCGGCACGCGCAAGCCGATCGTCGTGTCAAGCCCGTTCGGCGGCACCTCGCTGCGCGTCATGGTCGAGATGGCGGCCGCCTGCGGCCCGCCCGGCAGCCTCGCCTGCCTCACCATGTCGTCGCCGCCCCTGCAGCTCGACGAGAGCTGCCTCGACAAGCTGCTCGTCTGCGGCGAGCTCGACGTGCCGGTGATCCTCGGACCGTCGCCTTCGGCCGGCTCGACCGCGCCGGCCTCGCTGTCAGCCATCGTGGTGGTAGCCAACGCCGAGGTGCTGGCCGGCCTCGTCGTGCACCAGCTCGCTCACCCCGGTGCGCCGTTTCTGTACGGCGCCGGCATCGGCGTGCTCAACATGCGCACCATGGTCGAAGCCTATCGGGCCCCCGGGGTGGCGCTGGGCAACCAGGCCTGCATCGACCTGGCGCGCTGGTACGGCCTGCCGAGCTGGGCCTACGCCGGCGACTCCGATAGCAAGCTCTGCGACGAGCAGGCGGCCGCCGAGGCGGCCATGGGCGCAATCCTCGGCGAGCTCTGTCGGGCCACGATGCTCCACGACGTGGGTTACCTCGAGTCGGGCCTGCAGAGCTCGTGCGAGTCGATCGTC
>CAZFJE010000315.1:0-2903 GCA_964519555.1 uncultured Thermoleophilia bacterium
CGATCTCGGCTTTGGCCTGGTTGTACATCTCCTCGATGCGGGCGGGATGGATGCGACCGTCGGCCAGCAGCTTGGTGATGGTCAAGCGGGCGATCTCGCGGCGTACGCCGTCGAAACCCGACAGTACGACGGCCTCGGGGGTGTCGTCGATGATGAAGTCGATGCCGGTGAGGTTCTCGAGGGCGCGGATGTTGCGGCCCTCGCGGCCGATGATGCGCCCCTTCATGTCGTCGGAGGGCAGCGGCACGACCGAGACCGTGGTCTCGGCGACGTGGTTGGCCGCGGTGCGCTGGATCGACAGCGAGAGGATGTTGCGGGCGCGCCGGTCGGCTTCGTGCTTGGCCTCTTCTTCGATGGAGCGGATGAGCTTGGCCATGTCGTGGCGGGCTTCGTCTTCGGTCTGCTTGAGCAGCATCTCCTTGGCCTGCGCGCCGGTCAGGCCGGAGATGCGCTCGAGCACCGCCGTCTGTTGGGCGTGAGCGTCTTTCAGCTCCTCGGCGAGCGAGGCGGCCTGCGCCTCGCGCTCGAAGACCTGCTGGTCGCGACGCTCGAGCTCGGTCGAGCGGCGCTCGAGCTGCTCTTCGCGCTGCGCCACCCGCTCTTCTGAGGTCTTCAGCTCGACGCGCCGCTCGCGCAGGTCGGCTTCGACTTCGGCGCGTACCTTCTGGAGCTCTTCTTTGGCTTCGAGACGGGCTTCTTTGACGGTGGTCTCGGCCTCGCGCTCGGCGTCGCGCAAGACGCGTTGCGCCTCTCCCTGCGCACCCTTAAGCCGTGTGTCGACGAAGTACCGTCTGACGAGATACCCCGCCGCTGCGCCAGCCGCGAGCGCGACGACGATGAACACTGCGATCATGCTGTCCCCTTGTGCCGGTGATCAGTAGTCAAGTGCAAGCTCAGAAACGAGAAAAGCCGGGCAACTTGCCCGGCTCACGCCATCGCACCCGTCGTTTCTCTGACAGGGCCATGCTACGGCGATGCGCACTAGTTCCGTTACTGCAAGACGTGTGACGTGCGGCTTCGGTGAAGCCGGAGGGTTCTCAAAATCGGTCTACCTGATGAAAAGCCCCTACGTCGCTCGTTCGACAGGCCAGCCGTTACGGCCGGAGTGCATGGCCTTCAGATGCCACAAGTACGTACGCAAGTCAGTGAGCAAGCTGCTCACCGTTGATTGTAGGGTCGCGCCGAGAAGACTGTCAATCAGCGGCCGACCACTCGCGGACCGCGCGATAGGCGACCGTCGTGGCGTAGCCGCGGCGCACGAGGTAGTCGTAGGCGCGCTTGCGGGACTGCTCGAGGGGCGCGCCGGCCGGTCCGCGCCGCTCGAGGGCCGCGCGCGCTCGCAGCAGCTCGTCGGCGGCGGCGGCGTCGGTGGCCGGGAGCACGGCCTGCACCAGGGCGGCGTCGACGCCCAGCCGGTCGAGCTCGCGGGCGATGCGGCCCGCGCCCCAGCCGGCGAGGCGACGCTTGTCGGCGACGAAGGCAGCCGCGAAGGCCTGGTCGTCGACCAGGCCTTCGCGGGTGAGGCGCTCGATGACGGCCTGCACGGCCGGCTCGTCGTGCCCCTTGTCGCGCAGGCGCGCGCCGAGCTCGGCCCGCGAGCGCGCCCGGTGGGCGAGCAGGCCGTAGGCGTCGACGGCGATGCCGTCGGCGGCGGCGTCGGCGCGCAGCGCGTCGAGCTGGGCGTCGGTGAGCTCGCGGCCGACGAACAAGCCGTGGCGCACGATCAGCGATTCGCTCACGGCGGCCACAAAGGCGTCGTCGACGTGCACCGCGATACGACCCGCCCGTCGGGTGGGCTTGAGCGCCGTGACGAGCGCCATGAGCGGCGGCCGGCTGCTAGCCGGCGGTGCCCGGCGCCTTGGCTGCTTCGGCCTCGGCGGCGACCAGGGCGGCGGCGGCCGCGGCCTTGCCCTTGAGGGGCGCGACAGGCGGCGGCGTGGGCGCGGCCGGCAGGCCGGCGCGGTCGCGGATCTGGCGCTCGATGTCGTCGGAGATCTCGGGGTGCTCGCGCAGGAACTGGCGGGCGGCGGCGCGACCCTGGCCCAAGCGCTCGTCGTTGTAGCTGAAGAAGGCGCCGCTTTTGTGCACGACGTCGGCGGTGACGCCCAGGTCGAGCAGCGTGCCCTCGCGCGAGATGCCCGTGCCGTACATGATGTCGAACTCGGCCTGCTTGAAAGGCGGCGCCACCTTGTTCTTGGCGACCTTGACGCGCACCCGGTTGCCGACCGCATCGGTGCCCTCTTTGAGGGTCTCGATGCGGCGGATGTCGAGGCGAATGGTGGCGTAGAACTTGAGCGCCTTGCCGCCGGTGGTGGTCTCGGGGTTGCCGAACATGACGCCGATCTTTTCGCGCAGCTGGTTGGTGAACACGCAGATGGTGCCCGACTTGCTGGTGGTGCCCGCCAGCTTGCGCAGCGCCTGGCTCATGAGGCGGGCCTGCAGGCCCACGAAGCTGTCACCCATCTCGCCCTCGATCTCGGCGCGCGGCGTGAGCGCGGCCACGGAGTCGATGGCGACGATGTCGACGGCGCCGCTGCGGATGAGCATCTCGGTGATCTCGAGCGCCTGCTCACCGTAGTCGGGCTGGCTGACCAGCAGGTCGTCGACGTTGACGCCGATGGTACGCGCGTAATTGGGATCCATGGCGTGCTCGGTATCGATGAAGGCGGCCACGCCGCCCAGGCGCTGGGCCTGGGCGATGAGGTGGTAGACCAGGGTCGTCTTGCCCGACGACTCGGGGCCGTAGATCTCGACGATGCGACCACGCGGGATGCCGCCGACGCCGAGTGCGATGTCGAGCGCGAGCGAGCCGGTCGGCACGGTCTGCAGGTCGGCTGCGGCGGCGTGCTCGCCCATGCGCATGATGCTGCCCTTGCCGAACTGGCGCTCGATCTGGGTGACGG
>CAZFJE010000316.1:0-2886 GCA_964519555.1 uncultured Thermoleophilia bacterium
CGGTCGGGCACGAAGATGATGGGCTGCTCGGCGGGGATGCGGCCCACGATCTCGGGGGCGTTGGCGCTCGTGCAGCACACGTCGACTTCGGCTTTGATCTCGGCGCTCGTGTTGACGTAGGCGACCACGGCGGCGTCGGGGTGCTGCGCCTTGAGGGCGCGCAGGCCTTCGACCGTCACCATGTCGGCCATCGGGCAGCCGGCGTGGGGATCGGGCATGAGCACGGTCTTGGCGGGCGAGAGGATCTTGGCCGTCTCGGCCATGAAGTGCACGCCGCAGAAGAGGATCACCGAGGCGTCGGTGGCCGCTGCCTTGCGAGCGAGCTCCAGCGAATCGCCCACCAGGTCGGCTGCATCTTGCACTTCGGGACGCTGGTAGTTGTGCGCCAGGATGATGGCGTCGCGCTCGGCGGCCAGGTCGCGGAGCTCCTGCTGGGAGTCGGAGAAGTCGGTCATCGGGCAGCCGTCCTTGACGTCGGCAAGACAGGCGCCGGCGCCACCGCACCGGCATGGCTGGTGCTGATTCTAGCAGGCGGGCGTCGACGGTGCGGCCGGCGGGTCGCGGCGGTGCGGGCGGCGGGTCGCGGCGGTGCGGGCGGCGGTCAGTCCTCGTCGGGCCGCCGGCCGCCCCAGGCGCCCAGGCTCTCGAGGCGCGCCTTGAAACCGGTCGCTCTCATGACGGCGCGCACCTCGGCCACGGTCGCCTCCGACGGGTACATGTCGCCGACGCCGAGCTCCTCGCGCAGGGCGTCGCGGCCGGCGATGAAGGCCCGCCACTTCGGCCCCCAGGCCTCGGCGATGTCGCTGAAGAAGACGTGCGGCGTGCCGCCCATGCCCTTGTCGTAGAACTGCTCGCCCCAGGCCGCGAACATCTCGACGTGCTTGATGGCGTACCCGCTCTCGACCTGCATGGAGCGGATCACCTGGTTGATGACGGCCACGCTGTTCTTGCGCGGGCAGCGGCTCTGGCAGGTGTAGCAGTAAAAGCAGAACCACACCGAGTCGTCTTCGAGCAGCGAGGGATCGCCCTCGTAGGCGCGTCGCGCGATCTGCCGCGGCGAGTAGTCGGCAAAGCGCGCCGCCGGGCAGCCCGAGGTACACACGCCGCACTGCAGGCAGGCGAGAAAGCCCTCCTTGTGGTCGTGCATACGGGGGTCGTTCACGATGCGCTCGACCAGGTCGAGGCGGGCCTCGGGCCGCCCGTGAAACTCAGCGGGGGCGATCACGGCGTAGGGGTTCAGCCGCGCGGGCCCGGCGGCGTCGGTGTCGAGTCCGGTGTCGCCGGCGCTGGGCCTGGCGGGCGTGTCCTCGGTGCGTTCAGTCATTGTCATCTCCATCGGCGGCGACGGTCGGCCCGATCGCGCCGTCGGCGGAGCCGACGGCGCGGAAGAACTCAGGCCAGAACTGGATCTGGACCGGCAGACGGCGCCGGCGGGCGACCGAGCGCAGGTTGTCGCGGCACAGCAGACACGTGGTGACCACGGCGGCGTCGCGCTCGGCCGCGTAGTCGAGCAGTCGCCGCGCGGCCTGCGTCTCGCCGCGGTACATGCCGCCCAGGGCGCCGCAGCAGCCGCTGTGCAGCGTCGGGTACGAGGTCAGGCAGTCGACGTCTGCCAGGGCGGCGGCGCCGGCCAGCGTGTCGAGGGCGTGGTCGCGCTCGGCGAGGCAGCCGACGTAGGGCACGAAAGCCGCGCCGGCCGCCTGCAGGCCGCGGCCGCCGCGCAACGCGCGGTCGACGAGCGCCTCCCAGAGGGGCGTCGTGGAGCTGCCGGCCTCGCGCAGGCTGCGGTCGCAGGCCGGGCAGGCGGTGACGACCGTCTCGTCGCCGGCCAGGCCCGGCGCGGACGCACCGCGACTGGGGTGCCCGCAGCAGGGCGCCCCGCTCGCCTCGGCGAGCGCCAGGCCAAGGCCGGCGGCCACGGCGCGCGTGAGATCGTGGGCCGCCGTGTCCTGGGTGAGGGCGCAGCCCGGGTAGAAGGGGAGCGGCGGCGGCGCAGCCGCCGCCGTCGTGGCCGCCGCCGTCCGGGCCGCAGCCGCAGGTCGCGCGGCCCGGCGCAGCCGGCCCTGGAACAGACGCGCGGTCGCGCTCGCCGCGCCGACGATGTCGCTCGGCACGAAGCCGCGACCGGCCATGGCCGTGCCGAAAGCCAGCGAGTCGATCGTGTCGTGGCCGTCGAGGCGTCGCGTGGCAACGAGCGCGGCATCGCGCTCGGGGCAGCGCTGGCTCCCGTGCGCGCGCTCCAGCGCGCGCACCCGGGCCAGCGCCTCGGCTACATCTAGGTCCATGGGGCAGGCGGCGCTGCACGCGCCACAGCCGGTGCAGCGCCAGATGTCTTCGCAGTCGAGGAGTTGCTCGGCCTGCTCGGCGAGCAGCAGGCGCATGACGCGCCGCGGCCCCGACTGCAGGTCGGCGCCGCTCGGGCAGGCCGCGGTGCACTGGCCGCACTGGTAGCAGATGCGGTAGTCGACGGCGATGGCGGCGACCGCGCGCCGCACGGGTTCAGCGACAGTCACGCCGCGCCACCAGCGCCACCAGCGCCGCGGGCGGCGTCGCCGGCGCTGGTGGCGCGGTCGACGCGGTCGGTCTCGGAGACGAGCATCGCGGCGGCGGCCTCGTCGCCCTGGGCGCGCGCGCAGAACAGGCGGATGCGCCGTCCCACACTGCCGCGATCGACGGCGCACAGGTGCCAGAGCTCGAGCGGCATGGGCAGACCGGCCGCGGCCAGCAGCTCTTCGGCGAGCGCGGCCTGAGCGCCGGCGCTCGTGTCGCCGGCGCGGAACTGGCAGCGGCCCTCGGCGCAGCCGGCCAGAAACACGCCGGCCGCGCCCAGGCGGGCCGCCTCGACGATGTGCAGGGCGCTCACGCGGCCCAGGCAGGGCAGCTCGA
>CAZFJE010000317.1:0-2874 GCA_964519555.1 uncultured Thermoleophilia bacterium
TCTCTGCACTGCCTTCCTTGGGCACGGTCGATCTCGTGGAATCAATCATCTAGGTCGACCGCGTCCTTGGGCGCTCGACCAGACCAAAGCCGGCGCGCTGGTGACCACCACTCGGTTGCAGGGGTCGCCGGGCCGGTGGGCTCAGACCACCTGAGCGCCCCGCGCTACGCTAGGCGCGGCGCGGCGGGATCAGCAGCAAGATGATGATGGTGATCAGCGGAAAGAAACAGGCGAGGATGCCCCAGAGGATCGCGCTGCGGCCCTTGCCCCGGGCGATGGCGATCGTGATGGACAGAAAGACGACCCACGCGATGAAGGCGATCAGCCACCAGAAGAACCCGAACGCCGCGATCGTTGCTGCCACCATGTGTGCTCCCCTCGTTCTTGCGACGGGCGCCGCCGTGGCCGATCCGCCGCGTTTGTTTGTCACAAGCCCCGGCGCCGGTCGGTAGAGACGGGACCGCCGGGCCGGAACAGCCTTCCCCGACGCCTGCTATTGCAATCGGGAGCCTTTCGTCACGCGCTCGAAGAGCCGCGCGAAACCGGGAGCCGCGTCGCGCGAAACCGGGCCCTCGTCGCGCGCAGAAGGGAGCCTCGTCGCGCGCAGACCCGGGTCTTGTCGCGCGCAAACGGGGGTTCCGTCTCGCAATCCTTTTGCCGGGCACATGTCCAGTACCGGCCGGTTCTTGCCGGGGTGCCCAGGCGCCGCCGCCGGCCCCCCCGGCCTCAAGGCAACAGCAGGAGGTACCACGATGTCACGCACAGCGTTGGTGTTCCCGGCCGTGCCGGGCAAAGACGCCAGAGAGATCGCCGACGAGTTGAAAGCCCGCCCGCGCGAGTACGAGCAGTCGCGCAGGGCCATGGGGGTCACCATGGAACGGGCGTACCTGCAGCACGCCCCCATGGGCGACTACGTTGTGGCCTACCTCGAGGCCGAAGGCGACCTGCTCGATGGCATGCGCAGGATGGCGTCGTCGAGTCTCGACGTCGACCGCTACTTCGTGAAGGCCGTCAAAGAGATCCACGGCGTCGACCTGACGCAACCGATGACCGGGCCCGCGCCCGAGACGGTGGCCGCCTGGATCGACACGGCGGTCAGGGGCAGGGGCCGTGGCATGGCCTTCTGCGCGCCGCTCACCCCGGGCGAGACCGACAGGGCCCGGGCCTTCGTCGCCGACGCCTACCATCGCGACGACTTTACGGCGTCACGTCGCAGGCTCAACGTGTCGGAAGAGCTGATCACCCTCCACTGCACACCGCAAGGCGACCTCGCCGCCATCTACATCGAAGGCGACGATCCCGCGAGGGGCAACGAGGGCTTCGCCGCATCGCAGGAGCCCTTCGACCTGTGGTTCAAGGAGCAGCTGAAGAAGATCTTCCCGGCAGCGATCGACTTCTCCAAGCCCGTCGCGGGCATCGAGGAGATCTTCGACTCGAGCAAGGTCGCCGATCTGAGTCTGGACAAAGCGGCCTGAGGCGGGAGCCCGTCAGCCGGTCGCGGCGCGCGTCCGCCCGACGCCCTTGTCGGGCGGTGCCGCGCCGGCGGCCCCCCCAGACCGTCTTGGCCCTCCGCTCGCGCTCGGGCTCAGCACTCCCCGCCATGGTCCCTCAGCCCACCGCCCCGCCGCCCCGAGGGCCTTCTCAGCCCGATGCCCGCGCGACTTCCTCGAGGTTGGCGCGGTGCACGAGCTCGTAGGGCGCGAAGTAGGTGATCCATCGGGCCGCGAGTGAATCGGCCACGAAGGCGCGCAAGTCGAGGGCGGCGAGGGCGGGGTCGTGGGCGGCGCGCAGCAGGTCGCGGGTGTAGCGCTGCGTCGCGCGGATCAGTCCCTCGCCGTAGCCGCCGGCCGAGAGCACGTCCGGGTCGCCGTGGTTGGGGTAGATCGACGTGGCGCGCAGTCCGCGCAGCCTCTCCAGTCCGCGCAGATGCGTCTCGAGCGACTCTGGCTCCGAGACGTAGGTGACGGTGTCCTCGACGGTGTCGCCGGCGAGCAGCACGCCCTCGTCGGGCAGATGCAGCACCAGGCCGTCGGCGGTGTGGATGTCGATCGGCAGCGCGGTCACCCGCAGCCTGCCCACGCGCAACCGGGTCGCGTCGTCCAGCACCCTCGTCGGCAGGACGAGCGGCGACACGGCGGGCGGGCCGTCGGCGCTCGTGCCCGCCTCGATCGCAGCGCGCTCCGCGACGAGCCGGTCGCGGGTCAGCCGGGTCGCGACGATCTCGCAGTCGGCGAAGGCCGCGGAGCCGGCGACGTGGTCGAGGTGCCAGTGGCTGAGGACCACGACGATGTGTCGCACGCCGCGGCCCTCGAGCTCGCGGCGCACGGCGGCGGCGTGATCGACCGAGACGTGGGTGTCGTAGACCAGCGCCTCGCTGCCGTCGATGAGCGCGAAGCTGCAGACGCCCAGCGAGAGGGCGCCGTCGTCGACCCAGTTGGCTTGCGCCGCGAAGCGCCGGCCGGCTACGCGGCCGTCGTAGAAGCCGATCAGGTTGGGCGCGAGGGCAAGGACGCGCAGGTGCTGAAGGTCCATGGGACGGACTCTAGCACGGCCCGCCGCGTGCCCTCGCCGTCGGGCGGCCGCCGCGTCGCCAGGTCGGCGCGAAGGCCGCGGCGGTGGACTATACTGGCGCCACGAAGCGGCGCAGGCGCGCCGCAGGCCTTGGGGGAGCTTATGAGGATCGCCGTCAGCAGCGTTGCGCGTGGGTCGCGGACCGTGGTCCCCTGCCCGTGCCCGGGGGTGGCGTCGTGGATAGTGGCGCTGTGGACGGTGGCGCTGTGAGCGACCCGACCCAGGCCGTGCGCGACGATCTGGCGGCTGCCGGTCTGGCCGGGGTCGGCGAGATCCACCGCAACCTGCCCTACGCCGAGCTCG
>CAZFJE010000318.1:0-2870 GCA_964519555.1 uncultured Thermoleophilia bacterium
GCTCGAGGCGCGCATGGTGATCGGCGCCGTGCTGGTCGCCGCGGTGTTCGCCCGGCGGCCCATGCTCGCCGAGCTGCGCGACCGGCGCACGCTCGGCTGGCTGCTGCTGATGGGGCTCTTCAGCTCCTCGACGCTGCTGCTCTTCTTTCTGGCGCTGCGGCTGACCGGCGTGGCGATCGGCATGTTCCTGTTCTTCACGGGCCCGGTCTACGTCGCCCTGGCGGCGCCGCGCCTGCTGCGCCAGCGCGCCGACCGCATCGTCTACCCGGCGCTCGGGCTGGCCGTCGCCGGCATGCTCGTCATCCTGCTGCCCGGGTTCCTGGGCGCCGGCGGCCTCTCGGTGGCGGGCATCGTCTGCGGTGTGGCCAGCGGCCTGCTCTACGCGGGGTACGCGCTCACCGCCAAGTTCCTCACCCGCACGCGGCGCAGCGTGACGATCGCTCTCTCGGAGATGGCGATCGACGCCGTCATCGTGGCGCCGCTCGCCTTCTGGCAGCTCGCCCGCTCGTGCTACCACCTGACGGGCCACGACCTGGCGGTCGTCCTGGTGATCGGCGTAGCCTGCACCGCCATCCCCTATGTGCTGTACGTCGAGGGCCTGAGCCGCATCCGCGTCGAGCACGCCTCGATTCTGGGCTACCTCGAACCGGTGAGCGCGCCGATCTACGCGCTGCTGCTGCTCGGCGAGGCGACCACGGTCTCGACCATCGCCGGCGGCGCGCTCATCGTCGTCGCCGGCGTGCTGGTCGTGGTCTTCGGCTCGCGGCAGCGCGATCTGGGCGAGGTGGTGCCCACATGAGCGCCGCCCGGTGGGCATGAGCGCCCAGGCAACGCCCACCGCGGCGCGGCGGACGCTCGTGCAGGGCTACGTCATGGTCTCGGTGTCGTTCCTGATCATGGGGGCCATCGGCGCCCTGGTCGACTACACCACCGCTCCCGAGAGCGCCCTGCTCGTGCTGCGCTTCGTGACGGCCGGCCTGGTGCTCGGCGTCGTGTTCGCGCGCCGCCGGCCGCTCGCCGGCGTGCGCCGGCCCGGCATACCGGTGCGCCTGCTGGTCATGGGTCTGGTCGACTCGCTGACCCTGCTGCTGTTCTTCGTGGCGCTGCGCGACACCAACGTCTCGATCGGCATGTTCCTCGAGTTCATGGCCCCGGTGTGGGTGGCTCTGGCGGCGCCCCACATCTTTCGCGGCCGCACCGAGCCCATCGTCTACTGGGCGCTGCTCATCGCCCTCGCCGGCCTGGCCGTCATCCTCTGGCCGACCATCTCGGGGCACGCCGTGCACGTCTCGGCCCTCGGTCTCGCCGCCGGCACCGTCTCGGGCCTCGGCTACGCCACGTTCCAGCTCATCGTGAAGGACCTCACCAACCGCGGCGTGGGCGCCGTCACCATCGTGATCAGCGAGATGAGCGTGAACAGCGTGGTGCTGCTGCCGCTCGCCCTGTGGCAGACGGTGGGCGCCGGGCGCCACCTGAACGGCCGCGACCTGGTCGTGGGCATCGTGCTCGGCGTGGTGTGCACGGCTCTTGCCTACACGCTCTGGACCGAGGGCGTGAGCCGCATCCGCGTGCAGCACTCCTCTATTCTCGGCTACATCGAGCCGCTGAGCGCGCCCTTCTACGCGCTCCTGCTGCTCGGCGAGTGGCCCGGACCGTGGACCCTCATGGGCGGCGCCCTGATCGTCGTCGCCGGCGTGCTGGTGGTGATCTTCGGCCAGCACGAAGAGCAGGTCGTCCCCTCGCTTGAGCCGGCGCCGTGACGGGTGCGGGCGCCGGTCCCGGGGATGGGCTCGCCGTGCTCCGTGTGCGCCGGGCGGCGCTGGCCCGGCGTCTCTCCGACCCGGGCTGAGCCGCGAGCGCGCCCGGCGCGCGCCGCGGAAGGCATAGAATCGATTCATTGCCAGAAAAGGAGTCACGCATGACCACACGACAGGCGCAAGACGCGCCCAAGCTCAACCTCACCAAGTCGATGGCGATGCTCGAAGACGCCCAGCGGCTCACGCCGGGCGGGGTGGGCGGCATCCGCCGGCCCTACAACTTCGTGGTCGGCGAGTACCCGGTCTTCATCACGCACGGCCAGGCCGGCCACATCTTCGATGTCGACGGCAACGAGTACATCGACATGCTCTGCGCCTACGGGCCGATCATCCTGGGCTACGTCGAGGACGAGATCAACGACGCCGCCAAGGCGCAGATGGACAAGGGCTTCTGCTTCAGCCTGGTACAGCCCCTGCAGAACGAGCTCGAGCAGCGCCTGGCCGACCTCATGCCCTGCGGCGAGCAGACGATCCTCGTGAAGACCGGCTCCGACGCCACCAACGCCGCGGTGCGCGCCATGCGCGCCTACACCGGCCGCGACGTCGTGGCGCGCTGCGGCTACCACGGCTGGGGCGACTGGTGCGTCGAGCAGCACGGCGGCGTGCCGGCGGCGGTCACCGCGCTCACCAAGGAGTTCGAGTACGGCGACATCGCCGACCTCGAGCGCATCTTTGCCGAGAACCCCGGCGCGGTCGCCGGCGTCATCATTACCCCGGTAGGCCACCCCATGGCGAAGCCCATCATCGCCCCGCCCGACGGCTACCTCCAGGCCGTCGTCGACCTCTGCCACAAGAACGGCGCGGTGGTCACCTTCGACGAGATCCGCACCGGCTTTCGCGTGTCGATGGGCGGCGCCAGTGAGCGCTACGGCGTCGTGCCCGATCTGACCACGGTGGGCAAGGCCATGGCCAACGGCTACTCGATCGCCGCTCTGGTGGGCAAGCGCGAGGTCATGAGCGTCTACGTCAAAGACGCCTTCCTGAGCTCGACCTACTTCCCCAACAGCCTCGAGATGGCGGCCAGCATGAAGTGCCTCGAGATCCTCGAGCGCG
>CAZFJE010000319.1:0-2858 GCA_964519555.1 uncultured Thermoleophilia bacterium
ACGCGGATCATCTGCAGGCTCATGAGGTTGGTCACCAGCAGGGTGCGGTCGGAGGCTTCGTTCAGCAGGTCGCTCACGCGGTCGCCGGCGTAGATCTTTTCGACGATGCGCTGCGGGCACGACTCGCCCGAGATGATGGTGGCGCCGATGCAGCGCGCGAGCTCGTCGAGTCGCACCTCGCCGCCGGCCAGCAGCGAGTCGAGCTGGCGCATGAGCGGCACGGCGGCCTTTTCGGCTTCGGCTTCGGCGTCGGCTTCGGTTTCGAGCGGCGTCTCGCGGGCGATGTAGGCGGCGGTCTCGAGGGCCGCCGTGATGTCGACGTCGATGACCGAGACGCCTTCGGGCACCTGCAGCGGCGTGGCCGCGAAGCTCACGATGGAGCGCACGCCCGCGCGCACGAGGGCGTCGGTGACCTCTTGGGCGGCGGTCGGCGGCGTGGTCACCACGGCGATCTGCACGCCGAGGTCGCGGACCGTCGATTCCATGATGGCGGCCGGAAAGCAGCGGCAGCCTTCGACCCGCACGTCGACCTTGGCGGGGTCGTTGTCGAAGGCCGCGACGATGGCGAGCTTGGGGCGACGGCCGGCGGAGTGGGCGATGACCGAGCGTCCCAGCTTGCCGACGCCGACGAGCGCCACGTCCTGGCGTATGGGGCCGTCGAGAAAGCCGCCGATGCTCTCGATGCACTTGTCGACCTCGTAGCCGTGCGTGGGGCTGCCCGAATAGCCGATCGACATGAAGTCGCGGCGCACCTGGGCGGCCGTCAGGCCGGCGAGCTTGGCGAGCTGGTGAGAGAACACATGGCTGGTGCCCGCGTCGCGCAGCGAGATGAGCAGGCGTCGGTAGAGGCTCATGCGAGCGATCGTCTTGCGCGAGACCATGATCCTCCTCTGACGGACGGGCCGGCCGGACAGCAGGTGGTGCGTGGTTACGTTACGTAACGTTGTGAAGGGATTCACAGCGTACTCGGCGGCCAAATGGGTGTCAAGGGCCGCCGGGCGGCCAGTCGGAGAGGCGTGCGGGCCGCCTTGGACACGGCGTCCAAACCGGTGCGTTCGTCTTCACCTCGCGCGGCAGCACGGGACGCTATCGCGGTACGGACGAGCCGCTAAGATGTCGCTGGAGCTCGGGCGCCGCCGCATGTGTTGCGCCCGTGGCGCCGCAGGGTTTCGTTGCAGTCAGCAAGGTTCTCCGGTTTGGCCAAACCGGAGGGCGATCCAGGTGCGGAGGTTCCCATGACGGTGGTCGCGCAAGACAAGAAGGCCCGCATTCCCGGCTTTATCGGGCACAGCTCTCCCATCACCATCGACCACGGCGAGGGCGCCTGGGTCTACGGCACCGACGGCAGCAAGTGGCTCGACTTCTGCATGGGCATCGCGGTGGCCAACACTGGCCACGCTCATCCCAAGGTCGTCAAGGCCGTGCAGGAGCAGGCCGGCAAGATGCTGCACGCGCAGATGAACATGTACTACCACCAGCCCATGCTCGACCTCGCCGACACGCTCTGCGAGATCGTGCCCGGCAGCCTCGACCAGGTGCTCTTCGCCAACTCCGGCGCCGAGGCCGTCGAGAACGCCGTCAAGCTCGCCAAGGGCACCCTGCGCCGCCCCGGCGTGATCGCCTTCCAGAACGCCTTCCACGGCCGCACGCACCTCGCCATGGCGATGACCGACTCGGTCGTGCATTACCGCGGCCACATGCAGCCGCTGGTGCCCTGCATCTATCACGCCCGCTACTGCGATCCCTTCCACACGCCGGCCGGCCTCGACCCGACCGAGTACGCCATCGAAGACCTGCGCCGCATCCTGCGCGCCGAGATCTACGGCGAAGACGTGGCCTGCATCGTGGTCGAGCCCATCCAGGGCGAGGGCGGCTTCATCGTGCCGACGCCCGAGTTCTTCAGCGAGCTGCGCAAGATCGCCGACGAGATCGGCGCCTACCTGGTGATCGACGAGATCCAGTCGGGCATGGGGCGCACCGGCAGGTGGTTCTGCCACGAGCACTTCGGCGTCACCGCCGACATCGTGACCGTCGCCAAGGGCATCGCCAGCGGCCTGCCGCTCGCGGCCGTCGTCTCCCGCAAGGAGATCTGGGACAAGGTCACGCCGGGCTCCATGGGCGGCACGTTCGGCGGCAACATCGTGGCCTGCGCCGCGGCCAACGCCACCATCGAGGTCATGAAAGACGAAGACCTGCTGGGCAACGCCGCCCGCCAGGGCGACAAGCTCATGAGCTTCTTCAAGAAGCTGCAGCAGACCTACCCGGCCATCGGCGACGTGCGTGGCAAGGGCCTCATGTTCGCCATCGAAGTCGTTAAGCCCGGCACGCGCGAGCCCGACGCCGGGCCCGCCAAGGCGTTCGTCGCCGAGGCCGCCAAGCGCAACACCATCCTCATGGGCGCCGGCAGCGCGGGGAACTGCGTGCGCTTCCTGCCGCCGCTCGTGATCACCGACGCCGACATGGAGCACGCCTTCGGCGTCTTCGAAGAGGTCGCCAAGGTCGTCTTCTAGACCGACTTTCGCACGGCCGCCGAGTGCGGCTGCTCAAGAACGGTGGGCGGGCCCGGCTTTCCTTACGGAGAGCCGGGCCCGCCCTTCTTTACGGGAGAGCTCGGTTCGCCTCGTGCGCGGGCGCGACGGACCCTCGTGCGCACAGCCGGCCGGGTCCGACTCGTTCATGGTTGCGTCGCGCTGAGCCTGCTGGCTGCTGTGCTAGACTTCGCCACCATGCATGACTCGCCGCCGGCCGCCGGGCCGTTCCACACTCCCATCCGGGTCCGTTACGAAGAGACCGACGCCGCCGGCGTGGTCTACTACGCGAACTACCTCGTCTACTTCGAGGTCGCGCGCGTCGAGTCG
>CAZFJE010000320.1:0-2840 GCA_964519555.1 uncultured Thermoleophilia bacterium
GGCGCCGCCCTCTTTGCCGGCGCCGCGTTCGATGGCGCGGTCGATGTTGTCTTTGGGCATGCTGTATGAGCGCGCCTTTTCGACGGCCGCCGCGAGCGCGGCGTTGGCCGCGGGGTCGGCGCCGCCCTCTTTGGCGGCCACCATGATGGCGCGGGCCAGCTTTGAGAAGAGCTGACCCCGCTTGGCATCTGCGGCGCCCTTCTTATGCTTGATCGTCGACCACTTGGAATGCCCAGACACTACGAGACCACCTCCTCGGCCGGCGCCACGGCGCATGCGCCGGTCGCCCCCGCTTCGTTGCGTGCGGCGCGCACCATGGAGAGGAACGCGCCATGCATCCTTGTATCACCGGTCAGCTCCGGGTGAAAGGCCGTGACCAGTACACGGCCTTCGCGCGCGGCCACCGCGTGACCCTGCCAGCTCGCCAGGATCTCGACGTTGGCCCCCGCGCTCTCGATCCACGGCGCGCGTATGAAGACGGCGCGCAGCGGCGGCGCCCCGAACAGGGGCACGTCGAGGTCGGCCTCGAAACTGTGCACCTGGCGGCCGAACGCGTTGCGCCGCGCCACGATGTCGATGAGGCCGAGCACCGGTTGGTCGCCTTCGGCGATCTCGCGAGCCAGCGTGATGAGGCCGGCGCAGGTGCCGTAGATCGGCATGCCGCCCAGGGCGCGCGCCTTGATCGGCGCGATCAGACCGAAGTGGCCCATGAGCTTGCCGATCGTGGTGCTCTCGCCCCCGGGTATGACGAGCGCCTCGATGCCGTCGAGGTCGCCCGGCAGGCGGATCTCGCTGGTCGCCGCACCCAGGCCCTCGAGCATGGCGCGGTGCTCGCGAAAATCGCCCTGCAGGGCGAGCACGCCGACACGCGGCGCCGCAGAGGCCGCGGCCGCGGGCCGGCGGAACTCGGGCGACAGGACGGCGTCGCGACGCTGCGCCACTCCGCTCATACCGCCGCCCGCGGGTACCCAGCCGCCGTGGGGAGAGACGCCGTCAACCGCGGTACTGGATCTTCTGCTCGGCCGTCATCTTGGCCGCTTCGATGCCTTCCATGGCGTCGCCCAGACCGACCGACACCTCGGCCAGCACCGCCGGGTCGTTGTAGTTGGTCGTGGCCCGCACGATCGCCACCGCGCGGCTGGCCGGGTCGGCGCTCTTGAAGATGCCTGAACCCACGAACACGCCCTCGGCGCCGAGCTGCATCATGAGCGCGGCGTCGGCCGGCGTGGCGATACCGCCCGCCGAGAAGTTGACGACCGGCAGCTTGCCGTTCTCGGCCACCCAGCGGACCAGCGAGAACGGCGCCCGCAGATCTTTGGCGGCGGCGTTGTAGAGCTCGTCTTCGTCCATGGCGGTGAGCGCCCGGATCTGGCCCCTGATGGTGCGCATGTGGCGCACGGCTTCGACCACGTCGCCGGTGCCGGCCTCGCCCTTGGTGCGGATCATGGCGGCGCCCTCGCTCACCCGGCGCAGCGCCTGGCCCAGGTCGATGGCGCCGCACACGAAGGGCACCGTGAACTTGAACTTGTCGATGTGATGAGCTTCGTCGGCCGGCGTGAGGACCTCGGATTCGTCGATGTAGTCGACTTCGAGCGCCTCGAGGATCTGCGCCTCGACGAAATGGCCGATACGCGCCTTGGCCATGACCGGGATGCTGACGGCCGCCTGGATCTCTTTGACCTTGAGCGGATCGGCCATGCGCGCCACGCCGCCGTCGCGGCGGATGTCGGCGGGCACGCGCTCCAGGGCCATGACGGCGCACGCGCCGGCTTCTTCGGCGATCCGGGCCTGCTCGGCGTTGGTGACGTCCATGATGACGCCGCCCTTGAGCATGTCGGCGAGTCCGCTCTTTACACGCATCGTCCCGATGTCGCTCACGGGATACCTCCGTTGTCTTGCTTGAATGTTGATTCTATCGCAGGCTCAAGACGGCTTCCAAACGGTCGCTCGTCTCTAAAGTACCCGCAAATCTCGGCAAACCGGCATGCTGCCGCGAGCCGTGAGAGCGAGCCGGGACAAAAAAACCGGCGGCGGGCCTGTCGGGGCCCGCCGCCGCCCTGCTGCGCTCAGCTCTTCTGGGCGTCCTCGCGGGCCTTGCGGGCCTCGTCGATCACCTTCTGGGCCATGTGGGCCGGCACGTCGTCGTAGCGCAGGAACTCCATGTGGTAGTCGCCGCGCCCACCGGTCATGGACGTAAGGTCGGGCGCGTAGCTCACCATCTCGGCGAGCGGCACTTCGGCGGCGATCACGCTGTTGTGGCCGCGCGGCGTGGTGCCCAGCACGCGCCCGCGCCGCGAGTTCATGTCGCCGATGATGTCGCCCACGCTCTCTTCGGGCACGGTGACCTCGACGTTCATGATGGGCTCGAGCAGCACGGGCTGGGCCTTCTCGACGGCCGCCTTGAAACCGATCGAGCCGGCGATCTGGAAGGCCATGTCGGACGAGTCGACCGGGTGGTACTTGCCGTCGTACAAGGTGACCTGAAGGTCGACCAGCGGGTAGCCGGCCAGGAAGCCTTCGACCATGGCCGCTCGCACGCCCTTTTCGACCGCCGGGATGTAGTTGCGCGGGATGGCGCCGCCGACGATCTTGTCGACGAACTCGAAGCCGTCGCCGCTGTGCAGCGGCGAGACTTCCATCCAGGTGTCGGCGAACTGGCCGCGGCCGCCGGTCTGTTTTTTGTGCTTGCCCTCGGCCTTGGCACTGCCGCGGATGGTCTCGCGATACGGCACGCGCGGCGGCTTGAGCTCGACGTCGGCGTTGAAGCGCCGCTTCATGCGCTCGACGGTGACCTCGACGTGCACCTGGCTCATGCCCGAGACGATCATCTCGCCGGTCTG
>CAZFJE010000321.1:0-2818 GCA_964519555.1 uncultured Thermoleophilia bacterium
CGGCAGCGGTCTGGCGGGCTACAGCTACGTGCTCGACCAGAGCCCGGGCACCGTGCCTTCGACCACGGTCAACGAGGGTACCAACTCGGTGAGCTTCCCCACGCAGGCCGACGGTACCTGGTACTTCCACATCCGCGCCGTCGATAACGCCGGCAACGGTGGCCCCACGAGCACCTTCCGCATCAACATCGACACCACGCCACCGACCGTGACGAGCTCCGCCGACTCAGACAGCTCGTGGCACAACCACGACGTGACCGTCACACTGCAGCCCAGTGACACGGGCGGCTCGCCGATCGCCAAGACCCAGTACAAACTCGACGGCAGCGGCACCTGGATAGATGCCGCCAACAACCAGTTCACCGTGGCGGCCCCGCCCGACGGCTCAAACGACGGTAGCCACCTCTACGACTACCAGGCGATCGACGCTGCCGGCAACGTCTCGTCGCAGGGCAGCTGCACGGTGAACATCGACGCCACGCCACCGACCGTGACGAGCTCCGCCGACACAGATGCCTCATGGCACAACCAGGACGTGACCGTCACACTGACGCCTCACGATACCGGCGGCTCGCAGGTCGCTGCGACCCAGTACAAGCTCGACGGCGCCTCTAGTTGGACCGACGCCGGCAACGATCAGTTCATCGTGCCGGCACCGTCTGACGGCACAAACGACGGCCTCCACACCTATGACTACCAGGCGATCGACGGCGCCGGCAACGTCTCGGTTGCCGGCCAGTGCACGGTGCGCATCGACACGACCGCACCGATCACCACCGTCTCGGAAAGCGACAGCGACTGGCACAACGCCCCCGTGACGCTCGACTTCAGCGCCGTCGACCATGGCTCCGGCATGAGCGGCGGTCTGTCTGCGACCCAGTACCAGATCGACAGTGGCCCCTGGACGAGCGGTTCCAGCGCCGTCGTTGCGGCACCGCTGGATGGTTCGAACGACGGCTCACACACTGTCTCCTACTACTCGACCGACGCCTGCGGCAATCCTGAGACGCCCCACGCGGTGACCGTCAAGATCGACACCACACCGCCGATCACCAACGTCAAGGTCGATCGCGACGCGACAAGCGGCGATGTGTCGATCACCTTCCTGCCAAGCGATCTGGGCTCGGGCATGGTCGGCGGTCTGGCCAAGACGCAGTACGCGATCGACGGCGGCCCCTGGGTGACCGGCACCCAGGTCGAGCTGCAGCCCCTCTCCGACCACAGCACCGACGGGCCGCACACCCTGCTCTACCGCTCGACCGATGCCGTCGGCAACGTCGAGACCGCGCGCAGCGTCACAGTCACCGTGGCGACTCCTGGGCCCGGTAGTGCCGATGGCAGCACCTACACCCCGCAGACCACCGTGCTCGGCCTCACAGGTCTGTGGCGCTCAACGGCCGCTCACCTTACCTTCCAGGCCTACGAGGACCCGGCCGGTCCGGGCATCGCCTACACCGAGTACTCCCTCGACAACGGCACGACCTGGGAACGGGGCACGGCGCTTCTCATCGCGGCTCCGGCCGACCACTCAAACGACGGTCCGCACCTGGTCTGCTATCGCTCGGTCGATAACGCGGGCACGGTGGAGCCGACCCACATCGTCGTCGTGGGTATCGACACGCAGAAGCCGACCGTCTCAGGCCAGGGCCTGCGTAGCGCCTGGAGCAACAAGCCGCTCACGCTTGCGTTCGACGCCTCCGATCCTGCACCCGAGTCGGGCATCGCACAGGTCCAGTACTCGACGACGGGCGGCAGCTGGTGGACGGCCGGCGATCAGGTCTCGATTGCCAACCCCGGCGTGACCCAGGTGCTTTATCGCGCGATCGACGATGCCGGCAACGTCGGTGACACACAAGTCACCTATGCACGCATCGACACCTCGCGACCCTGGACCAAGGCCCTGCGCTCCTCCGGCAGGCGCCTGAGGCGCGTCGCGCTCCGTTTCCGCATCAACGACGCCAAGCCGAGTTGCAGCTGCGCTCGCGTGACGCTGATCGTCATCAGAAACACCCGCGGCAAGATCGTGGCCCGCTACCGCAACGTGGGCTTCAGGAAGACCAACGCGGTGGTCGTCTACAAGGTGCGCCTGCGTCTTCACGGGGGCAGCTACCGGTTCAGCGTCCGGGCGACCGACATCGCCGGTAACGTGCAGAGCCGCGTGGTGGTCGGGAGGCTCGTCATCAGGTAAGAAAGGAGCGCGCTGATAAGTGGCTGGCGCCCGACGTCGCGTCACAGCGGCGCGCTGGCGGCAACAACGAGGTTCGCCTGCGCTCGCGGATGCGGGCGCAGGCGAACCTCAGGGACCACGGATCGCCGCGATCGTCTCCGCAGCCTCCGCATCGATCTGAGGCAGCACGTGTGAGTAGATGTCCAAGGTAAAGGCCACGGTGGCCTGACCCAGCCGCCGCGAAACGATCGCCGCGTTGACGCCCTTGGCCAAGGCGAGACTCGCGTAGGTATGGCGCAGCCCGTGCAGCGGGATCGGCGGGAGCGCCGCGCCACGTACTAGACGGGCAAAATGGGCGCTAATGCGCTCAGGATGTAGCTGGGCGCCACTTTGGGCGGTGAACACCCGCTTGCTGTCGATCCACTCGTCGCCGAGCCTCTGCTGTTCAGCAAGCTGAGAAGCGGCCTGCTGGCGCAGCACCGCTATCGTTTCCGCATCCAGTGCGATCAGCCGCCGGCCCCGCTTGGTCTTGGGCTCGGTCTCGATGAGCTTGCCGGCGATCGGCACCAGCGCGCGCGATGGCCACACGGCCGCCCTCAATATCGAGGTCACGCCAGGTAAGGCCCAAGGCCTCACCGCGCCGGCAGCCGG
>CAZFJE010000322.1:0-2808 GCA_964519555.1 uncultured Thermoleophilia bacterium
TTCTGTGCTCGCGCTCACGGTCGATGAAGGTGTCGGTGCCGTCGCCGGGGATGCGCAGCACGAAGCGCCCCACACCGGCCTGCCCGGGCGTGCCGTCGACCGTGATCATGTAGTTGCGGTTGGTGATGCCGCCGCCCAGCACCTCGCAGTGCGCGACCTTGCCGTGCCACTCGTCGATCTGCGCGATCACCTGTTCGGGTGTGATGTCACTCATGCTTCTGGTCCCCTCTTCGAAGAGCGAGCGCCGAGCCCGGGGGGCTCGGCGCTCGCGTTTGTGCGTGCGCTATCGTGCCGGGAAGGCCTTACGTCACTCGGGCGGCACCTCGAGGAAGGCATACGAGACGTCGATGCCCTTGCCCTTCTGGTAGGTGCGACCGATCCAGTAGATGACGAGGCAGGCCGCGATGATGGCGGCCACCACGATGTAGGGGGTGGTGCCCTTCAGGCCGTAGCCCGACTTGGTGACGAAGGCGATCTCGGCGCCCATGCCGGCGACGAAGCCGATGAGCCCGAAGATCGTCACCAGCGGTATGCCCAACAGCTTGAGCGAAGCGCCGGGCGCGGCCTCATACAGCGCCTTGGCGCGGTACGGCAACAGGGCGGCCGCCAGGCTGCTGAAGACGAAGACGTAGCCCGCCGCGAAGGTGACGCCCAGGGTGAGGCTGTACCACGACGCCGAGTAGTTGTAGCCGATGCACCACAGCACGCCCAGGGCGAAGTAGACGACGTGGGCGTTGACGGGGGTGCGGAACCGCGAGCTGACCTTCGAGAACCACGCCGGCAGCGTGCGGTCGAGCGACATGCCGACCATGATGCGGGTACAGCCGATGTAGCAGTTGCAGGTGATCTGCAGCGAAGCCAGCATGAAGCCGAAGGCCACGAGCACCGTGATGATGGGGTTCGGCGAGATGACGATGGCGAGCACGCCCGGGAAGGGCAGCACGCTACCGATGCCGGTGCCCGACTTGCTGATGGCGCCGTAGTACGAAGCCGACGCAGCGTTGAAGAAGCCGGTGCCGACGGCGCGCTGCTCGGCCCAGGCGATGAGCGCCAGGACGATGCCGACCGCGATCAGCGAACCGACGATGATGAACATCTGGTTCTTGAACACGCGGGCGCCCTTGATCTCGCCGCCCTGCTCGACGCTGTAGGTCGCCCACTGGGTACTGGTCCAGGCGATCGGTGCGGCGAGCAGCGTGGCGCCGAGCGCGAACTTCGGCGAGATGTTGAAGCCGGTCGAGCTCACGTCGTGCTGCAGCCACGAGTAGTAGTGCGGGTTCTTGTCGACGATGCCGTTGAAGTGGTTGATCGCGACGGCGAAATGTTCGGGTGACGTGCGCAGGAACTGGGCGAGCATGATGACCACAATGACGCCCGTGCCGATGAACATGAGGTACTGCAGGCGCACGTAGTTCTTGAAGCCCGAGGTCAGCAGGGTGGCCATGAGCGCCATGCCGATGATGCTCACGGTGACGATGCCGCTCTTGCCCTCGGCCCAGATGCCGGCGTTGATCAGGCCGGTGCTGTGGTAGTGCACGCCGAGGCCCAGGAACAGCGGCGCGAGACCGAGGTTGGCAAACAGCCAGCCGGCGAGGGCCAGCCACTGCAGGATCCAGATCACGAAACCGCTCATCACGATCGGGAAGCCGACGGCTCCGCCGAGCACGCGGCTCTGGAAGACGTAGTCGCCGCCCGAGCGCGGCATGGCGGTGGCCATCCACACATAGGCGAGGGCGATGGGCAGCTCGAGGAGCGTGGCGAAGAGGCAGGCCATCCAGACCGAGACGCCGGGGAAGGCCTCGGGCGCCCACACGAAGGTCCACGGGAAGATGACGCCCATGGTGAGGAAGTTATATATGAACGCCGACCAGGGCGACATCACCCTGGACAGCCCCGAAGCCTTGCGACTGAAGACTTCAGGCTTTGCTGCCGTTGCTTCCATCTCAACCCCCAAACTCAGTTGAAAGACCGGATGACTGAAGACGCGCTTGCGTGACGAGCCGGGCGCTTAGCCTGACGTCATCTGATAGCCGACCACCTTGCCGGGCTGCAGCGTGAAGATGCAGCCGCGGATGATGCCTTCGCCGTACTCGCTGCCCGGGTTGATCACGGTCGTGCGGCCGATCGAGACCAAACCGCGCGACTCGTGGATATGACCCGTCAGAGCCAGCAACGGCTTGTACTTCTCGATGATCTTGCGTACGGCGTGGCTGCCGGCCGGCGCCGACTGCGCGACGCCGCCGACGATCACCGGCGACGGTGGATCGGTCGACCAGTCGAGCTTCGGACAGTCGTCGAGCGTGCAGTCGTACGGCGGCACGTGAAAGTTGAAGATGGCGCTCGTGAAGTCGTCGACGCCCTTCACGGCGTCTTCGAGGATCGCTTCGAGCCTGTCCTCGTCGACTTCGCGCGGCGTGTCCCACGGGGTGGGATTGGAGTATCCGCAGTTCGCGGTGGGGTAGAGGTCGTCGACCATGACCACGCGGCCCTCACAGTTCACGACGTGCTCGCTCTTCACTTCGTCGAGCACGGTGAGCACCTCGGGCTGGTCGTCGTTGCCGCCGGTCACGTACCACTTGACGTTGGTGTCGGCGAGACGCTCGTCGGCCAGGGCGATCCAGCGCTCCAGGCGCTCGCGCGCCAGGCGGCGGAAGGTGGCGTCGATCTCACCCTGGTCCGCCTGCATGGCGTGGAGCTCGTCCTCTTCGACGGTGACGTGGTAGAAGCCGAGCGTCTCGACGCGCTCCTTGACCGCCGCCAGGGCGTCGGCGCCCTCGATCGTCTCGGTCGTGCCCTGCAGCGTCGTGC
>CAZFJE010000323.1:0-2800 GCA_964519555.1 uncultured Thermoleophilia bacterium
ATGAACAGGCGCGCAAGGCCGCGCTTGCGCCGCGACCTCTTCGGTCGGCGAGCCGGCCGGGCTCGGTGCGTCGTGACCTGCGGATGCACGGGCATCGTGCCATCGTAGCTAGGAAGCCGCCGGCCGTCTACGGACTCCCCTATGGACTCGCACGCCCAGTATCCCGCACTGGACTGTCGACTACGTACGCAGGTGTAGGCAAAGGCCATCGGCGGGCAAAAGAGCACCGGAGGGGTCGCTTGCGGAGACGCTCGATCGACAGTTCGCGCGGAGGTGCTGGCCCATGAACACAGTTACGCGGTCCTGGACAAGTCGCGCGCCACTTGTCGCATGCCTGGTCGCGCTGCCCCTGGTGCTCGCCGCTTGCGGAAGCAACTCGACTGCCACCACAACGCCGACCCCGACGCCCAGCACCTCGCCGAGTGTCTCGCCCGCAGTGGCGGTGATCACGAGCGCCTGGGAGAAGTTCTTCGCCGGCACGACGCCCGCGGCAGCCAAGATGACGCTGCTCCAGGACGCCAAGCAGTTCGCCAAGACGATCGCAGCGCAGGCGAGCTCGGCGCTCGCCAAGTGCACGCAGGCCAAGGTGACGGCGGTGAAGGTCAGCTCGCCGACGACGGCTACCGTAACCTACCCGATCATCGAAGGCGGTCAGGTCGCGCTGCCCAACCAGACCGGACAGGCCGTGCTGCAGGGCGGTTCCTGGAAGGTCTCGGCACCGAGCTTCCAGGCCCTGCTCAAACTCGAGCAGGGGCAGACCAGTGCCTCTCCTTCGGCGTCGCCGTGAGCAGCAGCCGGTGCGAACAGACGAGATGACCACACAGCCTTCAGAAGATCTAGCGGTGCGGGGCTACCTGCGAGTGATTGCTCGCTGGAAGTGGCTGATCATCGCCATCACTGTGGCGTGCGCCCTGGCGGGGTACGCCTACGTAAGGACGCGTACGCCTATGTACTCAGCCACCGCCGAGCTGATCTATGTTCAACAGGCCGCTGCCGATTCGCTCGGCCAAGCGCAGGTTGACCCCAACCTGCAGCAAGCCGACATCGGCAGCGTGCCCTCGATGGTCGGCAGCGATCAGGTGAGCGCCGCCGCCGCGCAGCGTTTGAAGAACACGAAGACCTCGGCCGGCTACTCGGTGAGCGGTCTGGTGAGCAGCGATGCGACCACCGGCAACTACTCAACCGTGGTTGGCATCAAGGGGGTATC
Source organism: uncultured Thermoleophilia bacterium (assembly GCA_964519555.1). Taxonomy (GTDB): domain Bacteria; phylum Actinomycetota; class Thermoleophilia; order UBA2241; family UBA2241; genus Bog-752. Next base: position 1,208 of record CAZFJE010000323.1, read on the forward strand.
GAGTGACCCTACGCTGGCCGCGACGGTCGCCAACGCCTACGCCCAGGCGTTCATCGACTGGCGCCTTAGCGCGGCTCAGACTCAGCTCGGCCAGAGCATCCTCGCTGCGCAGAGTGAGCTTGCCAGCGACACGACCGCCGCATCGAAGACCAGCGCGAACTACCAGCTCCTCCAGCAGCTGCTGCAGAACCTGCAGCTCGAGCAAAAGAGCGCGACCGGCGACTTCTCGCTGCTCTCGCCGGCGACCGCCCCCTCGAAGCCGTTTGCCCCCCGTAAGACCCGCACCATGGCCGAGGCTATCGTCTTTGGCCTGCTGCTCGGCCTGGGAGTCGCCTTCCTGCTCGAACAGCTCAGCACCAAGGTGCGCGACGAGAGCCAGATGACGGACCTATTGGGCCTTTCGGTTCTCGGTCACCTGCCACCGCTCGGGCGGGCTGGCGCCGAGACCAGCGTCGTGCAGGCGCTGGTCAATCCCTTGGGACCGACCGCGGAGGCCTTTCGCGTCCTGCGCGGCAACCTCGACTTCATGGCTATCGACGGCTCGCTGCGCTCATTGCTCGTCTCGAGTTCGATCCAGGGCGAGGGCAAGAGCGCAACGATCTGCAACCTGGCCGTCTCCATGGCCCTCGCCGGCAAGCGCGTCGTGCTGGTCGATGCCGATCTGCGCCGGCCGCGTGTCCACACCTACATGACCGTTCCCAACAAGGTCGGGCTGTCGTCTGTGATCGCGGGCCATGCGTCTCTCGACGAGGCTACGGTTGCGGTCGCCCTTGACCAACGCGCGTGGCACGAGGCAGCGACGCCCCTTACCGGCGATAGTCGGCCGCGAAAAGCAGCTCTGCGGCTCCGCTTTGCAAACGGCTCCGGCGCTGCCAGCCGCGAGCTGGCCTCACCCGAAAAGCACCTCTGGTCGGGTTCGCCGGAAAGCCTGCTGAGCGACCAGGTTCTGCGCGTTGTGCCAGCCGGCCCGTTGCCTCCCAACCCCGGCGAGATGGTAGCCTCGCAGCGCTTCGCCGAGGTTCTCGAGGAGCTCGTGGGTGGCGCCGATATCGTCCTTGTCGACTCATCGGCGCTGCTTGCGGTGGGCGACTCTGCAGCCATCGCCGCCAGAGTCGGCACGCTGCTGTTCGTGGTCAACTCCGCACAGGTCAAACGGCCGATGCTCGAACGTGCCCACGCCCAGCTTGCGAAGCTACCATGCCGCAAGCTCGGGCTGGCGGTCATCACCGCCGAGCGCTCGGCAGGGGTCTACTACGGATACCACTACCATCGTGCGCCCGCGGCGACGGCCAAACGGGGCCGCACCTGAGTCTAGATGATTGATTCCACGAGATCGACCACGCCCAAGGAAGGCAGTGCAGAGAGGTCGAAGCCGACGGTGCCCTAAGTCACCGTCTGCCCGGAGGCGAGGCCAACCTGCGACTGGTCGTGTCGATCGCCAAGCGCTACTGCGGTCGCGGCCTTCCCCTGTCGGACCTGATCCAGGAGGGCAACCTCGGGCTCATCCGCGCGGCCGAGAAGTTCGACTACCGCAGGGGCCAGCCGGCGCTTGGCCGCCATGTCGCGGCGCGCGATGCGCCGTGCCAGGGCGAC
>CAZFJE010000324.1:0-2759 GCA_964519555.1 uncultured Thermoleophilia bacterium
CCGGTATCCTCAGCAGCGGGTTGTGCACCTGTCACGATCATGAGTTCTTCTCGCACCGCCGCGAGCGCGGTGTCACCGGCAGGCAGGCGGCCATCGCCTGGATGACAGGAGGGAGCGTGTGAAACAGTTCAGCGGCGCCGCCGAGCAGGTGCGGCAACGGTTCGCCGAGGTGCGCGAGCGCGTCGACCAAGCCGCCCGCGAGGCGGGGAGGACCCCCGGCGAGGTCGAGATCCTGGTCGCCACCAAGTACGTCGCCGCCGACGACATGGGCGTTCTGGCCGAAGCCGGCATCGCCCTCGTGGGCGAGAACCGCGCCCAAGACCTGGCCGCCAAGCACGAGCGCTTCGCCGGCGACTTCGTGTTCGACTTCATAGGCCACCTGCAGAGCCGCAAGGTCAAAGCTGTGCTGCCCCTGGTGCGCCTCATCCACTCGGTCTCGACGAAAAGCGTCGTAGAGGAACTGCAGGCCCGCGCGCAGAACCCCACAGAGGTGCTGCTCGAGGTGAACATCGCCGCGGAGGAATCGAAGTCGGGCGTCGCCCTCGACGAAGTCGAGAGCTTCCTCGACGAGGCGGCGGCGTGCGACAAGGTGTCCTTTGCCGGCCTCATGTGCATGCCGCCGCTCATGCCCGACCCGCGGCAAGCGGCGCCGTACTTCGCGCACGCCAGACGGCTCGCGGCCGACCTTTCGGCCCACTGGGCCGGACGATATACTTTCGCGCAGTTGTCGATGGGCACGAGTGTCGATTACGAGGTGGCGGTGCGAGAGGGTGCGACGATCGTCCGCGTCGGAAGCGTGCTCTTCTGACGCCGGACCGGGAGGACAAATGGCCCTAGGCGATAGCTGGCACAAGGTGATGGTCTACTTCGGCATCTCCGACGATGAGGAGTACGACGACGAAGAGACGCTCGCCCCGCCCGAAGAGCTCGAGCGCTCCTACCAGGACCGCCCCAACGTGCGCAAGCTCAGTCGCGGCAGTCGCGCCCGGCAGGGCGACTACGACGACATCTTCGCCGACGAACCGCCGGCGCGCGCTCCGCGGGCCGCGGTGGTGCGTCCCATCGAGCCGGCGCGCCCGCAGCGCGTCGAAGTGCACCTCGTCATTCCCAAGAACTTCAACGACGCCCAGCAGATCGCCGACAAGTTCAAGGTCGACATCCCCGTGATCGTCAACCTTCAGAGCTCCGACACCGATCTCTCCAAGCGCCTCATCGACTTTGCCAGCGGCCTCACCTACGCCCTCGATGGGGGCATGCAGCGGGTAGCCGACAAGGTATTCCTGCTCACGCCGCGCAACGTCGAAGTGTCGGCCGAAGAACGCGCCCGCCTCATTGAGAAAGGGTTCTTCAACCAGTTTTGACCGTACGTACGGGATTCCTCGGCGCCGGGCACATCGCTCGGGCCCTCGCTGAGGGTTGGCGTCAGCCCCTGCTCGAGCCCGCCTCGCGGCCGGCGCTCGGCGCCTACGACCCCCTGCCGGGCCAGGCGGCGACGTTCGCCGCCGACTTCGACGCCACGAGCTTCTCCACGCCCGCGCAGCTCGTCGCCGCGAGCGATGTCGTGGTCTTCGCCATGCGGCCGGCCGATGTCGCGGCCGCCCTGGCCGCCGTGGCGCCGCTGCTCGACGGGCGACCCCTGGTCTCGCTGGCCGCCGCGGTGCCCCTCGCCGACCTGCTCGCCGGCCTGCCTCCTGCGGCGCACGTGGCGCGCGTCATGCCCAACGTGGCGGCCGCCATCGGACGCGGCGCCTTTCTGTTTGTGCCCGGCACGCTCAGCGCCCCGCAGGCCACCCAGGTGCGCGCGTTGTTCGGCTTGAGCGGAACGGTGGTAGAGGTGACCCAGGACCAGTTCGATCCGGCGACCGCGGTCGCCGGTTGCGGCCCCGGCTTCACGGCTCTGTTCATCGAAGCCCTGGCCGAGGCGGGGGTGAAGGCGGGATTGAGTGAGATCATGGCCCGCGAACTTGCCGGCGCGGCGGTCGCCGGGTCTGCCGAGCTCGTGGTACGCGAAGGCGATCCCGTCGGCGTGCGCCGGGCGATCGCCACGCCGGGCGGCATGACCGCCGCCGGGGTGGACGTGCTCGAAGCGGCCGGACTGCGTGCCGCGCTGGCCGGCGCGGTGGCCGCCGCGGTCGATCGCGCCCGGGGCGTGTCGTGAACCTGCTCGTGCGCATCGTCTACGACGCGCTCACGCTGTACACGTTCGCCATCTTCGCGCGTATCATCTTGAGCTGGGTGCCCTTGCGCTCAGGTACGCTGCCCTACCGGCTGTACACGGTCCTGCACGACATCACCGAGCCGTACCTGCGCTTCTTCCGGCGCTTCATCCCCACGGTGCGGTTTGGCAACGCCGCCCTCGACCTCAGTCCGCTGGTCGGGTTGGTCGTCCTGTTCATCGTTCAAGGATTTGTCGCTCGGCTGTAGAGCCGCGCGAAGACTGGAGGCCCGATGAAGCTGACTCCGCTCGACATTCGCCATAAAGAGTTCAAGCGCGGCATGCGCGGGTATGTCGACGGCGAGGTCGACGAGTTCCTCGACGAGGTCGCCGACGAGTTCGAGCGGCTCTTCAAAGAGAACATCGAGCTCACCGAGCGCGGCGAGGTCCTGCAGGAGAAGCTCGACCAGTACCGCAATCTCGAGGAGACCCTGCAGAACACCCTGGTCGCCGCCCAGCGCAGCGCCGAAGAGCTCAGGGCCAACGCCCAAAAAGAAGCCCAGCTCATGCTGAGCGAGGCCGAGCTCAAGGCGCGCCAGATGGT
>CAZFJE010000325.1:0-2714 GCA_964519555.1 uncultured Thermoleophilia bacterium
CGCTGAGGACCCCGCTGCCGACCGCGGCGTGGGTCGCCACAGGGTGTTGCACTGCAGCGCGGTGCGAGGCGGCCCCTGTCTTTTTCGGGGTTCGATGCGAACCTCTTGCTATCGCCGCCACACTCGCGATGGCGATCAGCGCAACGACCAGCACGAGGACGAACAGGCGCGCAAGCCGACGGCGACGCTGCGGCCTCAAGGGCCGGCGGCCTGACCGGCTTCGGTACGTCGTGACCTGCGCGTGCACGGGCATCGTGCCATCGTAGTAAGGGAGCCGCCGGCCGTCTACGGATGCCTCGCACACTCGCTCCCGAGTCCTGTCAGATCATCGCTGGCGCCAGCAACGAAAACCCTGCCCCGGGAGTGACGCGCCCGGACGGCAGCGCCGCTCGGACGACATCACGGTGCGGTCGGTCAGCGCCCGCTTGATATGAACCGCAGGGCCCGACTCAGGACGTGGTCCGTGGTGCCATGAGAGTTCTGCACGACCACGATCGAGGGCTCGAGGCCGATATGGTTGATGTTGCGACCGAGCGGCGTGCGGTAGGCGGCGATCGTGATCTTGAGCTCGTTGCCGCCGGCCAGAGGCAGCACGGTCTGTACGACCCCCTTACCGAAGGTCCTCGTGCCGATCACCGTAGCGCGCTTGTAGTCCTGCAGGGCCCCGGTGACGATCTCAGAGGCGCTTGCCGTGTTGCCGTTCACAAGGAGGACAAGCGGCAGCCTCGTGTGGTCTCCAGCGCCCGTCTTAAGGACGTCTTTGGGCGAGTGCAGACCCTGCGTGCTCACGACCACCTTGCCGGCCGGCAGAAAGTCGCTCGCCACGCTTTGCGCCTCGCTGACCAAGCCGCCGCCGTTGTTGCGCAGGTCGAAGACGAGCCACTGGGCACCGCGCTTCTGCAGGCCGGCGATCGCCCGGCCGACCTGCTGTCCCGCTCCCTGGGCGAAGGCGCTCAGAGACACATAACCGACCTTCGTGCCGTGATCGTCGATGAGGCGTGAGCTGGTCAGGGGCATCGAGATCGCGCGCCGGGTGAGTGTCAGGGCGATGAGGCCAGGCGTGCCCGGACGGCGCAACTGCAGGCGGACCTTAGTGCCCGCCGGGCCGACGACGCGACCGATGGTTGTACTGACAGACTTGCCGGCCGTCGATGTGCCATCGACGGTCACGATCACATCTCCGCGGCGAATCCTGGCCTGAGCCGCGGGCGAGCCGGCAAAGACCTGGGTCACCTTCGGACCGCCAGCACTCAAGGCGACGACCACGCCGATTCCCGTATAGCTGCCGTTGAGCTCGTTACTGAAGGCCCGAGCTTCTTGAGGGGTGAAATAGTCGGTATAGGGGTCGTGCAGTGGGGCAAGCAGCCCCGTGATGCCCGACTGGCCAAGGTGCGTGGCGTCAACCGGTTTGTAGTAGTCGCGCTGCAGGTCAGTGAGCACCTGACGGTAGAGGCTGACCTGAGCGGAAGCCGACGCGCTCAGGCCGCTGCGATCCCGCAGGGTGGCGGCGCCGAAGCCCGCGGCGAAGGCGAGGATGACGAGAACGACGACGAGAAAGCTCTTGGACAGGCGCATACGAGCAGATGGTACCCGTTTGTATCGACGCCGACCAACGGCAACACAGGGCTCGCCTGCGCGATTATCAGAGCCGCGAGGTCGGCCAGCGCGGCCGAGCATTGACGCTCCCAAGTGCAGTGCTACTCTGTTTTGGTAGCTTCCACTTCGCCCCCCGACCCCCTGAGGAGTGTCTTCTTGATCGGAGCCACCGATCTCGTCATGGTAGCCCTCGTCGCACTAGTCTTCGTGGGCCCCAAGCGCCTTCCCGAGGTGGGCCAGAAGCTCGGTCAGGCTCTGCGTGAGTTCCAGACGATGACCGCCGAGATCCGCTCCCAGACCGGGATCGACGAGATCGCCAATTCAGTCAACGACATCAAGTCGGGCCTAAGCCTGACAGGAGCGGACAAGCCCCCGACGATCGATGTCGTTGCCAGTGCCCCGGCCTCGCCGATCCCTGCCACGACTGACGCACCAGCCGAAGCCCCCGCGACGGCGACCACCGCGCCGCAGGATGGGTCACTCGGCGGCGCACCCCTCGAGGCCGATCCTGTCGAAGCGAGCCAGGTCGTCGACGACCAGTCGGCCCGTGACCGCGACAACCTCGCTGCTGTCACAGACGAGGGGCGCGGTGTCGAGACATTCGGCCGCCTCAAGCGAGGCTCAACCGTTGCGGCTGTCGCCGACGAGAAGTGGGGCGTCGAGGCGTTCGGTCGCCTGGAGAGAAGCTCCACGTCGTCGCGGATACGCGCGACCGACTGAGCGAGGCGGATTCCACGTCGCAGAGGGTCGCAAGGTCGTGTCTCTGAGCTGCCGGTGCTGGGGGGATAGCTGAGTCGAGGGGGCCGGGGACTCGGCGAAGTGCCACGGAGACGGCAGCCTTCATGACGAGGGAGATCCGTTAGCCGGACAAGCAGCGAATGGGCCGATCGTCCGATCTCTCACATGTCTGTAGAACCTGTGCCGGCTTCTTTTCTGCTGCACACGGTCCCACAGCCGACGCGATGCCGACGCCCGACGTGGCTCTCAGGACCGCGAAGGCGCGCCGGACGGAGGCGTTGAGTACTCGACCGTGACGATGGCTTTGGTCTGCACGCCGCAACTTGCAAGGTGGGCCTGCGCCGCATCGAGGGACTCGAAGTGCCGACCGTCGTCCCATG
>CAZFJE010000326.1:0-2683 GCA_964519555.1 uncultured Thermoleophilia bacterium
TGAACTACGTGAGCTGCTCGCCGTACCGCCTGCCGGTGGCGCGCCTGGCCGCGGCGCAGGCCGCGATCGAGGAGAGTGGCGAGCTCGAGCTCGAGAAGTAAGCCCACGAAAGGGGACGGCGCGCTGGCCGGCACGAACGTGCTCTCCACGGCCGACGGCCGGACGCTGCTCGTGCGTCCGGGCGTGCGTACCGACGCGCGCGCCGTCCGCGACCTGATCGACGCGGTCGCGGACGAACCCGACGTGCCGCTGCTCGCCACACCGGGCAGCATCGCCCTGCACGACATACGGGGCCTGATCGTGAAGAGCGCGCACGACGCGCGTAGTCTCTTCCTGGTAGCCGAGGTTGCCGGCGTCACCGCCGGCAACCTCGGCGGTTCCGGCGTCGGCTTCGCACCCTCGGCCCACGTCTTTGAGTTCGGCATGTCGGTCGGCGCCGCGTACCGCGGCGTCGGAGTGGGCGGCGCCCTGCTCGAAGCGGCCGTCGCCTGGGCCACCGAGCAGCGCTACCTGAAGGTCGTGCTCTCGGCCTTTCCCCACAACACGCGGGCCATCGCCTTTTACGAACGTCACGGGTTCACGTTCGAGGGCCGCCGCGCCCGCCAGTTCCACCGTGGCGACCGCTACATCGACGAAGTCCTCATGGCGCGCCCGATCGGAGCGTGGGCGGACACGGACGCTGCGCCCGCGACGACGCCCGAGCCCGGCGGGTGCCCTCCCGAGCCCGGCGGGCAGCCATGCGAGCCTGGCGCCGCACCTGCGACCGAGGTCTGAGCGTGAAGCGCTACGGACGCATGCTGGTGCCCATCGGCTGGCTCATCCTCATGCCGCTGCCGATCGTCGCGTTCTGGTGGGCGGGGCTCATCAAGATCAGCCGGGCCCACGGCATGCTCATCTCGCACGGCGCCCTGCACGACACCACCGCGCCGGGGGTATGGGCGGGGCTTGCCGTCGTGTATCTTGTGTGGATCGTGGCCCTCACGGTGGCCAGCATCTGGGCGCTCGACCACCTCGGTTACCACTATCAGGCTTACGACCGGCCCAAGCGCCCCACGCGCCGCGAGCGGCGCCGCCAGCGGGCCGGACTGCGCTACCAGGCGGCGCGCCAGCAGGCCAACCGCGACGCGCTCGCCGAGATCGCGCGCGAGTCGCGCAAGGCGGCTCGCGAGGTCAACGACGGTCCCGGACACGACGCCGCCGACGAAGGCGGCCACGAAAGGAAGTAGTCCTGGCGCGCATCGTCAAAGCCAGCATCGAACGGGTCGTGGCCACCGCCGACATGCTCGAGGTGGTCGGCCAGTACACCCAGTTGAAGAAGGCCGGCGCCAACTACATGGGGCGGTGCCCGTTCCACGAAGAAAAGACGGGCTCGTTCTCGGTCAACCCGGTCGAAAAGCTGTACTACTGCTTCGGCTGCGGCGAGGGCGGCGACCTGCTCTCGTTCGTGCAGAAGAAAGAGAACCTCGACTTCGCCCAGGCGGTCGAGGCGCTGGCCGACCGCTTCGGCGTGCAGCTCGACTACGAAGAGTCGAGCGGCCGCGTCGACGCCGACCGCAAGCGTCGCGACCGCCTCATCCGCGTGCTCGATCTCACGCGCGCCTACTACGAGCGTGTGCTGTGGACGGCCCAGGCGCCGACGGCGCAGGCCGCCCGCGCCTACCTCGCGGCGCGCGGCTTGGGCGAAGAGGTCTGTCGCGAGTTCCAGCTGGGCTTCTCGCTCGCGGGCTGGGCCAACCTGCGCGACGCCGCCGCCAAGAAGGGTTTCACCGAGCGTGAGCTCGTCGACGCCGGCCTTGTCGTGCCTGGCAAGAAGGGCGGCGTCTACGACCGCTTTCGCGGGCGCCTCATGTTCCCGCTGGCCGACGAACGCGGCCGCGTCCTGGGCTTCGGCGCGCGCACGCTGGGCGACGACAAGCCCAAATATCTGAACTCGCCCGAGACGGCGCTCTACCACAAAAGCGAGGCGCTCTTCGGCCTCGACCGCGCCAAGGCGAGCGCCGCCAAGCTCGATCGCCTGTTCGTGGTCGAGGGCTACACCGACGTCATCGCCCTGGTGCAGGCCGGCGTGACCAACGTGGTCGCCTCGATGGGCACGGCCTTCACCGAAGAGCAGCTCAAGCGCCTCACGCGCCACACGCGCAACCTCTTCTTGTGCTTCGACGCCGACGCCGCCGGCCTGGGGGCCATGACTCGAGCACTGAAGCTCGCAAAGAGCCAAAAGGCGACCATGAGGGTGGTGCGCATCCCGGACGGCCTCGACCCGGCCGAGTACGTACTGGCCGGCAACGACGGTGACGCATTTCGGGCGCTTGCGGAGAAGTCGGAGAAGTTGCTAAAGTTCCAAATCCGCTCCGTGCTGGCTGGGAATGACGTGTCGAGCGTTGAGGGTCGAATGCGAGCATTTGCACTCCTCCGCGGCATACTGGCGATGGCCGAGAACCCGATCGAGTACGGAGAGGCCGAGATACTCGTTTCCAACAGCCTTGGGCTGACGGAGGGGCAAACGCGCGCTTTTCTCGCCGAGAACCCTGATGTTTCGGAGGCGCGGGGGCCTGTCTCGCAGCGGGACGTGGGCGGTACCGTCCGGCGAGATCCCTTGGTCAAGGGAACCCAGCGCCGACGGTTGGCGATGGGCACGCACGAGCTCGAGGTGAGTTTCCTCGCCGCCTGCCTGGCGTTGCCC
>CAZFJE010000327.1:0-2664 GCA_964519555.1 uncultured Thermoleophilia bacterium
TCATGTGCGGCTTCTGCCGCACCGGCACCATGTTCTGCATCGACCACTGGAACGTCGTGCCCGACGTGCTGTGCATGTCGAAGGGCATCACCGGTGGCTACGTGCCGTTCGGCGCCGTGGCCTTCAACGACAAGATCTGGGACGGCCTGGCGGGCGTGCCGCTCATGCACCAGTACACCTTCAGCGGCTCGCCGGTCGGCTGCGCCGCGGCGATCGCGGCGATCGACGTCTACGTCAACGACAAGATCGCCGAGAACGCCACCAAGGTGGGTCAGCACATCGTCGATCGCATCGCCGCCGAGTTCATGCCCATGCCGTGCGTGGGCACGTACAGCGGCCTTGGGGTCATGCTCGCCATGGAGATCGTCGCCGACAAGCAGACCAAGGCCATGTTCGACCCGCCAGTGGGGCCGATCATGCCGCTGCTCGACGAGGCCCGCCGCCTGGGCCTGCACCTGCGGCAGATGGGGTCGAACCGCATCGTGATCGCGCCGCCGTGCACGACCACGATCGAAGAGGCCGACAGGATCGTCGACATTCTCAAGCCCTTGGTGGCCGCCATCACGCCACCGGATCCGACAGCGAGGGGGTGACTGCCGGCGCGTTTCAAGGCACCTCAGTCGACTTCACGCATCTGCTGATATAGACCTTAAGGCAAGGGGGAGAGGACATGGCTTCCGACGACTCAAGCGGCGTTGTGAGTGCGCCACCACCGGCAGCTCCTATCAAGACCGCGGCCGCTCCGGCCGATCAATCGAACCGCCTCAAGCGAGGCGTCCTGGGTCCGTTCGAAGTGGCCGCGTCGACCATGGCCGACATCGCGCCGGCGATGAGCTTCTACTTCGGCTTCGGCTTCCTCGCGGCGACGTCGGGGATCGCCTCGCCGCTCACGATCATCACAGCCGGCATCGCCGTCGCCTTCCTGGCGAACACCCTGTCGCGCTATATGCAGGCACACCCGTCGACAGGGTCGTTCATCACGTTCATCGGCATGGCTCTCGGGCCCGTCCTGGCGCTCACCACCGCCATCGTCCTGGTGAGTGGCTACCTGGTCAACATGTTCTCTATCATGGCCATCTCCGGTGGGTTCATGACGATGTTCCTGCAAAACTACTTCCACGGGTTCCCGACGTGGACGTGGCCGATCTTCGTCATGGCGTTCGTCGGTGGGGCCGCCTTCCTCGTGATCAAGGGGGTCCACGTCTCGACTCGCTGGGCCGGTGCGCTGTTCCTCTTTGAGTTCACCGTCCTGCTGCTCGTCAGCATCATCGCGCTCATCCAGCACGGCAGCCATCTCACGCTTCACCCGTTCAACCCGCACTACCTGCTCAGCGGCGTCAAAGGTCTCGGCCTTGGATTCCCGCTCGCCGTCTACCTGTTCATCGGTTGGGAAGCAGCCGGACCGATGGCTGAAGAGACCGATCAGCCCCGCAAGAACATCCCGAGGGCCCTGTTTGCCAGCGTCGCCCTCATGCTCGGCAGCTTCGTGCTGTTTGCCTACGCCACGGTCGAAGCGTTCGGCGAGAACGTCACCAAGCTCACGGCCGCACCGATCCCGTTCATCGCCGTCGCGCAGAAAGAGCTCGCCTTCCTCGCCTTCCTGGCGTACATCGCCGGCGTGACCTCGACGGTCGGCTGTCTGATCGCCGCTGTGAACTCGCAGGCGCGTCTCATGTTCCACTCCGGTCGTGAGGGCCTGCTGCCCAAGTGGCTGGGCAAGGTATCGGCCAAGCGCGGCACACCGGTCAACGCCCTGGTGGTCTTCATGATCATCGGTCTGATCGGCTGCTTCGGCTGGGCGTGGGCCCAGCACATCACGCCGATCGTGCTGTTCGCCGAACCGTCGACGCTCGGTACGATCCTCGTGATCATCGTCTACGCGGTGGCGAACCTGTCGCTGCCGATCTTCTACCTGAAGCACTACCGCAGTCAGTTCAGTCTCGTCAGGGACCTCATCCTGCCGGTCGTCGGCACGGCGGCGATCATCTATCCGCTCTACCAGCTGGTGAAGCCCGGCCAGCCCTGGCCGTATGACTGGTTCCCCTATGTCGCTCTGGCGCTGATCGTGGTGGCGCTTATCTACGCGCTCATCTTGAACGCCCGTGACAAGACCCTCGGCGACAAGGTCGGAGCACTCGTCGCCGACGAGTAGACCGAACACCAGCACACCGCAGGCGGCGGGGGCGACAAGCGCACGCGCTTTCGCCCCCGCCGCGACCGGCCCCCCCGCCGGCGGGCGGCACGCAAGCGACGGACCACCCCGCTCGTTTCGTGACGCACAGGCGGCCGGGCGGTAGAGGAGAGACGGCGCGCGCTTTGAACCTAAGGCGTGCGCCGCCCAGGGAAGGACGGAAAGAAGAGGCACATGCGCAACATTGGCCGCCTAGACGATGCAGCGTCGTTGCTGCGCTATTTCGAGTCGCTCGATGTCGAGCTACCGTTCGACCACACGGTGCAGTCGGGCCCGGAGTCTCCGCTCGCACAGCCGTTCGACCTGCACGGCCGCACGATCGGCAACCGCTTCGCCATCCTGCCGATGGAGGGCTGGGACTGCACCTCCGACGGCCGTCCCACCGACCTCACGCGGCGCCGCTGGGAGCGCTGGGGCCTGAGCGGCGCCAAGCTCATCTTCGGCGCCGAGGCGATCGCCGTCTGCCCCGAAGG
>CAZFJE010000328.1:0-2657 GCA_964519555.1 uncultured Thermoleophilia bacterium
ACGAGGACATGGTCAAGGCCGGCATCATCGACCCGGCCATGGTCACCCGTTCGGCGCTGCAGAACGCGGCGTCGATCGCCAAGAACATCCTCACCACCGAGTGCATCGTCGCCGACAAGCCTGAGCCCGCGGGCGCAGGCGGCGGCGGCATGCCGGGCGGCGGTATGCCTCCCGGCATGATGTGAGACTGAGAGACTAGCGCAAGCTTCTCTCACGCATCGCACCACGCGTCGCGGCGGGCGGGCCCTTGCGGGCCCGCCCGCCGTTTCTTTGCTGGGCTTGCGCCCGCCGCCGCCCGCTCGGCTGCACCCGCTCCCCTGGTACATCTGTCTAGGCCACGCACGGCGCAACGGGTCCGACCGTTGCGCGGCGCGCGCCGACGGGCATAGCGTCGGGGTGCTCCGCGCGGGTCACGGCGGGGCAGCAGCCTGCAAGCCGAGCGCACCTGAGGGGGTGAGGCGCCACGCAGGAGCCCGTCGTCAGAGAGCTGGTCGTCACCGGTCCGGCGCGAGAGCGGCTGTTCGTGCTGTTCAGCCGGGTCTACGCGGGGCGCCACGACGTGCGCGTCGTCCTGGATCGCCGCTCCGCGCCGCGCCGCCGCTGGGTCGCCCAGACCGACACCGACCGCCGCCGCGCCGAGCGTCGCCACGAGTCGCCCGACTGGGTATTCCCACCGCCCGACTGACGCCTTCCCTTGGGTTTGGCGACGGCTGTGCGCGGGCGTCGCGTCGACCGTCCCGGCTCGGTCAACGAGCCTGCGGGGACCTCACCAACGGTCCCGGGGCAGAGGAACGCGGGCCGCTGTTGCCAAAATAGGCGACAAAAGGCTCAAGGTATCGGCGAAAGCGCTCGACAATGGGGCTGACGCCGGGACTGGCGAGCGGCGTCGGAAGGGGAACGGCGTTTGCGCAAGCGTATCCGCAGCCGGCAGGCGATCCTCATCGTCTGCGCTTTGGCGCTGGCCGCGCTCGTGAGCTGGCGCGTCGCCAACGGCTCGGTGGCCGTGCTGCTCTCTGCGCTGCCCGTGCTCGCCGTCTGCGCCCTGGCCGTCGTGCTCGCCCTCCGCCACCGGCCGGCGCCCGGCGTGCAACACGCCCTGCCGCACTTCACGCCGGCGGCCGGCATGCTCGGCCGCGTCGCCGCCGACCTCGCCGCCTCGCTCGACCTGCACCATCTGCTGGGCTCGATGGCGCAGCAGCTCACCGCCGCGGTCGGCGTGTCGCGCTGCGCCATCCTGCTGGTCGAGGGCGATCACCTGCGCCTTGCCGCCTCGACCGGAACCGCCCTCGTGGCTCCGTTCGGCGACGGCAAGGGACACGTGAGCGACTGGCTGCGCGACCTGCGCGAGCCGCTGGTCCTGACGCCCGCAAGCCCGGAGGTCGACAAGGCTGAGTTCACGGCGCTCGACGCCCGCAAGGTCCTGGCACTGCCGTTCGTCGCCCAGGGCGAGCTGTTCGGCGTCGCCGTGCTCGACGAGCCGGGCCGCGAAGCCGACTTCGACGACGAGCGCATCGGCGTGGGGCAGGCGGTGGCCGGGTTCGCCGCCCTCATGATCAACAACGCGAGCCTCTACGAGCGCCGCTCGCAGCTCGCCGCCGAGCTCGCCGAACGCTCCTCCACCCTCGAAGCGTTGCTGCACCTGGGCTACGAGCTGCGCGCCACGCTCGACTTAGACCAGGTGCTGCAGCGCGTCGCGGCGACGGTGCTCGAGTCGCTCAGCTACCGGCAGGTCGACCTGTTCCTCTACGACGAGCCGACCGAGACCCTGCAGGCCCGCGTGTCGCTGGGCGGCTCGGCCGAGCTCGCCGGCCACTACCTGGCCACGCCGATCCCCAGGAAGGTCTTCGACCAGACCATGCGCCCCGAGTTCCGCATGGGCAACTCGTTCTTTCGCCAGCGCCGGCGCGTGCCGCCGAGCCCCGACGAACGGCGGCTGCTGCCCGTCACCGACCTGGGCGCGCGCGGCGCCGACGAGTGGCAGACCGGCGACTGCCTGATCGTGCCCCTGCAGTCGCGCGCCGGGCGCTGCCTTGGGGCGCTCTCCGTCTACGACCCCCTCGACCGGCGACTGCCCACCATGGAGTCGATCCGCGGCGTCGAGATCTTCGCCAACCAGGCCGCGATCGCCATCGAGAACGCCCAGCAGTACGCCGCGCTCGAGGTGCAGGAGCTGCGGCTCGAGCGCCAGCTCCAGTCGCAGCAGGACCTCGTGCGGGTGAGCGAGTCGATCCTCTCCACCCTCGACGAGCAGGTCGTGTTCGAGTCCATCACAGAGAAGCTGAGCCTGCTCGTCGAGTACGACACTCTGGCGATCAGCAAGGTCGAGTGGGACACGCGCCGTATCGTCACCGTGTGGGCGCGCGACGAGTACGCCCAGGAGCTGATCGACAACCCGATCGGCGTGGAACAGGGGCTTTGGGGCTGGGCCGTCACCCACGACGAAGCCCTGCTGTGCAACACGGCGCACGACGACCCGCGCGCCAACCAGGTGCCCGACACGCCGGTCGAGCCGCAGGCCTCGATCGTGCTGCCGCTCCACGTCATGAACAAGGTGATCGGCGTGCTCAACCTCGACCGCCTGGGCGGCAAGACCTTCACCGAAGAGGAGTTCGAGCTCGTCAAGCCGTTCGCCAACCTCGCCGCCATCGCCATCGAGA
>CAZFJE010000329.1:0-2629 GCA_964519555.1 uncultured Thermoleophilia bacterium
ACAACGGCGGCGGCGTGGGCATCGGCAAGTCCATGCACGCCGGCATGGTCGTGGTGGCCGACGGCTCCGACATGATGGCCGAGCGCGTACACCGCGTGCTCACCACCGACCCCGGCACGGGTGTCATGCGCCACGTCGACGCCGGCTACCCCGAAGCCATAGCCGCCGCCGCCGAGCTCGGCGTCGACGTGCCCATGGCGGGATCGTGAGCGCGGGTCCGGCGGCCCAGGGCTTCGGCCCGGGGCAGCGCGGCGGGCGGTCCGGCGACCCACGGGTGACGGCCGACCTCGTCGTGCGCCATGTCGGTGAGCTCGTGACGCTTTCTCCGGCCGCCGTCACGGCGGCCGGCGCGGCTCCCCTGGCCGACGACGACGGCCTCGGCGTGCTGCGCGACGGCGCCCTCGCGGCGCGCGACGGGCGCATCGTCTGGGTGGGCCGCGAGGCCCAGATCGGCGCGGCGGTCGAGCTGCTCGACGGCGCCGCCGAGCTCGACGCGGCCGGCGCCTGCGTGCTGCCCGGCTTCGTCGACGCCCATACCCACGCCGTGTTCGCCGGCTCGCGCGCCAACGAGTACGCGGCCCGTCTGGGCGGCGTCAGCTACGCCACCATCCTGGCCTCGGGCGGTGGCATCAACTCGACCGTCGCGGCGACGCGTGCGGCGAGCCTCGACGAGCTCATCGCGACCACCCGCAAGCGCCTCGACTCGTTCCTGGCCCACGGCACGACCAGCCTCGAGGTCAAGAGCGGCTACGGCCTTTCCACCGAGCACGAAGCGAAGATGCTGGCGGCGGCGGCGGCGGGTCATCCGACCCGCCGCCGCCTCACGCTGCTCGGGGCGCACTTCACGCCGGCCGAGCTCGGCGGGCGTGACGACGAGTTCATCGACCTCGTCTGCGACGAGATGCTGCCGGCGCTGCGCGGCCGCGCCGACTTCGTCGACGTCTTCTGCGACGAGGGCGCCTTCACCGTGCCCCAGTCGCGGCGCGTGCTGAAGGCGGGGAAGAGGCTGGGCTACGGCCTCAAGATCCACGCCGACGAGCTCGCCCGCTCGGGCGGCGGCCTGCTGGCCGCCGAGCTCGGCTGCGTCTCGGCCGATCATCTCGTGCACGCCACCTTCGAAGAGATCGCGGCGTTGCGCGCCGCCGGCGTCGTGGCCGTCGTGCTGCCCGGCACCAGCTTCACGCTTCATCAGGCGTACGCGCCCGCGCGCGAGATGCTCGCCGGCGGCCTCGAAGTGGCTCTCGCCACCGACTTCAACCCCGGCACCTGCTACTGCGAGAACATGCAGCAGATCATCGCTCTGGCCTGCCAGGAGATGCGCCTGACGCCGGCCCAGGCGCTGCGCGCCGCCACGCTGGGCGGCGCCGCCGCGATCGGCCTGCACGACCAAGTCGGTAGCCTCGAGGTGGGCAAGTCGTGCGACCTGCTCGTGCTCGACGCCGACAGCCGCCACGAGCTGCCCTACCACTTCGGCGTGAACCTGGCGGCTGTGGTCGTCGCCGCCGGCCAGGCTGTGGCCCGCCGCGGCGTGCCCTGCTACTCCGACAAGGAGCCGTCGTGACGCTCGTCGAGTGTGTCCCCAACTTCTCCGAGGGCCGCCGGCCCGAGGTCGTCGCCGAGATCGCCGGCGTCATCGCCGGCACGCCCGGCGTCACGCTGCTCGACACGCAGAGCGACGCGCACCACAACCGCTGCGTGATCACCTTCGTGGGCGAGGCCGGGGCGGCGCAAGAGGGCGCGTTTCGCGCCATCGCCGCCGCCGCCCGCCTTATCGACCTCACCCGCCACGAGGGCGCCCACCCGCGCTTCGGCGCCACCGACGTGGTGCCGTTCGTGCCGGTGCGCGCCGACGACATGCCGGCCTGCGTCGAGGCGGCCCACCAGCTCGGCGCTCGCGTAGGGGCCGAGCTCGGCATCCCGGTCTACTTCTACGAAGACGCCGCGCGCCGCTCCGAGCGGCGCAACCTGGCCGACGTGCGCCGCGGCGAGTTCGAGGGCCTGCGCGAGGCGATCGCCAGCGACCCGTCGCGCGCGCCCGACGAAGGCCCCGCCGCGGTACACCCGCAGGCTGGCGCCGTGGCCATCGGCGCTCGTCCCGCGCTGATCGCCTACAACGTCAACCTGGACTCGACCGACCTCGAGCTCGCGCGTCGCATCGCCACCGCGGTCCGCGAGCGCGACGGCGGGCTGCCCTGCGTCAAGGCGATGGGTCTCGCCCTCGACGACGGCGTGCAGGTCTCGATGAACCTCACCGACTACCGCCGCACCTCGGTGCTCACCGCCTTCGAAGCGGTGCGCAGCCGCGCGGCCGCGGCTGGGGCCACGGTGCGCGAGAGCGAGGTCGTGGGACTGTTGCCCGAAGACGCTCTGACGGGCCTCGCCCGCGAGGTGCTTGCCGCCCCGCAGCTCACCCGCGCCCAGGTGCTCGATGCCCGCATCCTCGACAACCTGCTCGCCCAAGGAGACTAGGCGCGCGACGAAGTCACGCACGCCTGAGCGACGACGACGAAGTCGAGCGACCGACTAGACGCGCGACGAAATGACGCATGTCTGAGCGACGACGACGAGGTCGAGCGACGGCCTAGCAGATGGGATGAGAAGGCCAGCCTCCCACGGGGTACCGTGAGGT
>CAZFJE010000330.1:0-2626 GCA_964519555.1 uncultured Thermoleophilia bacterium
GTACATGGACTATCCCGACCCGTCCGACTGGATCGGCCCGCTGTTCAGCAAGTCGGCGGCCACCACCGACGGCAGCGCCAACGTGAGCTGGTGGTGGAGCCCGCAGGTCGAGGCGCTCTACAGCCAGTCGCAGCCCATGGCGCCGGGCGCGGCACGCACCAAGCTCTACGAGCAGATGCAGCAGGTCATCATGCAGCAGGCGCCCGTAGTGCCGCTCTACCAGCCCATCCTGACGACCATGTCGTCAAAGGCCACCGGCGGCTTCTACACAAGCGCCGCCTGGACGTTCGACTTTCCGAGCTACTGGAAGAAGTGAGCGCCATGTTGCGACACCCGGACCACCGAGAAGAGGCCTGAGGCCATGGGCAGATACATCGTGCGACGCCTGCTGTGGGCCGTGGTCGTGGTCTTCTGTGTGAGCCTGATCACCTTTCTGCTGGCCTTCGCCATACCGGCCGACCCGGCCAAGCAGATCGCAGGCCCGCACGCCACTCCGGCGGTGCTCGCCCAGATCCGCCACAGCCTGAGTCTCGACAGGCCGCTCTACTACCAGTACGGCCTGTACATGTGGCACATCGTGCACGGCAACCTGGGTTACTCATACATCAACCAGCTCCCCGTGACACAGTCCATCCTGCAGCGCTTCCCGGCAACGGTGATGATCGCCATCTTCGGCATCATCTTCGAGCTGCTGATCGGCATCCCGATCGGCATGGTCTCCGCCCTGCACCAGTACAGCGTGCGCGACCGTGCGTTCACCATCTTCAGCCTGGTGGCCGTGTCCATGCCGACCTTCTTCCTGGGCATCCTCCTGCTGTACTTCTTTGCCTTTCGCATGTCGATCTTCCCCAACCTTCAGGCGTATCCGGGGGCGCTGCACCCCCTCTACTTCGTCCTGCCAGGCCTCACGCTGGGTCTCACGGGCGCCGCCTGGTATTCGCGCATGCTGCGCTCGAAGATGCTCGACATCTTGAACGCCGACTACGTCAAAGCGGCCCGCGCCAAGGGGCTGCCCGAGCGCACCGTCGTCTGGCGCCACATCATGCGCAACGCCTGGTCGCCGATCATCACGCTGCTCGGTATGGACATCGGCTGGTTCCTGGGCGGTGTCCTGATCGTCGAGATCGTGTTCGGCATACCGGGCATCGGGTGGCAGGCGTGGCAGGCGATCCTGAACCTCGACCACCCCATGATCATGGGCACGGTCGAGTTCGCCGCCCTGCTCGTGGTGCTCGCCAACCTGCTCACCGACATCGCCTACACCTGGCTCGACCCGCGAGTGAAATACAGCTGAGCGGCCGAGGCCGCTGAGTCTGGCCGAAAGCCGCGGAGCTCGCCGAAGGCGGGCTCCGCGGCTTTTTGTCGTGACCCTCTTCACAACTAATCAATCGATTGAGTAGACTAGCGGCATGCCGTCCGCACCCGATCGAGTGAGCGAGCAACGAGTGTCTGGTCGTCCCAGGTCTCCCGGAGTCGAAGACCCCCGGCCGGCGCTGCCGCCCACCGCGGCGCGCATTCTGGCGGCGGCCCAGCACGTGCTCGTCACCAGGGGCTTCGCGGGGCTGACCCTCAAGGCGATCGCCGCCGAGTCGGGTGAGAACTCGGCGATGGTGCAGTACTACTTCGGCAACAAGGCCGGCCTGGTCGAAGCCATGATCGACTCCGCGTTTCGCGACGATCAGCAGGCCGTCGCCGAGGTCATGAGCACGGTGACCGGCGGCGACCTGCTGCCCAAGTTCGTCGAGGGCCTGCGCACCATCAGCGCCTCCGAGTCGTTTCGCGCCTTCTTCGAGATCCTGCCCTACGCCGTGCGCGACGAGCGGTTCAAGAAGCGGTTGGCCGAGGTGATCGACTGGTACCGGCAGATCAAGCTCGACTGGCTGCAGGTCGACGAGCGCGAGACGCCGCTGCCGCTCGACGCCCTGCTGGGTTTTGCCGAGCTCATGCTGGCCGTCGTCGACGGCCTCGCCATTCAAAAAGCGGTCGACGACGACTTCGATCTGGCACGGCCCTACGCGGCGCTCGAGAGCATCCTGCGCAACGGTCTGCCCGATCTGCTCGGCGCCGACCTGGGCGCGGCATCAGTGACTACGTGATCAAATGGTCGTCGGTATCCTCATTCACAGGTAACCCGGATACGAGAGGAATGAAATGGCACAAGTCGTGAACGACGTGAAGACGCTCAAGATCTGCATCGACAACGAGTGGCGCGTGTCGGCCGCCGAGAAGTACATGGAGGTTACCGACTCGAGCACGGGTCTCGTGATCGCCCAGGCGCCGCAGGCGACGGCCGCCGAGGTCGAAGAGGCCATCCAGTCGGCCCATAAGGCATTCCTCACGTGGTCTGAGTTCACCATCGCCAAGCGCTGTCAGGTCATCTACAAGTGGAAGGGCCTCCTCGAAGACCACATGGAGGAGATCGCCCTGCTCACCGCCACCGAGCTCGGCAAGAACCTGGACGAGTCGCGCGGCGAGGTCGTCAAGGTCCTCGAGGCCTGCGAGACCGCCATGGCCGCCCCCATGCTCATGAAGGGCGAGTCGCTCATGAACGTGTCGGCGGGGCACGACACGGTCACCTACCGCGAGCCGCTCGGCGTCTTTGCCGGCATCGCGCCCTTCAACTTCC
>CAZFJE010000331.1:0-2624 GCA_964519555.1 uncultured Thermoleophilia bacterium
TGATCTCCCAGTAGGGCACCGGCACGAAGGCGCGGCGCTCGAGCTCGCGGTCGACGACGAGACGCAGGGTCGGAGTCTGCACGCGGCCGATCGACAGGTAGTCGGTGCCGTAGCGGTAGCTCGCCAGCGACATGAAGCGGGTGAGCACGGCGCCCCAGATGAGATCGATGTCCTGGCGGGTGTGGGCCGCGTCGGCAAGCTTGAAGTCGAGCGTGTCGAGCTTTGAGAAGGCGCGCTTCACCTCGTCGGGGGTGAGCGCCGAGTAGCGCGCCCGATGATGGCGGTCGACGATCTCGGGGGCCACGGCCGCCTTGATCTGCACGGTGGCGTCGTCGCCGTCGAGGTCGACCGGCGGCGGCGGAGGCGTGGGCTTGGCGCGGGCGGCGGCCGCCGTGCCCTTCTTGGCGCGCTTGGGCTTTTCGGGCTTGTCGTGAGGGTGGCGGCGCAGCGCGTCGCCGCGCAGGATGCGCAGCGCCTCTTCGCCGATCAGCTCGCCCTCGCGGTCGAAGTCGGTGGCCACGATGATCTCGGTGGCGCCCTTGGCGACGGTACGCAGCGCCGCCACGGTCGAGGCGCTGGCGCCGTCGACCACCCAGGCGAGGTCGGGCTCGCGGATCATCTGGTCGAGATATTTGAGGCTCCAGCGCCGGTAGGTGTTGGGGAAGGTCGTTTCCATGACGTGGCCGCGCAGCCCGACCGACACGGTGGGCTGCCCTTCCCAGTCGAACGAGTACGACTTGACGCGCTGGCGGCCGCGGCCGTGCTCCTTGACCTCGACCTTGCCGCCCAGGATCTGGGCGATCTTCTGCGCGGCCGAGTCTTTTTCGGTGACGATGAGTCTCACGGGCAGGGTCCGTCCTTGTCGATTCTCGAAACAGGGCAGCAGTCTTGTACCGCTGGGGTAGGCGTCTTGTACCACCGTCACGGGCGACTTGTCGATGGGGCAGGTCGCACCCGGCGGCGGACTGGGCGCGCGACGAAGGCAAGCCTGCCTGAGCGACGACGACGAAGTCCATCGACAGACTACGATATGCCCGAAAGCCGCTCAGATGTCACACGCAGCGGTTTTTTGGGGTCGTCGAGAGCGGCCGCGCACGGCCGCCGCGGCTTGTTGGCTACTGCAGGCCGGCGAGCGCCGCGTCGCGGGTGTCGAAGATGGTGAGCACCTTGTCGAGGCCGGTGATGTCGAGGATGCGCACGACCGGCCGCGAGCCGGCCACGATGGCCAGCCGACCTTCGCGTTCGCGCATGCGCTTGACGCCGCTGATGATCACGCCGAGCGCCGTGGAGTCGATGAACGTCACCTCCGCGAGGTCGATGACGATGTCGTTCACGCCCGTCTCGATGAGGGCCACGAGGTCGTCTTTGAAGCGCGGTGCGGTGTACAGGTCGACCTCGCCGGACAGTTCGATCAGGCCGAGGCGCTTGGAGACCACGGTGCGTTCTGAGGTGAAGTCGGTCATCGTCTTCCTATTCTATCGTGCGTGACGGACGTGTGTCGCCGCCTTTAAGGCGTGGACGAAGGCGAAGGTGAGGCCGACGCCGCTGCCTTGAGCTGAGAGAGCTCGACCTTGACCTGCGGCGCGTACTGCGAGTTCGGGTCGAGCTTGAGGTACTTGGTGAAAGCCGCGATGGCGCCGGCCGTGTCGTTGGACAGCACGTCGGTCGAGGCGATGCCCAGATACGGGGAGGCGTCGCCCGGCTGCAGCTTGAGCAGCTTGTCGTAGACCGCGAGCGTGCTCTTGTAGTCGACCAGCTCGCTGTAGATCTTGGCCTGGTTTTCATAGGCGCTGACACGCAGCCCGGCGGCCGCGCCGCCGAGCGTCGAGTCGGGCAGCGCGATGTAGCGCGTGTAATAGGAGATGGACTGGGTGAGGTCGTTGGTCTGCGCCTGGTCGGGCACACCGGTCTGCACGCTGCCGCGGGTCGCGTAGGCCTCGGCCGCGCTGAGCAGAGCGGCGGGGTTGTTGGGCGACTTGGCCAGCGTGGCCACGGCGGCCTTGATCTGATTGTCGATGCCGCTGGTGCTGTTGCCCGGCGTCTTGGTGCCGCAGCTCGAGGCGACTCCCGAATAGCCGAAGATCAGGAAGCCGCCCATGAGCACGGCCATGAAGCCGAAGATGATCCTCTGCCAGAACTTCACGCGTTGCCGGTTGAGAAGCATCAGCTCTCCCTCTGGTCCGTCGCTGTCGGTGAGTGCCACCAGCCCGATCCGGCGGCGCCGACCTGCACCCTGCCCTCGGCCACGCGCGCCTGCAGCTTGCCGCGCACTCGGCGACTCTCGGCGCGGATGGCCCGCTGGTCGAGGTGCGAAAAGTCGCCCTCGCGATAGAGAGTCTCGCCGGCGACACAGGTGAACCGCACGTCGTCCTGGTTGGCGCCATACACGAGAGCCGAGTAGGGGTCGTCGATCGGCAGAAAGTGCGAGCTCGAGACGTCGACGGCGATGAGGTCGGCCTGCTTGCCGATCTCGAGCGAGCCGACGCGGTCGTCGAGCCCGAGCGCCTCTGCCCCGCCGAGCGTGGCGATGCGGATGCACTGCGCGGCGTTCAGCACACGCACGTCGCGTTCGACGCCGCGGTGCAGGAAGAGCGCGGTGCGCATCTCGTCGAACATGTCCATGA
>CAZFJE010000332.1:0-2617 GCA_964519555.1 uncultured Thermoleophilia bacterium
GCACCACGCCGATCAGCGCACAACCGCCGATACCGAAGAACATGACGATCTTCTGTACCCGGGCAAAGATCTTGATGCCGAAGACCACGAACAGGAAGCCCACGACGTTGAAGATGCTGGCCATGATGAAGGTGTGCCAGCTGGCGTCGGTGAGCCAGTTGGCGGCGCCGGTCCAGCCCAGGTAGTTGAACGTCATGGTGAGGCCGGGGTCGACCGCCAGCGGCGCGAGAACGTACAGCCACATCAGCCAGATCGCGGCGTCGCCGAAGCTCTGCGCGATACCGTAGATCGGGTGGATGATGCGCGAGTTGTACACATACTCGCCGCCGGAGCGCGGCATGGAGCCGCCGAGGATACCCCAGACCAGCGGGAAGCCGATGCCGGCAAACACTGCCGAGATGATGGCGGCGTAGATGAGGTTGCCACCGAGGAACACGCCAAGACCGAGACTGACGACCACCCAGATACTGGGTGTGAGGCCCTGGTTCATAAAGCCGACCGCGAACGCGTCCATCATGGAGAGGCCGCGCACCAAGCCGCTTGCCTTACGTGCATAAGCTAGTTCTTCAGACACTATCGCCCCCTTGGATCCCTTCCAACGGCCGCCCAGGCGAGTAAGGAGAGAGCCCGGAGCGGTCGCCCAAATCTTGCACACCCACCTGAGCTAGAGCCCGCCGCCTCCCTTCTCCCCGATCGTCTCAGGGATGCGCCACTGATAGATGTCTTTCAGCTTCCAGGGGACCACGACAGTACGCGTGCGCGATACTCCCCTGAGCTTGCCGATGACTTCGTCGACGAAGCGCAACAGGTCTTCGGTGTCGCGCGCATAGACCTGCGCGCTCAGGTCGCCGTCGCCGACGGAGCCGGCGACGTAGCTGACATTGTCGAGGCCGCAGAGCTGTTCGGCGACGTCTTGCAGCATGCCGGGCGAGACTTCGATGATCACGTCGCCGGTGACCCGGTAGCCGACGGCCTGGGGGTTGACGATGGCGGTGATCTTGACGACGCCGGCCCGCGTGAGACGCTCGATGCGATAGCGCACGGCGCGCTCGGAGACGTGTCCGATGCGACGCGTCATCTCGGCTGAAGAGATGCGGCCATCTTCTGAAAGAAGTGCGACGATCTGCCGATCGATCGCATCGAGACTGAATGTCACCCCTGACCCCTCATCGCATAGACGACTGACCTACTTCAATCCAACGGTCGGAAAATGTCAACCTACTGCGAAGCCTCGTAGGATTCGAACAACGGACCCACGAAGAGCGTCTGTTTCTGACAGTGTGTGCCCACAAGCGCCCCGGCGCAAGAATGCCGTAGCGCTACCCCCGATGGCGCGCAGACTATCGCACCTCGCCCGTCAATGCGAGGGGGCATGTGGCCGTGGTGCGTGGCCTTCAGGCCGGCGGCGCCGCGGCGCTCGCCAGAGCGCCCACCTCGTCGCCCGTCAGACGCTCGACCGCGCCGAACTTGCAGACCTGCCGGCAAGTGTCGCACTTGGTGCAGACGTCGAGGTCGATCGTGTGGGTCTGCTTGCGCACCCCGCTCACCGCGCCCACCGGGCACTTCTTGGCGCACAGGCCGCAGCCGGTGCAGGCCTCGGGGTCGATGTGGTAGCTGATGAGCGCGCTGCAGGCCCGCGCCGGGCAAGCCCCGCCGTAGATGTGGGCCTCGTATTCGTCGCGGAAGTAGCGGATGGTGGTGAGCACCGGGTTGGGGGCCGTCTGGCCCAGGCCGCAGAGGCTGGTGCGCTTGATCGTGCCGGCCAGCTTCTGCAGGCGCTCGATGTCGCCGTCTTCGCCCTCGCCCGCGGTGATGCGCTCGAGGATCTCGAGCATGCGCTTGGTACCTATGCGGCAGGGCACGCATTTGCCGCAGCTCTCGTTCTGGGTGAACTGCAGAAAGTAGCGCGCCAGGTCGACCATGCAGGTCTGGTCGTCGGCGACGACCATGCCGCCCGAGCCCATGATGGCACCGGTGGCGGCCAGGCTCTCGTAATCGATCGGTGTGTCGATCAGCGCGGCCGGCACGCAGCCGCCCGAGGGGCCGCCGAGCTGCACGGCCTTGAAGTCGCGGCCGTCCTTGATGCCGCCGCCCACGCCGTAGACCATCTCGCGGATGGTCGAGCCGATGGGCACCTCGGCGAGGCCGCCGTTGACCAGCTTGCCGGCCAGCGAGAAGGCCTTGGTGCCACGGCTCTTCTCGGTGCCGAGGGCCGCGTAGGCCGCGGCGCCGTGCGTGATGATCCAGGGGATGTTGGCGAAGGTCTCGACGTTGTTGATGTTGGTGGGCTTGCCCCACAGGCCCGAGACCGCCGGGAACGGCGGCCGCGAGCGCGGCATGCCGCGGCGGCCCTCGATGCTCGCCATGAGGGCCGTCTCTTCGCCGCACACAAAGGCGCCGGCCCCCTCTTTGATCTTCAGGTGAAAGCTCCAGTCGGAGCCGAACATGCGGTCGCCCAGGTAGCCGAGCTCCTCGGCCTGGGCGATCGCCAGACGGAGACGGCTGACGGCCAGCGGGTACTCGGCGCGCACGTAGATGTAGCCGTCGCGGGCGCCGATCGCGTACGAGCCGATGATCATGCCCTCGATCACGGCATGCGGGTCGCCGTCCATGATCG
>CAZFJE010000333.1:0-2615 GCA_964519555.1 uncultured Thermoleophilia bacterium
TGAAGTTGCCGGGGTCGAGCGGGCTCAGGTGGATACCGCGGAAGATCGCCGGCAGGGCGATCAGCAGGCTCGAGGCGTTGATCATGGCCATGAGCACGCCGAGCGTGGTGCAGGAGAGCACGACCCACTTGTAGGCGATGCGTCCCGGCGCGCCGGCGCCCGGCTCAGGCATGGGCGTCGATGAACCGCGTGGCGCGGGCGTCGTTGAGCTTCGTTGTGTCATGTCGTGTGACTCTCCGTTGTTGCGTCGCATGCGGCTGGGGGTACGTCGGGGCGCAGCGCCCGGGTGAGGGCGCGCAGTCCGTTCGAAAGTGCGTCGATGTCGTCGTCGGCCAAGCCGGCGAGCCATTCCTTCAGAACCTGGCGGCGGCCGTGGCGCAGTTCGCGCAGCAGCGCCTGACCCGTCGAGGTCGCGCCCAACAGCACGCGCCGGCGGTCGGCGGGGTCGGAGGTGCGGCCGACGTAGTCGCGCCGCACCAGCTGCTCGACGAGCAGGCTGGCCGCCGATTCGCCGATACCCAGCTCGCGGCCGAGCTCGCAGACCGAGATGCCCTGACTGCGCTCGACGGCCATGAGGGCCTTGAACTGCGCCATGCTCAGGTCGAGCCGCAGCCAGGTCGGCAGGTTCAGCGTGTGCAGGCTCGCATAGACGGTCCACAGGTCGTCGACGACGCTTTCGCTGCGCAGCTCGCGCGCGAGGCCACTTGGGGCGGTCGTCGTCTTGTCGCTTGCGCTGCGGCTGGTCATCGGGTCCCTCGCCTTCGGTTTCTGTACCCGGATTGTAGCATATCCATCTATAACGCCAATCTAATTGGTGATACAAAGTAGATTGAGGTTACGAAAGGAGTAGTCCATGACCGAGATCGTCGCGGCGAGCGGGGCCGAGGTCTGGGCCCACCGCGACGACACCGCCGTGATCGAGCTGAACGTGCTGGGCGGCGTGCGCGTCGTACACAGCCCCGGCCACACCCCCGGACACCTGTGCCTCTACCTGCCGGCCTTCTCGCTGCTGATCGCCGGTGACCTTCTGCGTCTGGTCGACGGCGTCATCGACCTGTCCCCGGCAGCCCTGTCGGCCGACACCGACCTGTCGCTTGCCTCAGCGCGGCGGGTGGTCGCCCTTGGCATCGAGGGCTTCGTGGGATATCACAGCGGCTACACCATCGCCGGCGCCGACAAGCTGCTGAGCGACGGGCTTCAGCGCGGCGGAACGCCGATCCGGGCGTCGCGCGCCTGATCGGCCCGTGCCCGCGCCCGCACCCGCACCATAGTCGCCGGCGAGCTCAGGATGGAGGCCACCATGGCTGCCGCGAGGCCTGTGGGCACGAGCAGGATGCCGCCGAGCGTGTCGGCGTACAGGCCCACGCCGGGTCGCAGCGGGTCCCAGATGTGCCAGCCCGCCGAGAAGCAGACCAGCGTGATGGCCAAGCCCGCCACCGCGACCGCCAGGCAGGGCAGGATCGAGAGCCTGATCGGGCGTACCGCGATCGTGATCAGGCCGACGACAACGACCACGAGCCCCAGCGCGAGCACCGGCAGCCCCCAGGGCGTAGCGAGGGCGCCGTTCACGCCGTCGGCGGCGCTCAGGCTAAGGTTCACGTCATGCCCGCTCGAGACGTTGGCCCAGGGCAGGAACACCGAAGCCACCACGGCGAGACCCAGCACGAGCATGACGACGCCGTCGCCGATCCAGTCGGCGCGCGAAAACGCGCGCCGCGGCCGCCTCAGGCCCTGCAGCCTCGCCGGCCACGTCCTCTGTTCCACGACGGCAGACCTCCCCGGATACGGACACCGCCTGCGCGGTCTCCCTGCTGGTATCGGCCGCCGCGACCATGCACGTGAGCCGCACCGCCGTGGCGCCGCCGGGCCGCCTGAGCGCCGCCGGGCCGCCGTGGCGCGCCTCTGATATCCTCAGTAGCCCCGAGGGCATCCTTAAGGACCGTGAGCGAGCACCACTTTCCACTCGACGAGTACTACATGCGCTTCGCACTGCGCGAGGCTGCCCGCGCGGGCGAGGCCGGCGACGTGCCGATCGGCGCCGTCGTCACCTTCAAGGGCGAGATCATCGGCTCGGCCGGCAACGAGCGCGAGCTACGCCAGAGCCCCACGGCGCACGCCGAGATCCTCGCCATCGAGCAGGCCGCCAGGCACATCGGCCACTGGCGCCTGCTCGACACCGTGCTCTACGCCACCATCGAGCCCTGCCCCATGTGCGCCGGCGCCATCGTGCTGGCGCGCATCCCGCGCCTCGTGTACGGAGCGCCCGACGAAAAGGCGGGGGCTACCGGCACCCTGTTCGACATCGTGCGCGACCCGCGCCTGAACCACTCGGTCGAGGTAGTGGGCGGCGTGCTCGAAAGCGAGTCGGTCGAACTGCTGCAGGAGTTCTTTCGGCGACGGCGCTGAGGGCCGCCCGGCGCGGCGCGGCGGCGGCGGGCGCGAGGGGCTCGAAAAGCCCGGCGCGGCGGGCGCGGGGCCTGCGGTATACTGTCGCCTGCCGAAGCGCGAGACGCGTGTACGGAGAGGTGTCCGAGTTGGCTTAAGGAGCGCGACTGGAAATCGCGTGGGCGGGGGTAACCTGTCTCGTGGGTTCGAATCCCACCCTCTCCGCCAGA
>CAZFJE010000334.1:0-2615 GCA_964519555.1 uncultured Thermoleophilia bacterium
TCCAAGTTCCTGCGCCTCGACACCGACGGCACCACGGGCCGCACCGGCATCGCCGACTACCAGACCAACGGCGACTGCGCGGCCGGCACCGGTTCGTTCATGGACCAGCAGGCCAGCCGCCTGCTCTACGAGATCGAAGACGTGGGCGGCATCGTCGCCGCGGCGGGCCGGGCGGCCAACATCGCCGGGCGCTGCAGCGTGTTCGCCAAGTCCGACATGATCCACGCTCAGCAGAAGGGCTACCAGCCGCCCGAGGTGCTCAAAGGCCTGTGCGACGCCGTCATCCGCAACTACAAGGGCACGATCACCAAGGGCAAGCTCGTTGAGGCGCCCGTGGCCTTCATCGGCGGCGTGGCCGCCAACGAGGGCGCGGTGCAAGCCGTGCGCGACGCCTTTGACCTGACCGACGAGCAGCTCTTCGTGCCCGACCTGTATGCCTGGATGGGCGCGGTCGGCGCCGGGCTGATCGAAGCCGAGGCGGCCGACAACGCCCCCGACACCGTGCGCGCCGGCGGTGTGGCGCTCGATCCCGCGCGTCTGCCCGCCACCGTGTTCCCCACGGCCGAGCCGCTGTCGACCGAGCGCGTCCTGTTGCTGCGCGATCTGGCGCGGCCCTACGAGTTTTCCGCCGACGGCGCCGTCGTCGATGTCTTTTTGGGTATCGACATCGGCTCGGTGTCGACCAACCTCGTCGTGCTCGACCAGGCGGGCGAGGTGGTCAAGGCGATCTACACCAAGACGCAGGCGCGGCCCGTCGAGGTGGTCGGCGCCGGCCTTACCGAGATCCGCGACGAGATCGGCGACCGCATCCGCGTGCTCGGTGTGGGCACCACCGGCTCGGGCCGCGAGCTCGTCGGCGAGCTCTGCGGCGCCGACCTGATCACCGACGAGATCACCGCCCACAAGACCGGCGCCGACTTCATCAGCCGCAGCATCGCCCGCCAGGTCGACACCATCTTCGAGATCGGCGGTCAGGACTCCAAGTTCATCTCCATGCAGGACGGCATCGTCGTCGACTTCGCCATGAACGAAGCCTGCGCGGCGGGCACCGGCTCGTTCCTCGAAGAGCAGGCCGAGAAGCTCGGCATCGAGATCGTCGGCGAGTTCGCCGAGCTCGCGCTGCAGTCCACGGCGCCCATCCGCCTGGGAGAGCGCTGCACGGTGTTCATGGAGCGCGACGTGATGAGCTACCAGTCGCGCGGCGCCGAACGCAAGGACCTGGTCGCCGGTCTCGCCTATTCGATCGCCTACAACTACCTGAACCGCCTGGTGCGTGAGCGCAAGATCGGCGACTGCATCTTCTTTCAGGGCGGCACCGCCTACAACGACGCCGTGGCGGCCGCCTTTTCTCAGATCCTCGGCAAAGAGATCATCGTGCCGCCGCACAACGGCGTGATGGGCGCCATCGGCATGGCGCTGCTCGCCCGCGAGCGCATGGGGCGCACCGGCGAGGTCACGACCTTCCGCGGCTGGGACCTGTCGGCCGTCGATTACACGGTCAAGGACTTCGTCTGCAAGCACTGCTCCAACGAGTGCGACATCCGCCAGTTCACGATAGAGGGCGAGAAGACCTACTGGGGCGACAAGTGCTCCGACCGCTACCGCAAGCGCGCCAAGGTCGACAAGGAACCCGTGATCGACGACCTCGTGGCCCTGCGCGAACGCCTGCTGCTGGCGCCCTTCGAAGAGGCGGCGCAGCGCAGCGCCGACGCCGCCGTCACCGTGGGCATCCCGCGCACCATGTACACCTTCGACCGCCTGCCGTTCTGGGCCACCTTCTTCGCGCACCTGGGCGTGCGGCCCATACTGTCGCGCGAGACCGACAAAGGCATCCGGGAGAACGGCGTCGACATGACCGTGGCCGAGCCCTGTTTCCCCATCAGGGTCGCTCACGGGCACGTCGAAGCGCTGTTCGCCGAAGGCGCCGACTACGTCTTCCTGCCCAACGTGTTAAACGAGGAGACCGAGTTCCCCGAGGTCAACTCACACGCCTGCCCGTGGGGACAGACGCTGCCCTTCGTCATTCGTACGGCGCCGCGCCTCGAGCGCTACCGCGACCGGCTGCTCACGCCGCGTGTGCGCTTTCGGCTAGACATGGCGCAGCTCGAGCGCGATCTGCGGCCGCTGGCCGAGTCGCTGGGGGCAAGCCAGAGCGCGCTGCACGACGCCGTCGTTGCCGCGAACGCCGCGCAAGAGGTGTTCCGCGAGGGCCTCGCCGCCGCCGGGCGCAAGGCCCTGGCCGACCTCGAAGC
Source organism: uncultured Thermoleophilia bacterium (assembly GCA_964519555.1). Lineage (GTDB taxonomy): Bacteria > Actinomycetota > Thermoleophilia > UBA2241 > UBA2241 > Bog-752. Next base: position 2,253 of record CAZFJE010000334.1, read on the forward strand.
GTCGGGCGAGCTCGGCATCGTCATCATCGGACGCCCGTACAACATGTACGACAAAGGCGTGAACATGGACATCCCGCGCAAGCTGCGCTCGTTCTACGGCGTCAACGTGATCCCCATGGACTTCCTCGGCCTGAAGGGCATCGAGGTGGGCGACGTGGTGCCCAACATGTACTGGAACTACGGCCGCAAGATCCTGCAGGCCGGCAAGTTCGTGGGTCGCCACGAGCGCCTGCACATCATCTACCTGACCAACTTCAAGTGCGGTCCCGATTCGTACATCAAGCACTACGTGGGGGCCGCCTCGGGCAAGCCCTTCCTCACGCTGCAGTTCGACGAGCACCAGAACGACGCCGGCGCCATGAC
>CAZFJE010000335.1:0-2614 GCA_964519555.1 uncultured Thermoleophilia bacterium
GCGAGTTCCAGGCCGCCCAGTCCGCGCTCAAGGCCGGCGACTTCGCCCGGTACGGAGCTCAGATCAAGGCGCTCGCCTCTACGCTCCAGACGCTGCAGACCGCCAAGTAGCCTCTCGCGTTCGGCGGCGCCGTGCCGCCCACGCGCCGCGCCTGCGTCGCCCCGATCGCCGCCGTTCATGCGCCGACCAAGTCTCGGTCCCCGCCGCGCGCCTGCGTCTGAGCCCTGCCGCCTCGTGACCCCACCACGTGACAGGGCGCCCGCCTTGCGCTCTCGCGCCGCCCGGCCGGCGCCGTCGCCACGGTCCTGGACCCGAGCCGAGCGTACGCGCGAGCCCACGCCGCGGTCCTACAGTGCGGGCCGTCGCGCGCCGATGCTGTGAGGGCGAGACGAAGGCGATCTTGAGGATCACGATTTGTCACAATCCATCGACGTCGTGCACTTACTGGACAGAAGCCCGCTGAGGGATCTCAAGGCAGCGAGCCGCCCGTCGCCGAGCGACGAGGAGCTCCTGGAGGGATCGGTCGCTTGTCCGGAGCAGTTCGTCACGCTGTACGACCGCCACGCGCCCGGTCTGCTGGCCTTCTTCGGCCGGCGCACCTACGACTCGCAGGTGGCGGCCGACCTCACCGCCGAGACCTTCGCGCAAGCCTTCGCGGCGCGCAAGCGCTTTCGCAACCCCGGCCCCGGTGCGGCCACGGCCTGGCTCTACACCATCGCGCGCCGGCAGCTCAATCGCTTCATACGCCGGCAGCGCGTCGAGTCGCAGTGGCGGCGGCGCTTCGGCATGGACGAGCTCCTGGTCGCGCCCGATGCGCTCGAGCGGGCCGAAGAGCTCATCGATCTTGGCAAGGTGCATGACCACGTGGCCGAGGCGCTCGACGGTCTCAAAGGCGACATCCGCGAGGCGGTCGTGCTGCGCGTGGTCGACGGCATGTCCTACCCCGAGGCGGCGCGCCTTGCCGGCTGCAGCGAGGCGCTCATGCGGCAGCGCGTCAGCCGCGGCCTGAAGCGTCTGGCGCGCGACCTCGCCGTGCTGCGCGACGACCCGGGAGCCAAGTCTTGACCGGCGGCTTTGACGACTATCTGAGCGACCTGCGCGAGCAGCTCGTGCGCTGCGCCGACGAGGCGGCCGCCGAGCGCGCGCGCTCGGCGGCCGCCTCGTCGGCGCGGGCCGCGCGCCGGCCGTGGCTGCGCCGCCCGCCGCCGCGCCGCGCGCTGGCCTGGGCGGGTGCCCTCTCGGTGGGGGTCGCGGCTCTGGCTGTCGGCCTGCTCATGATGGGCGGCCGGCCCGACACCACGGCCTCGACGAGCGCCTTGCTGGCTACGCCGGCCGGCGCCGCGCGGCCTGCTTACGTGCAGCCGGTCATACCGGGCGTCTCGGCCACGCCTGCGTCGGGCGCGGCACACGCCGCGGAGCAGCCGCCCTACAGCCTGGCGGCGATCGCCGCGCAGTCGCCGAGCGACGTCTGGTCGGTCGGCGCGCGCGGCGACATGTCGGGCGCGCCCGGCTCAGGCCGGGAGCATTCGTTCGTCGTGCACTACGACGGCGCCGTGTGGCGCGAGATCGCCGTGCCCGACGTGGGCCCGCTCACCGCGGTCGCGGTGGCCGCCGACGACGAAGCCTGGGCGCTTGGGCCCCAGGGCGTCATCCTGCAGTGGAACACCGAGAGCTGGCAGCCGGTCCTTACCGCGGCGCAGAGCGGCGGCGCCGTGCTGCGCGGCCTTGCGGCGCTCGATCCCGACGACGTCTGGGCGGTGGGCAGCGACCAGGGCTCCCCGTTTGCCACGCACTGGAACGGGGCGGCCTGGAAGACCATGACTCTCCCGGCGACCGTCGGCGGCAGCCTCAACGCCATCTCCGGCACGCCGACCGATCTGTGGGCGGTGGGCGTGAGCTCCGACGACAGCCATCTCCTGACCCTGCACTACGACGGCACGGACTGGTCGGCGGTGCCCGACGCCGCCGTGAGCGACGGCGGCCTGCTGACCGTCGCAGCGCTTGCTCCTGGCGATGTGTGGGCCGCCGGCGACGCCGTCCTGCAGCACTACGACGGCACGCAGTGGAGCACCGTCTCGCAGACCTTCAGCGGCGTGCGCGAAGCGTTGTCGGCCGATACGGCGCCGAGCGTCTGGCTGGCGGGCGCCCAGGGCGTCGCGCACTTCGACGGCGTCATCTGGCAGCCCACGAGCGCCGCGCAGATGGGCCTGATCGGCGGCGCCGGCGCGCGACTCGGCGCGATCAGCGCCCTCTCGGCGACCGACGTCTGGGCGGCCGGCACGCTCACCGCACGCGGCGCCGCGAGCGCCCCGCTCATCGTGCACTACGACGGCGCGGCCTGGCGCACGGTGGTCGACTCCGTGCAGAGTCGCTGACCCGTCGCCCCGTCGCCCGCGCCGGCAGCTCTCGCCGCCCACGCCGCCAGCCCGCTCCCGGTCTGTATAATCGCTTAGACCGTCGACCGACAAGTCGTCGCCGCTCAGGCGGGCGTGACTTCGTCGCGCGCCTGGTCGTGGTCGGCCTTGCAGGCCGGCGCCCGCGCGGTCGCCGGTCGATCGTGGGCGATTAGCTCAGGGGTAGAGCACCTGCCTTACAAGCAGGGAGTCGCTGGTTC
>CAZFJE010000336.1:0-2589 GCA_964519555.1 uncultured Thermoleophilia bacterium
GCCGCCACCTTGTCGACGTGCTCTTTGACGCGGCCGAAGTTGGTGGTGGCCGTGTACCAGAAGCCCCAGTCGTCGCCGAAGCGCTTGGCGATGTAGGTCTGGTTGATCTTCTGCGAGTCGTCGTCGCCGATCGCGGCGGTGGTGAGCAGGTACTCGATGTCTTTCAGGTCCTTGTCGTTGATCTCCCAGATCTGCAACTTCTGCAGCATGATGTCGGCGAGCGACACGCTGTAGGGGTCGAGCTCGAGGCGGTCTTTGTAGAGGACCTCGTGACAGTAGTCGAGCTTGTCGAAGAACACGTCGATCATGGGGACGGGACCGGCGTAGTAGATGTGCCGGGTCTTGCCCGAGCTCATCATCGTCGGCAGGTCGCACTCGTAGCCGAGCGTCTCCATGAACTTGGGCATCTTGCCGCTGTTCTTGCCATAGGCGGCGTAGTCGATGTCGGTGAAATAGCGCTCGCCTAAGCGCTCGAGCCTGGCGTAGAGCTCGATCTGCTCGGGAAAGTAGTAGTGCAGCGCCAGCGGGCCCATGACCCGCATGACGATGCCGGCTTCGCGAGCCGCGTCGACGATCCGCTTGCCCTCGGCGAGGAACTCCTCGGGCTTGGGGTACTGCTCGATCGGTATGTCCTTAGGCAGGATGAAGGGCTTGGTGCTCATCGCCTGCTACCGCCTCCTTTGAACCACAAGGGAGGGCTTGGGACGCGCTTCGCGCAGATCAACCCTGTGTGAAGACGTAGTCCTTCACCTTCTTTTTGTCGAGCATGACGATGACGCCCTTGAGGATGCCCTCAGAGTATTCGCTGCCGGGGTTGATCATGAGCGTGCGACCGGCCTTCTGGGCGCCGCGCGACTCGTGGATGTGACCGTGAAGGCCGAGCAGCGGCTGGTACTTCTCGATGACCTGCTTGGCGCCCAGGCTGCCGGCGTGGATCTTCTCTTCGGCCGACATCTTCATGTCTTTGTCGAGCTTGGGGCACAGGTCGAGCGAGTAGCCGTGGGGCGGCACGTGGAAGTTGAAGATCGCCCCTTCGTAGTTCTTGACGCGGCCACAGAGCTCATCGAGGTGCGCGGCCAGCTCTTCCTCTGACTCCTCGCGGGGCGTGTCCCACGGGGTCGGGTTGCTGCGCGAGCACGAGACCATCTCGTGACCGTCGATGTCGACGACGAGGTTGTCGCACGGCTTGACGATCTTCATGCAGGAGATCATGTCGTCGACCTCCCACCAGTCGTCGTTGCCCGGGCAGATGTAGACTTGGCAGCTCTTGCCTTCGAGGCGCTCGTCGGCCAGTTCGAGCCACTGCTGGATGCGCTCGTAGGCGGCGTGCTTGAAGAGCCTGTCGATCTCTTTGGGGTCGGCCTTGGTGGCCTCGAACTCGTCGCGAGTCTGATGGACCCAGTAGTAGCCCGCGTTCTCGATGATCTTCTTGACGTCGGCGAGCTCCTGCTCGGTGTTCATCTCGGTGTACATGCCCATGAGGTGGCACTCCCAGCCCCCGCCGGCCTTCTCGACCATGGGGATGAGCACCTTGCCGAGCAGGTCGCCGTTCAGCACGGCGACGTCGGCGCCGTAGATGGGCAGTGCGTTCAGGAACTTGCGGTAGCAGACGTTCGATCCGTGGATATCGGTGACGTAGAAAAGTTTGATCATCTATCACGCTCCCTGTGAACAAAAGTGGGGGACGGGAGCAGGGCTCCCGCCCCCCACACGGACTGTCAGGTCACTCTGGAGGCAGCTCGCCGTAGGTGACGGCCGAGATGTCCATGCCTGACTTCGCCTTGTTATAGGCACTCCAGGAGAAGTACCAGATGACGCCCAGCACCCAGACGCCGACGAAGAGGATCAGCCCTGGGCCCGTGAACTGCTTGGCGGCGGCGTTGAACGCGAAGTAATAGAAGAGGATGCCGAGGTAGACGAGGTCGACCGCGGCGCCCCAGACCACGACCGGCAGGCCGAGGAACGTCCACTTCTTGTATGGCGACGAATCCCAGACGCCCTTGGCCCGCTTGGAGTACGGGAACCACAGGGCGGCGATCGCCGTGGGGATGAAGACCGACGTCACCTGCATGCCGGTGAGCAGGATGTTCTGCATCTGATTGTGCAGCGCGGCGTAGTAGAGGATGAGCAGGCTCTGGCCGAGGACGAGGCAGAGGATGTGGTTCTTGACCGGCGACGCGAAGCGCGGGTTGATGTCGGTGAACCACTTCGGGCCCATGCGGTCCATGCCCCACGCGAACAGGATGCGCGGGAAGGCCAGGTACGACAGCGCCAGCCACCACACGGTGAAGGCCACGTACGAGAGGCCCATGAGAGCCGCCAGGATCCTGGCCCAGGCGGCCGAGGAGCCAAGCGAATACACGGCCAGGTCGATGAAGTTCGTGCCGTGCGGCATGTGCGCCATCGAGGCCAGCGTGTTGCCGTTGTTGTCGTTCCAGGCGGTGGCGTTCAGGAACTGGAAGCCGACCGTCTTGTAGAGCACGATGGCGATCCAGAGCATGAAGACGAACGGCACGGCGATGGCGAAGGTGTTCGCCCAGATGATCGACTTGTCGGGGCGCTTGACCTCGCCGGCGATGAAGGCGATCG
>CAZFJE010000337.1:0-2566 GCA_964519555.1 uncultured Thermoleophilia bacterium
GCCGCCCTTGGCGCAGCAGTAGGCGGCGTTGCCGGGCATGGGCCAGTCCTCGTGGATCGAGGAGATGTTGACGATGCGGCCGCCGCCGCCCTGCTCGATCATCTGCCTGGCGGCGCACTGCACGCCGAAGAAGGCGCTCTTCAAGTCGATGGCGATCACCAGGTCGAACTCGCGCTCGGTGGTGTCGAGCACCGAGGTGCGCGTCTCCATGCCGGCGTTGTTGACGAGCACGTCGAGGTGACCGTAGGCCTTGACCGTCTCGTCGACTAAACGCTGCACGTCGGCCACGGCCGAGACGTCGCCCTGCACGGCTTGCGCCTGGCTTCCGGCCTTGCGGATCTCCTGCACGGTGGCGCCGGCCGCCGCTTCGTCTTTGTGATAGTTCACGGTGACTGCCGCGCCGGCTTTGCCGAGCGCGACGCTGATGGCGTGGCCGATGCCGCTGTCGCCGCCAGTGATGAGCGCAGCCTTGCCTGCCAGGGACATCGTGGCCTCCTTGCTCGTTGCCGCGCCGCTGGCCGCCTCGCCCACGGCGTGCGCCGCCGGCCGCCTCGCCCACGGCGTGCGCCGCAGCCGTGATACCCGTCGCGTCGGGAGGCCAATGACGTTGCCTCAGGCGGCTGGTGAAGAGGTCGTCGCGGCTCGGGTGGCGTAACGTGTGGCGCAAACCCGATCATGGCAGTGGCGCTCCGCGGCGCTCGGCAGAGAGACGGTTTGCGTGCTAATCGTTAGTATGCTAACGTTTGCCGCGAAAATGGAGAAGAAGTCCCCGGAGGTGTTCGTGAACAAGGCAGCCAGTGCTGCGTTCAAGCTCTCGCTCGACGAGCTCGAGGGCGTCGACGAGCTGTCGGTGCGGGTCTTTCGCGCCTTCCTGAACGCCCTGCGGCTGCATCGCCAGCTCATGATCGCGACCCTCTCCGAGCGTGACACTCACCCCGGCCAGGCCGTCTGCCTGCGCCTGCTGTCGGCCAACGACGGCATCACCCAACGCGACTTGGCCGAGGCGCTGCGCCTGTCGCGGCCCACCGTGAGCAAGATGCTGCAGGCCATGGAGAAGGCCGGCGCGATCGAGCGCCGCCCCGACCAGAACGACCAGCGCCTGACCCGCGTGCACCTCACGGCGGCGGGGCGCGAGCTCGAGACCGGCCTGCGGGCCGTGTCGGCGGCCACCATCAACGAGACGATCGGCACGCTTTCCGAGGCCGACCGCGGCGAGCTCGAGCGCCTGCTCAACACCTTCACCGCCAGCATCTCCGCGGCGCTCGAGGGGCAACGCGGCGAGCACGTCGCTCGCGCGGCTCACGACAGCGAGGCAGTCCACGACGGCGAGGCGGCTTACGACGGCGAGGCGGCTCACGAAGGCCCACCTCCTCGCCCCAGTGGAGCTGCTCATGACGGCTCAGGGACGCGGGCGTGATCGCCCTTCTGCGAGAGCGCCTGACCCCCTACTGGCGCCAGATCACGCTGGTGATAGCCCTGCTGTTCGTGCAGACGATCACCAACCTCTACCTGCCCACACTGAACGCCGACCTCATCAACAACGGCGTGGTCACGGGCGACACGAGCTACATCCTGCGCACCGGCGCCTTGATGCTGGGAGTCACCCTGGTGCTGGTCGCAGCCACCGTCATCGCCGTCTACTGGGGCTCAAAGACGGCCATGGCCTTCGGCCGCGACGTACGCGGGGCGCTGTTCCGCAAGGTCGAGAGCTTCTCTCAGGCCGAGCTCAACCACTTCGGTACGCCCTCGCTGATCACGCGCACCACGAACGACGTCCAGCAGGTGCAGATGCTGGTGCTGATGATGCTCAACCTCACGCTCGCGGCGCCGATCATGGCGATCGGCGGCATCATCATGGCGCTGCGCTTAGACGTGCCGCTCTCGAGCGTCATCCTGGTAGCCGTGCCGGTGATGGGAGTGTTCATCGGCGTCGTTGTGACCCGTGCCCTGCCGCTGTTCAGGTCGATGCAGAAGAAGGTCGACCGCATCAACCAGGTCACGCGCGAGGTGTTGAGCGGCGTGCGGGTGATCCGCGCCTTCGATCGCGTCGGCTACGAAGAGCAGCGCTTCGACGCGGCCAACGCCGATCTCACCGGCACGACGCTGCGCGCGATGCGGCTGTTCGCCGTCATGATGCCGGCCCTGACGCTGATCCTGAACCTGTCGACGGTGGCCATCATCTGGTTCGGCAGCATCCAGGTCGCCAACCACGGCATGCCGATCGGCGACCTTACGGCCTTCCTCACCTACATCCTGCAGATCCTGATGTCGGTGCTCATGGCGACCTTCATGCTGATCATGGTGCCGCGGGCGGCGGCCTCGGCCGAGCGCATCCAGCAGGTGCTCCACGCCGACATCTCGGTCAACGACTCCGACACGCCGGTCGTCGACGCGCCCGTGCGCGGCCACGTCGAGTTCAAAGATGTGGAGTTCCGCTACCCCGGCGCCCAGGACCCCGTTCTCTCGCACATCTCCTTCACGAGCGGCCCCGGCGAGGTGACCGCCATCGTGGGCAGCACCGGCAGCGGCAAGAGCACGCTCATCAACCTGATCCCGCGCTTCTACG
>CAZFJE010000338.1:0-2553 GCA_964519555.1 uncultured Thermoleophilia bacterium
TCGGTGGTGAGCTTGATGTAGTGGTAGCTCGACACGCGCGTGCCGTGCTGGTTGTACGGCGGCCGGTGCTTGGCGATCAGCCGCGACTCGAGCAGGAGCGCGGCGAACTCGGACCCGGTCTCCAGCACGTCGAAGCGGTCGAGCAGCTCGAGCGCCTGGCGGGCGCCGTAGGCCTGGCGCTGCAGAAAGTGGTCGCGCGTCCGGCGCCGCAGGTTCTCGGCCTTGCCGATGTAGAGCTCGTGGCCCCGGGTGTCGCGCATGATGTACACCCCGGGGCGGGTGGGCAGACCCTCGGCGAGCACGATCTTGTGGTAGTTGCGCCGCGCCCCCGGCTCGCAGAGACGCACGACCTCTTCGAGGGTGGTCACCCCCTGCTCCTGCACGCGGGCGAGCAGTATCAGCAGGATCTCACCCGTGGCGAGCGCGTCGTCGAGTGCCCGGTGACTGGGCTTGACGGTCGTGTCGAAACGTTCGGCGAGCGCCGCCAGCGAGCAGCGCTGCGGCGTCAGCAGGCGGCGTGCGAGGCGCAGCGTGTCGAGCGTGGGCCGCGGGAAGGTGCGGCTCATCAGCATGCTCAGCTCGTAGTCGAGGAATCCCAGGTCGAAGCGCGCGTTGTGGGCCACGAGGACCGAGTCGGCCGAGAACTCGAGGAACCGCGGCAGGACCTCTTCGATCGGCGGGCAACCGACCAGCATGGCGGGGCTTATGCCGGTGATCTCGGTGATCTTGGCCGGTATGGGCTGGCGGGGGTCGACGAGCTGTGAGAAGGTCGCGACCTGCACGCCGCCTTCGATGCGCACGGCGCCGATCTCGGTGATCTTGGTGAAGCCCGGCGTGCCGCCCGTGGTCTCGAGGTCGACGACCGTGAAAGCAACGCTCGACAAGTCGCGGCGCTGCGCGCGCCATTGCTCGAGACCCACGTGGAACGGCCCGTCCCACACGACGCGCTCGTCGTCGCGCACGATGTCGGAGACGAGCGTGCGCATGAGCTCGGGCGGGCAGTTGGCCACGGGAAACAGCCGGGGCCAGACCTCGCGGTAATCAAGCGGTTCGCCGGCCTGCTCAAGAAGAGCGACCAGCTCGTCGACGGTCGTGAAGGCTAGTTGCACCGACCTATCGTAGCGCGTCTCGAGCGCAATGCCAGCCGGCAACGTCTACCGCAGTGAACCGCCATGGTGAGCCGCGCCGGGCGGGCGGCCCCTGTCTGCCGTCTCCCGGCCGTGCTTGACTTTGCGCTGGGGCGACACCGCGCTCGCGGTCGTCGCGCCGGAGTGCTTCGCGGCACATGTCACAAGGTTGGCAGGGGGCGGGCGGAGGGGCCGCGGGGCACGGCGTCACACTCGTTTGTGGCGTGGGCGAGCGGGGCAAGCAAGCGCTCGTGGCAAAAGGCAACGGCAGCGGGTCGCGCGCCCCGGCGGCGCCCGCACAGAAAGGGGCGTCGCATGATCACGCAGCGCACGCTCGCGGGCCGCACCGTCATGGTCACGGGCGCGACCGACGGCATCGGCAAAGAGACGGCCCGCCAGCTCGCGGGCCGCGGCGCCCGGCTGCTGCTGCACGGCCGCGACCCCGGCCGCGCCGCCGCCGCCCGGCGCGACATCTGCGCGACCACCGGTAACGACGACGTGCAGGTGGTGCTCGCCGACTTCACCTCGCTGGCTCAGGTGCGGGCGCTGGCGGCTCAGGTGCGCGCGCTCACCGACCGGCTGCACGTGCTGGTCGACAACGCCGGCGTCTACCAGGAGCGCCGCCACTTGACCGAAGACGGCCTCGAGACCACCTTCCAGGTCAACCACCTGGCGCCGTTCCTGCTCACCAACCTGCTGCTCGAGCCGCTGCTCGCCGCGGCGCCGGCGCGGGTGGTCGTGGTGAGCTCGGCCGTGCACCAGCGCGCCCCGATCGACCTGAACGACCTGCAGGGCGCCCGGCGCTACGACGGCTACTCGGCCTACGGCCTCTCCAAGCTCGGCGACCTGCTGTTCGCCTACGAGCTCGCCGAGCGCCTGAGCGGCACCGGCGTCACCGTGAACGCCCTGCACCCCGGCGCCGTGTCGACCAAACTGCTGCACGCCGGTTTTCGCTCGTCCGGTGGCGCCACTCCCGCCGAAGGCGCCCGCACCGCCGTCTATCTGGCCGCATCGCCCGACGTCGAGGGCGTCACCGGCGGCTACTTCGTCGACGAGCGCCGCACGACATCGTCGCCGGCCAGCTACAACCGCGAGCTGCGGGCGGCGTTCTGGAAGCTCAGCGAGTGCCTTACGCTGGCCCACGACGAGCCGGTGAGCGCCACCGGCTGACGGCATGGTGGGCCGCCGTGCTTTCGCGCCGGCGCCGGCGGCACGCTCGCTCGCGACGGCACACGCGCGCTCTCGCGGCGGCCGCGTCGTTGACGTCCTATAGACTTCGGTGGCCGCCCGCCTCGCCGCCGGCCGTTAGGCTCGCGGCGGGCGCGGGTAGATGTGAACCGCGCCGGAGATCCCGGCCGCATCGCCGTGCCGAAGGAGTCGTTTCGTGGACCGAGACAAGTTGCACCGTGAAGTGCTGCGCACGTTC
>CAZFJE010000339.1:0-2523 GCA_964519555.1 uncultured Thermoleophilia bacterium
TGGCCGGCGCCTTGAGCTCGTCCATGCGCATGAACCACTGCAGCGAGATGAGCGGCTCTATGTGGGTGCCGCAGCGATGGCAGGTGGCCACGCTGTGCGTATAGTCGTCGACCTTCTCGAGCACACCGGCCGCCCGCAGGTCGGCGACCACGCGCTCGCGGGCCTCGTCGATGTCGAGGCCCGCGTAGGGCCCACCTTCAGCGGTGATGCGGCCGTCGGGGCCGATGGCCTGGATGGTGGCGAGGCCGTGGTCGTGGCCGATGTCGAAGTCGGTCAGGTCGTGGGCCGGCGTGATCTTGAGCGCGCCCGTGCCGAACTCGGGATCGACGCGCTTGTCGGCGACGATCGGCAGCTCGCGGCCCAGCAGCGGCAGCAGCGCGGTGCGTCCGACGAGGGCGCGGTAGCGCTCGTCGCCGGGGTTCACCGCGATGGCCGTGTCGCCCAGCATGGTCTCGGGCCGGGTAGTGGCGATCGTGATGGTGCCGCCGCCCTGCAGCGCATACCGGATGTGGTACAGATGGCCGGCCTCTTCGGCGTAAGCGACCTCGAGATCGCTGATCGCCGTGCCGCAGCGCGGGCACCAGTTGACGATGTAATGGTCCTTGTAGATGTAGCCCTTGGCGTAGAGCGCGACGAACACCTTGACCACGGCGCGCACGTACCGCTCGTCGAGCGTGAAGCGCTCGCGCTCGTAGTCGCAGGCACAGCCCAGTCGCTTGAGCTGGCCCACGATGGTGTTGCCGTACTGCTCGCGCCAGGCCCAGACGAGCTTCACGAACTCGTCGCGACCCACGTCTTCTTTGCTGCGGCCCTGGGCGCGCAGCTGCTTCTCGACCACGTTCTGGGTGGCGATGCCGGCGTGGTCGGTGCCCAGCATCCAGCAGGCGTTGTCGCCGAGCATGCGGTGGTAGCGCGTCAGGGTGTCCTGCACCGAATCGTTCAAGGCGTGACCCATGTGCAGCACGCCGGTGATGTTGGGCGGCGGGATGACGATCGAGTAGGGCGGCCGCGACGGGTCGGGCTCGGCGTGGAACAGGTGCTGGTCGAGCCAGTGTGCCATCCAGTGGCTCTCGACCGGGCCCGGGTCGAACCTGGTCGTGGCCTGCAAGTCTCTGGTCTGCTCGGTCATGGGTTCTCGCCTAGAGTCGCTGGTTTCGTGTAGGGCATCGGGCGCTCGCACCGGCCGGACGCGCCGAGACAGTATACCCGCCGCACCTGCGCCGTGACGGCGCGGCGCTTGAAGCGGCGCGGCCCCTCGCGAGCAAAAAAAAGGCGGGGCGGCGTCAGCCGCCCCGCCTTTTGCGCGTGTCTGTCGTGGACCGCCTGCGGCGGCCGCGCTTAGGCCGACTCTTCGCCGAGCTGCAAGGCGGAGTTGTCGGCTTCGGTCACCAGGGTGGGGTCGAGACCCTTCTCGATCGTCTCCTTGGTGATCACGCACTTGCGCACGTCGTGACGGCTGGGCAGCTCGAACATGACGTTGAGCAGCGCCTCTTCGATGATGGTGCGCAGCCCGCGAGCGCCGGTCTGGCGCTCCTGGGCTTTCTCGGCGATCGCCTGCAGGGCGTCGTCGGCGAACACCAGCTCGATGTCGTCTAAGCTGAAGAACTTCTGGTACTGACGCACGAGCGCGTTCTTGGGCTCGGTGAGGATGCGCACCAGCGAGTCCTTGTCGAGGTAGTGCACCGCCGAGACGATCGGCAGACGGCCGACGAACTCGGGGATCAGGCCGTAGTTGAGCAGGTCCTCGGGGCGCACCTTGGTGAAGATGTTGCCCACGTCGCGCTGTTCGGCGGTGACGATGTCGGCCATGAAGCCCACGCCCTGCCGCCCCACGCGACGCTCGATGATGCGCTCGAGGCCGGCGAAGGCCCCGCCGCAGATGAACAGCACGTTGGTGGTGTCGATGGTGAGGAACTCCTGATGGGGGTGCTTGCGCCCACCCTGCGGCGGCACACTGGCCACCGTGCCCTCGAGGATCTTCAGCAGGGCCTGCTGCACGCCCTCGCCCGACACGTCGCGGGTGATCGAGGGGTTGTCGGCCTTGCGGGCGATCTTGTCGACCTCGTCGATGTAGATGATGCCGGTCTCGGCCTTTTTGACGTCGAAGTCGGCGGCCTGGATGAGTTTGAGGAGGATGTTCTCGACGTCCTCGCCGACGTAGCCGGCTTCGGTGAGCGCCGTGGCGTCGGCGATCGCGAAGGGCACGTTCAGGATGCGGGCGAGGGTCTGGGCCAGGAGCGTCTTGCCGCAGCCGGTCGGCCCGAGCAGCAGGATGTTCGACTTCTGCAGCTCGACCTCGCCGTCGGTCGCGCTCATCGCCTGGATACGCTTGTAGTGGTTGTAGACCGCCACCGAGAGGATGCGCTTGGCCTCGTCCTGGCCGACCACGTAGTCGTTCAGGACGGCGTCGATGTCGCGCGGCTTGGGCAGCGTGTCGAGGTCGAGGGTCGCCGGCACGGCCAGCTCCTCGTCGATGATCTCGTTGCAGAGATCGATGCACTCGTCACAGATGTACACGCCCGG
>CAZFJE010000340.1:0-2511 GCA_964519555.1 uncultured Thermoleophilia bacterium
GCACCCGCGGCCACTCGTCGCCCAGCGTGATCTCGATGTAGGGGTAGCTCTTGTCGTCGCGCAGGCGCAGGTTGAAGGGCGGCCGCGCCTCCTTGATGAAGTTGTCCTCGAGCAGCAGGGCCTCTGTCTCGGAGGCCGTCACGACGTACTCGATCGAGCGCGCCCGAGAGACCATCTCGATGGTGCGGCCGGTCGGCGCGGCCGCCCCGCCGCGAAAATACGACGAGAGACGCTTACGCAGGTCCTTGGCCTTGCCCACGTAGAGCACCTCGCCGGCGCCGTCCAGCCAGCGGTACACGCCGGGCGCCGCCGGCGCGCGCCGAGCGGTCTCGTGCAGGGCGGCGAGCGCGTCGCTCAGGGTTCGATCGGCCATCTCACGATGGATTATCGCACGGAAGGTCGGGCCTCGAAGCGAGTGTGGGCGCCGGCGCGCCCGGACCTGGCGCCTCGCCACCGCGTCCCGAACCTGGCGCGCCGCGCGGTCGCACCGGCGCCGGCCCGCGCGGCCCGGCGACGCTCAGGTCGTCGGAGCGCGGCGGCGGGCGGCGGCCGCGCGCGACGCGCCCGGCCGCCGCCCGCCGCCGCGCCGGCCGTTGGTGCCGGCTTCGACCGGCGCCTGCCGCGCCTCGCCCAGCACGCGGCGCAGGAACTCTCCGGTGTAGGAGCGATCGGCGGCCTGCAGGAGGTCTTCGGGCGTGCCCGCGACGATCACCTCTCCCCCCTCGTCGCCGCCCTCGGGACCCAGGTCGATGACCCAGTCGGCCGACTTGATGACGTCGAGGTTGTGCTCGATCACGACCACGGTGTTGCCCTGGTCGACGAGCCGTTGCAGAACGTCGAGCAGGTGCTCGATGTCGGCGAAGTGCAGGCCGGTCGTGGGCTCGTCGAGGATGTAGAGCGTGCGTCCCGTGGCGACCTTGGAGAGCTCGGTGGCGAGCTTGACGCGCTGCGCCTCGCCGCCCGACAGGGTGGTCGCCGGCTGGCCCAGCTTGATGTAGCCCAGGCCCACGTCGTTCAGCGTGGTGAGCCGGCGCGCGATGCGCGGCAGGTTGGCGAAGAAGGTGCAGCCCTCGTCGACGCTCATGTCAAGCACCTCGGCAATGTTCTTGCCCTTGAAGTAGACCTCGAGCGTGTCGCGGTTGTAGCGCTGGCCCTTGCAGGCCTCGCAGGGCACGTAGACGTCGGGCAGGAAGTGCATCTCGATCTTGATCTGGCCGTCGCCCTTGCAGACCTCGCAGCGGCCGCCCTTGACGTTGAAGCTGAAGCGCCCCGGCTTGTAGCCGCGCACCTTGGATTCGGGCGTCGAGGCGAAAAGCTGGCGGATGTGGTCGAACACCCCTGTGTAGGTCGCGGGGTTGGAGCGTGGCGTGCGGCCGATCGGCGACTGGTCGATGTCGATCACCTTGTCGAGCAGCTCGAGCCCGTCGATGCCGCCGTGCGCCCCGGGGCGCGCCCTGGAGCCGCGCATGACACGGGCCGCCGTGCCCTTGTAGAGGATCTCGTTGACGAGCGTCGACTTGCCCGAACCCGACACGCCGGCGACCACCGTGAAGGCTCCGACCGGGAAGGCGACGTCGATGTGCTTGAGGTTGTGCATGGAAGCGTCGCGCACGGTGAGCCACTGCACCGGCAGGCGGCGTTGCCCGGGCACCTCGATGCGGCGCTTGCCCGACAGGTACTGGCCGGTGAGCGAGGCCGGTTCGGCCGCGATGAACGAGGGCGGACCCTGGGCGACCACCCAGCCGCCGTGCTCGCCGGCGCCGGGCCCCATGTCGACCAGGTGGTCGGCCGAGCGCATGGTCTCCTCGTCGTGCTCGACGACGATGACGGTGTTCCCCAGGTCGCGCAGGTGCAGCAGCGTGTCGATCAGCCGCCGGTTGTCGCGCTGGTGCAGGCCGATGCTGGGCTCGTCCAAGATGTAGAGCACGCCGACCAGCGCCGAGCCGATCTGCGTGGCCAGGCGGATGCGCTGTGCCTCGCCGCCCGACAGCGACGCCGCGGCGCGACCCAGGGTGAGGTACGACACGCCCACGTCGGCGAGGAACTTGAGGCGCTCGCGGATCTCCTTAATCACGCGGCCCCCGATGAGGCGTTCGGTCTCGGTCATGGTCACGGTGTCGAGAAAGGCGAGCGCCTCGCCGACGCTCATGAGCGTGAACTGGTAGATGTTGCGCTCGCCGACCGTCACGGCAAGGCTCGTGGGCTTGAGGCGCGCCCCGCGGCACTCCTCACACGGGCGCTCGCTCATGTACTCCTCGATCTTCTGACGGATGAGGTCGGACTCGGTCTCGGCGTAGCGGCGCTTGAGGTTGGCGAGGATGCCGTGGAACTGCGCCTTGTAGTGGCGCCAGCGGCCCTCGTAGTTGCGATAGCGCATGTCGATACGGTCGGGCGTGCCTTTGAGAAACAGGTCACGCTGTTCGGGCGGCAGGTCCTGCCAGGGCGTGTCGGGGTCGACGTGATAGCGCTCGATCACGGCCTGGAAGGTGTCGTCCATCCAACCGGCCGCCA
>CAZFJE010000341.1:0-2501 GCA_964519555.1 uncultured Thermoleophilia bacterium
GTCGTAGACTTCCTGGAAGGTGAGGCCCTTGTCGGGGTCCTTCAGCTTGTCGCCGAACAGCGGGTAGAGCTTCTGGGCCAGAGGCTCGGCCTCGGCGCGCGTGAGGTTGGATACGGCCAGACCGATCTCGCCGTGGAACTTGTGGTCGTCGGGGATCAGCGAGTCGGACTGCACGGCCATCGCCGGGTGGCCCGAGAACACGTTGCCGCCCGAGGTGACCACGGCCAGCAGGTAGCAGGCCATCTCGTAGTGGTACTGCTTGGTGCCGGAGCCGCCGCCGAGGTACGGCAGGTTGACCATCGGGTAACCCATGTTGCGCCCGATAGCGGCGTTCGACATGGCGATCGCCCAGATCAGCGGGCGCGTCGACGAGAGATGCAGCTTGCTGTGCAGCGGCGCGTTGTAGTGATAGCTGCCGCGGAAGATCAGGTTGCCCATGATCATGTAGCAGGTCGCCGTGACCGCGACGCCTTCGGCGCCGCCCGCATAGCCACCGAACAGCGGCGTCGAGGTCGAGCCGACGTTGGCGGAGAGGCTGTTGTAGAAGGCGACCTTCTGCAGCGCTTCGTAGCCCACCACGAGCTCAGAGAGGAAGTCGATCAGGAAGCCGTCGCTCGGCCGCAGGCCGAAGTCGGGGTAGCTGGCCGCGAACATCGAGGCCGGCTGCGAGGCGGCCGAGATGCCGTTGATGATCGGCAGACCGGCGCGACCCGAACGGCGGATGCCCTCGCGGGCCAGGCGCACGGTCTTGCAGGCCGCGAGGACCTCTTGCGGCGAGCGCACGCGCGAGTCCTTGCCACGAAGGTGGAGGATCGAGGGCACGCTGACCGAGTTGACGATGTTGAACGAGGCCATCTTCTCGACCGTGTCCATGAAGACCTGTTCGTCGGTCGTGTAGATGCCGCCGCCGACGTGCACCCACGGGCGATCGTCGGTGGTGTCGGGGCGACGCCCGCGCATGACGTTGCGCTCGCGGCCTTCGCCGAAGGTGGTCGCGGTCGGGCACTGGCCGCAGGCCAGCAGGATCTCGTCGCGAGTGAACTCCATCACGCGGTTGGTCTCGGGGCAGTAGGCGCCGGCCTCGGCGAGGAGGTCGACGGCCGCCTGGAAGACGCGGTCGGTAAGGTCATCGTCGGTGTTGATGATGGTGTTCTTGTCCCACTTGATGCCGTGCCGGGCGATGATCTCGCTCAGCTTGGGGACGAAGCGCTTCATGTAGTAGTCGGTCTCGGAGGTGAGCGGCCCGATCTCGGCGCGCTCGAAGACCTCTACCAGATCGATCATGGGGTTCTCCTGGGAGTCGGGGTCGACGGAGCGTAGCGGCTGACGACGGCGGCGCGTGCCGCCGCCGGTGGACTGGCCGAACGCTTCGTCACGAGACCAGCTTGGTGGCCAGATTGACGGCCTCGTAAGCGGTGCCGGCCCAACCGTCGGCGCCGATCGTGTCGGCCCACGCCTGCGTGGTCGCGCCGCCGCCGATGATGATCTTGTACTTGTCGCGGGTGCCCTGGCCCTTGAGGGCTTCGATCACGTCGCGCTGGCCGACCAGAGTGGTCGTGAGCAGGGCCGACATGGCGATGACGTCGGCGTCGACCTCGTTGGCCTTATCGACGAACTTGAACAGGTCGACGTCGATGCCCAGGTCCCATACCTCGAAGCCGGAAGTCTCAAAGAGCAGCTTGAGGATGTTCTTGCCGATCGAGTGCAGGTCGCCCTTGACCGTGCCCAGCACGATCTTGCCCTTCTTGGGACCGGCGTTGCCGCTCTCTTTGATCTTGGGCTCGAGCACCGCCATGGCCGCCTGGAAGGCGAGCGCGGACTGCATGAGCTCGGGCAGGAAGATGTCTTCGCACTCGAACTGCTCGCCGATGACGTTCAGGCCGGGCAGCAGACCCTGGTCGATGATGGTCTTCGGCTCGACGCCGGCGTCGAGGGCGGCGTTCACGGAGGACATGACGGCGTCCTGGTCCTGGTCGATGATCGCTTGCTTAAGCTGCTCGAAGAGCTCCTCGTGCCCCATGGGCGCACTCCTTGGTCTCGAAGGAACGGAAACTACCGACCGCGTGACGCGCGATCGCGTTGTTGTAAGCTCTTTGGTACCTGCTGGGGTCGTCGCTTGCCTACACCTGGGGCGCCTCCAAGGGAATGGCGTCGCCGGCCACGATGCCGGCGAAATGGTCGCGGATGGCCGCATCGGTGGCGGCGTCCCAAACGGCCAGGTTGGGCTCGGCCAGAATGCGACGGGCCTCAGCGAGCGCGCGCGCGTTGATGTCGAGGCGGCCTGCTTCTTCCCACTGGCCGCGCATCTCGCGGTTGGCCATGCGGGGCAGCACCGCCGTCGTCTTCATGCGCTGCTTGGTGTGCTGGCGGCCCATGTAGCTGCCGCCCGGACCGACCGCGGCGATCTCGGCGAGTGCCAGGTTGTCTTCGCTGAACTCGAGGCCGCGCCAGACGCGCTTGTCCATGAGGGCGATCTCGTTGTCGATCACGCACTTGGCGAA
>CAZFJE010000342.1:0-2494 GCA_964519555.1 uncultured Thermoleophilia bacterium
TCTTGTGCGCGCAAGCTGGAACCAGGCCTACCTGGAGGAGCTCTGCGGCTTTCCCCTGGGCAGCTTCGCCGACCAGGTCGATGCCTCAAGCGGGGCCTTCAACAAGCTCGCCGGCGCCAACTGCTGGACAGCCGAGCAGCACGCCGCCTACGCCCGTGGCGACGATCTCCACGGACCCGAGTGGGGCGACCCGCCGCAGGGCGGGCCAGCGGCGGCAACGGCGGCGCCCTCAGCCGCAGAGGCGGCGCGGCAGCGCACGGCCTACCTCGATGAGGTAGCGGAGCTCGACCTCAAGCGGCTGCGGCGGCTGCGCTTCGGGGCCTGAGCGCAGGCGGCAAGGCTACCCGTCCGACGAGGCGCCGCGTGCAGATAGCAGGCCCCGGCGCTGAGCGAGCACGAACAACATCTGCGAGATGTCGCTGCCCAGGACGCCGAGCGCCGACGACGGGTGGCAACAGGGGGCTGATGAACGCCATCTGACCATGGCCGGCCGAATGTGCACTGCTCACCCTGGCTGGCTATGACCCCACCTCGCCAGCGGGACGGTTGCGGCTGCTGGGCGAGTCGCCCCTGCCCAAGCAGTGGCGTCCTGCGATCATCGCCGAGCAGCTAGAAGATGCCGCTATCTAGCCACCTGGCCTCCTGACGGGCGGGAAAGTCTGAGCGAGCGTCTCACGCCTTAAGCCTCACGGTCAGGCGGTCGCCCTTTGGATTTGCGCGACCGACCGTGTTATCGCGTTGTCGACCCCGGCGCGGTCAGCCTCAGGTAAGACGCCACATCCGGAGGTGAGGGCTAGATCAGGACCACCGTCCGCGCTTCTGATGGCCCTCACAGGCCGTCACTCGCTGTCTGCAAAGCGGGTAAGGACGCGCCCGAACAGACCGTCGGGGACGCTCGCAGGATCGGCCAGGGCCTCGATGGCAAAGCCATTCGAGAGAGCAAGCAGTAGTACGGTCATCTCTTCGGCCGGCCACTTCCCGACGCTCCGGTTGTCCGCGGACGCCTCTCGTATCGTCTCGGCTATCGAAGCCCGCAGCGCTCGCCGATGGGCGACGAACTTCTCACGCACAGCCGGCTCCCTGACGGCCCGCAGCCAGAACTCTAAGAACAGCAACTGCCAGTCGGCCTGCTCGACCGCGGCGCGGGCAAGTCGGTCACCGATCTCTGCCAATGCCTCTCGTGTGCTGGGAGCATCCGTCGTTACGCGTCTCACCAGTTCCACACGAGCGTTGACCCTCGCATCCATCAGCGCCAGGAAGAGCTCATCTTTGCTTGCGAAGTTCGAGTAGACGGCACCCTTGGTGAAGCCCGCCGCGCCAGCCACCTCGTCGATGGACGCAGCGGCAAAGCCGCGTTGGGCGAACACAGTCGCGGCCGCCGCGAGCACTCGTGAACGGACCTCATCGCGACGGGGCCGTGGCATCCGCGTGTAGGTCGTCATGGTGACTGCACCTCCCTTTGACAATCGGGTCTGACCATATCATACTCTAAAGTATTCGATACCGAACGGTATCGTAGTCCCAGGAGGACAGATGTTACAGCGTCACGGAGAGCCTCGCTCTCATGGTTGGGCCGCACTGGTCGTGGTTTGTGTCGCAGCCCTGATCATCAATGTCGACAACACGATCCTCAACGTGGCCCTGCCCGCCCTCGTTCGCCAGTTGCACGCCACCTCGAGCGAACTGCAGTGGATCGTCGACTCCTATGCGATGGTCTTCGCCGGGTTGCTGCTCGTTGGTGGCAGCCTGGCCGACCGCTTCGGGCGCAGGCGCCTGTTTCTCATCGGTCTGACGATCTTCGGCGCAGCATCGCTCGGCGCCGCCTTCTCAGGTTCGGTGCATGCGCTGATCGCTTGGCGGGCGGTCATGGGAGCGGGCGCGGCGCTGACGATCCCCTCATCGCTGTCGATCATCAACGACCTCTTTCGCGACCCCAAGCAGCGGGCCCGGGCCATTGGTGTGTGGGGCGGGACCATCGGCCTCGGGATCGCCATCGGTCCGATCGCCGGCGGCCTGTTGCTCGCCAGGTTCTGGTGGGGCTCCATCTTCATCGTCAACGTGCCGATCGCGGTCGCCGGGTTCCTGGGGGCGCTGTTGCTCGTGCCCGATTCGAGGAACCCGTCGGCAGATAGATCCGATCCCGGCGGGGCGATTCTGTCGATCGCCGGCTTGGGCTTGCTGCTCTGGTCAATCATCGAGGCTCCGACGGCGGGGTGGACCTCGCCGAAGGTAATCACAGTCGGGCTGGCAAGCATCGCCGTGCTCGGCGCCTTCGTTCTCTGGGAGGCCCGCAGTCGCCATCCCATGTTGAAGCTGGGGTTCTTCTCCGAGCGCCGCTTCTCCGTGGCTGCCGCGGCTGAGTGCCTCGGCACCTTCATTCTCGGCCTCGATGCGGTCGTCGTTGGCCTTTTCCTCGTCCGTGAGAACGGACTTGGGATAAGGTCCGACGATCACCTTGGTGTAGCCGCTGAGAGTGCGCCGCCAGTCGCGGCGA
>CAZFJE010000343.1:0-2486 GCA_964519555.1 uncultured Thermoleophilia bacterium
CCTAGGTCTCGAGGCCGCCGGTCTGGCTGTAGTAGTCGTCCATGTGGACCGTCTTTTCGAGCAGCTCGATCTCGCTTTCGAGGTCGAGCACGCGGTCTTCGAGCACGCCGTCGAGCTGGCGGTCGAAGGCGGTCTGTACGCTGTCGAGCGAGGCCTCGGCGCGCGCCAGGGCGCGCACCACGTCGGGCGAGGTCGTGGGCCGCGCCGAGAGCTGGGCGTAGCCGTCGACGATGCGCTGCGCGGCGTCCAGATAGTAGGTCAGGAAGCTGCGCGCCGCGTCGACCTTGCGCGGCTTGGTGGCCAGCTCGTTGAGGATCTGGTCGGCGGTCCGGCTGAGCTGCACCACCTTGTCCTGCACGCCGCGCTTGCCGATCGTGCCGGCCGTCGCGCGCAGGGCGTCGACCTGGCGGCGGGCGGCGAGGATGACCTCGCTCGCCGCGTCATCGATCCCGCGCGGCAGCGGCGGACGCTCGGCCGGCGGCAGCAGGCGCGGGTCCTGGGGCGGCGCCGGCAGCGAGCTGCGCGGCGCGTCGCCGAACATCACGGCGCGGTAGTAGGGACGCAGGTAGAGCGCGTGGGCGACCGAGGCGGCCGAGACGAACAGCTGCAGGGCGACGAGCCCGCGAAACAGCGGCGTACCGATGGCGGCGAGCGTGAGGACGAGCGGCACGAGGTAGGCAAAGCCGGCGATCGTCCAGGCGGCGTGACGGGCGCGGATACCGATATACACGAAGGCCAGCCAGTTGAAGAAGCCCAGCGTGAAGGTCCAGCCGATCCACAGCGAGTGGCGCCACCAGAAGCGAAAGCGCGCCTTGCCCGGCGAGAACGGCGCGTAGTCGCCCTCGTAGGGCGCGACGCCCACCGACGCGCTCGCCTTGAGCTGTTGCACGTCGCGCACCTTGGCGGGGGGGTGGCCGTTCTCGCAGGCGCCGTAGGGCGTGAGCCACACCCAGCGGTCGCAGACCTCGCAAAAACCTCCGAGCGGCATGTCGTCTCCGTGGTTGCCGGGCGCCCGCGCTGTGCGCGCCCGCGCCCCTGACGCGCTTCGCGCGCGCGAACATCTCTTCCGCTATCTAGCATAGCCCGCGCCTCGCGGCCATACACCTTTCCGATCGTCGGCGGCGAGAACGCCGCCGCGTCGGCCGTCCGCGCGGCAACGTGACGGCCGCTCCCCCGCCCGGTACCATTCGGGCATGGACTCAGGTGTACAGGTCGCGCGGCAGCTGGTCGACGCGTTCGACGACGCGCTCGAACACGGCGACGCCGACGCGCGGGACTATGCGGTCGAGCAGCTCGACGACTTCATCGACGAGATCGACGACGACTCAGACGACGAGGTGCTCGTGGCGCTCCTCGACCTGCCGCCGGGCCCGACCAGCCGACCGCTGCTCGACCAGGTCGCCCGCAAGCTGGCCCGGCGCGGGCCCGGCGTGGTCGAGGCGCTGCTCGGCGCGGTGCTCGGCGACGCGCCGCCGGAGCTGCGCCTGAGCGACATCATCTCGGTGGCCGGTGCCGTGGGCGCGCTGCTCGAAGCCGCGACCCGCAACCCCAACGTGTCCCCGCGCGCCGAGAACGCCGTCGCCATCCTCGACACGATGGCACTGGGCGACCTCGTGCTGGGGCTCGTCGAGGTCCTCGAAGGCCGGGCCGACGAGCGGCTCAAGCAAGCCGCCTCGGAGATGCTCGTCGACATCGGCGAGCCGGCCGTCGAGCGTCTCAAGGTGAGCCTGCGCGACCGCGACGCGGCCCCCTGGGTGGTCGACACCCTGGTCGACATCAGAGACGGCTGCAAGGCCGCGCAGGATGACGCCGGCGCGGACGCCGACACCGACCGGATCGGCGACGGCGACGGCGACCCGGGCGAAGGCGACGTAGGAACCGACGCCGCCGCCGGCACCGACGGCCCGATCGGCCTCGGCTCTGACGGACTCGGCGACGCCTCCGACGAGACTGGTGTGGACGGCGCCGGCAACGCCGAGGAGCCCAGCGCTCCCGCCGCCCCGACCGGCGCGCCTGCGACCGGGGTCGCCCCGGCGCCTTCGGCCGCCTCTCCGGCCGGCGACGACATCGGTCGCGAGTTCGCCGCCTTTCTCGACAAGTTCAAACGGGAGACCGGCCAGTCCTGACCGGCGGCGGGGCGTCGCCGCGCCGCGCTCGCCGGGCGCGCATGCCCCCGAGCGATGCGGATGGATTGTGCGATCGTCAAGAAGCTGGCCGATCGCATAGGAGCGCACCTGTCGTTTGCCTACCGCAAGAGCGACGACGCTCTGGTGTTGAAGGGCTCGAGCCAGCTGGGCTCGTTCAGCCTCGTTTTCAGGCGGTCGACGCTCGTCTGACCGCCGTCCGGACCGAAGCCCGGCGCCGCGCCGTTCAGGAGCGTCGGCGCCCCCCCGGTCCGCTGCCGACCTCGCGGCCGATCGCCTCGATGCGACCCTGCAGGCAGCCGCGGCACATCTCGGCGGTCTCGTTCACGCAGGCCTTGTCGG
>CAZFJE010000344.1:0-2464 GCA_964519555.1 uncultured Thermoleophilia bacterium
TCCTCTGCGGCTGCTGCTACAGCTCGTGCCCGTCGGTGTGGGGCGAAGAGAACTATCTGGGGCCGGCGGCCCTGCTCAAGGCCTACCGGTTCGAGGTCGACTCGCGCGACGACGCCCGCCGCGCCCGCCTGCCCGAGTTCGACAACGAGCGCGGCGTCTATCGCTGTCACACCATCACCAACTGCGTCGAGGCCTGCCCCAAGGAGCTCAACCCGACAGATGGCATCCAGTGGCTCAAGGGCGCGGCCGTGCGACGGCGCCTGTTCGGTCGACGCAAGTAGGGGCGCCGGCAGCCGGTGAAGACTACCGTGGGAAAGACCGTCCTCGAAGTGGTCACCGGCGACATCGCCGCCCTCGACGTCGCGGCCATCGCCAACGCCGCCAACAACGAGCTCTGGATGGGCGCCGGTGTGGCCGGCGCCATCAAACGGGTCGGCGGCGTCGAGATCGAGCACGAAGCCATGCGCCGGGGACCGATCGCGGTCGGCGACGCGGTGGCCACCGCCGCCGGTGCGCTGCGGGCGACCTGGGTCATTCACGCGGCTGTCATGGGCCACGACCTGAGCACCAGCGCCGACCTGATCGCGGCGGCCACCACGCGCACTCTCGAGGTCGCCGATCGACTGGGCGCGCGCTCGCTCGGACTGCCGGCCTTCGGCACCGGGGTGGGCGGGTTTCCCATCTACTCCTGCGCCGAGATCATGATCGAGCGCGTGCGTGCCTACCTTGCCGAGCGGCCCACCAGCCTGCGGCGCATCGTGTTCTGCGCCTACGGCGAAGTCGGCGAGGCCGCCTTCAAGCACGCCCTGAGCGGCGCCACGCGGCCCGAGGCTTAGCGGCCGTAGCGCGGGCGGTGCGCGTCGCGAGAGTCAGTCGCCGTAGCGCCGGCGGTGCGCGGCGATCAGCCCGGCCGGGCCGGTCATCATCATGTCGCCGCAGGGTGCCGGAAGGCGCACGGGCAGGGAGCTGCCGGCGAGCAGGTGGCGGTTCGGTCCGGTGACGAGCACGGGCAGGCCGGCGGGCACGCCGGCGCGCAGCTCGTCGGTCAGCGCCGCTCCGTGCCCGCCGGCCTGCCGTACCTCGTCGCTGGGCAGCTCGCCGGCCAGGAAGCGCCGCAGCAGGGTGTCGAGCAGAGGGCCGTCGAGGCGGTGGGTGTGGTCTTCGTAGATGCCGGCCAGGCGGCCCTCGAGAGCGATCGCGCAGATCGTGTGGCCGTTGCCCACGTTGACCAGCACGGCGTCGGTGCGCGCGCCGCCGGGTTGGTCGCCGAGGGCGCCCAGCAGGGCGGCGGGGCCGGTGTCGGCGGCCGTGACTCGCGGCAGAGCCGCGAGCTCGCCGGCCGCTGCCCGCAAGCGCGTGAACTCAGGCGGCACCTCGTCGGCGTCGCCGCCGGCCGCGTAGAACAGCTCGTCGAGCGGCCTGCGCGCCGCCAGGGCGCGCTCCCAGAAGGCGAAGCGGAAGATGCGGTTGGAGCCGTGCGGGTCGAAGCCGTGGTCCTGGGCGGCCACGCAGCCGCCGGCAAAGTCGGTCGGCACGCCGAAGCCGGCCAGCGCGCGCAGCAGCGCGGGCAGGTCGGCGTCGCCGCTGCGCACCAGCACCGCGCCGCCGCCCACGAGCCTCGCGACCTCGTCGTCTGAGACCAGCTGCACGCCGCGGGCAGTGACGTCCTTCAGGCTGTCGTCGAAGGTGAGGGCGGCCGTGGCGGTAGCCTGAAAGGCAAGGCCCGCAGCCAGGTGCGCGAGTGCGGCGCGCAGGACGGGGCCGCCGCCCATGGTTGACCCGGCAAAGACCACCGCAAGCCCGCGTCGCGTGGCGTCGCGGACCTGGGCGGCGGCGACCTGCGTGGCCGAGGGCACGACGAGCTTCACCGAGTTCTCGGGGCGCACCTCGGGGGCGAAGACGAGGATGTCGGTGGTCCCCGTGCCCACGTCGAGGGCCAGCAGGCGGCCGGAGGCGGTCATGGTCGGGGGGTTGCGGCGCTCACGGTCGGGCGGCGCTCACGGTCGCCGTCAGGCTTGGCGCGCGCGGCCGAACCGCAGGCGCCAGACGCCGAGCATGGCTTCGACCACGATGTCGTTGGACATCTTGGACTCGCCCACCTGACGGTCGACGAAGGTGATGGGCAGCTCTACGACCTTGAAGCCGAGCTTGTGCGCGCGGTAGGTCATCTCGATCTGAAAGCCGTAGCCGCGGGCGTCGACGGCGTCTAGGTCGATGCCCTCGAGCACGTCGCGCCGAAAGCACTTGAAGCCGCCGGTGAGGTCGCGGTAGGGCAGGCAGAGGATGGTCTGGGCGTACAGGCACCCGCCGCGGCTGATGGCGCGCCGCGACAGCGTCCAGTTCTCGACGCGGCCGCCGCGCACGTAGCGCGAACCCAGCACGACGTCGGCGCCCTGCTCGATCAGGCGCACGAAGTGGGGCAGGTAGCTGGCGTCGTGCGAGAGGTCGGCGTCCATCTCGAAGA
>CAZFJE010000345.1:0-2461 GCA_964519555.1 uncultured Thermoleophilia bacterium
TGGGGACCTCACGGTACCCCGTGGGAGGCTGGCCTTCTCATCCCATCTGCTAGGATAAGTGCGCCGACGACTTGGCCTTGGGCCATCAGTGGCACCGCTATCAGCGACCGCACATCGTGACGGGTGGCAAATGGCCCGACCGTCTCGTTGTCTGCGACCTGGTCGAGCACCAGGACTTCGCCTGAATAAGCCACGAGGCGGGAGATCACCGGTTCGCCGATCAGCGGTGAACCCAGGACCTCGCCTGGTAGCCCCGCGGCGAAGCGCACCAGCCAGTTGTCGTCTTCAGGCAGTTCGATTGCGGCCGCATCGATGCCCAACGCACGGGTGGCCTCGGCCAGAGCGAGTCGCATGACCTCGTCGGGCTTAAGGGTCGAGTGCAAGAGCAGGGCAAGCGCGTTCAGCCCGGCGCGCAGCTCGCTCTCGCGCACGAGCTCGTCGCGTTGCGCCACCAACTCCGCGTTTTGAGCCTGAAGCGCATCGCCTTGGATCTGGAGCTCCTCGGTCTGTGTCTGCAACTCTTCGCTCTGAGCCTGAGACTCTTCGAGCAGACGCTGGTTGTCCTGCTCAGCGCGGTGGCGCTCGGTGATGTCGTCGAACACGATGGCGACCTGGCGACTTTGCGGCTCACCGACCCGAAAGGCGGAGACGTCGTAGTAGCGCCCCAGGGCATCGGCCGGAGCCATGAAACGTGCCGGCTCGCCCGTCACAGCGACCTTGCCGTAGATGTCGAACCAATGCTGCTCGTGGTCGGGAGCGAGCTCACGCATCAGCTTGCCCTGCGCCCCGTGCAGGCCAGTTCGCTCCTCGAAGGCTGGATTGATTTCCAGGAAGCGGTAATCGACCGACTTGCCGACGTCATCGAAGATCATCTCGATGATGCAGAAGCCCTCGATCATCGTGGTGAAAAGATTGCGGTAGCGCTCTTCGGCCCGGCGTGCCGCTTCCCCGCTTTCGAGCAGCGCGGCTTCGGCTCGCTTGCGCTCGCTGATGTCTGTGAACAGGACGGTGATGCCGTCGGCGCTCGGATAGTCCCGCTCCTCGAACCACGTATCGAAGGGCGGATAGTAGAACTCGAAGGAGCAGACCTCACCCTGCTCCATGGCTCTGCGCTTGTTGGCCTCGAAGGCGCTGCCCACGTCCCCGGGGAACAGCTCCCAGAAGTCGGCGCCTAGCGCCTCTCTGCCGCCGGGAAAGACCGCGGCCGCCTGATCGTTCAAATAGGTCACGCGCCACGCGCGGTCCAGCGTGTAGAAGCCGTCGGTGATCGCGGCAAGGGTGACTGCCAACTCGGCGCGGGTTGCCACGACCTCCTGCTCGATGCGTTTGCGCTCGTTGATCTCACGAAGATAGACACTGATCCCGGTCGAAGTCGGATAGACGCGCGCTTCGAGCCAGTCGTCGCTTGCGATCGAGCGATGCTCAAAGACGGAGGGTCTGCCGAGCTCCATCGCCTCGCGGAAGTGTTCGGCAAGCGAGCTGTCTTGTAACAGCGAGTCGATCTCCCAAGGCGAGCGGCCCAGAAGCTCGTCGCGGGACCTGTTCGTGAAGCGCACGGCCAGTTCGTTGACGTACACATGGCGGTACTGCCAGTCCAGGGCAAGGAAGGCTTCGTCGATCTCCTCGAGCATGGCGCGCGTGCGGGCGTCTTTGGGTGCGAGTCCGCTCTCCAGGGGCGCGGGCCCGCCGCGCGGCTGGGCACGCCGTGTCATGTGGACCTCGAGACCGCCGTTCAGGCGCAGCTCGAGCGTGTCCATGAGGGCAGCGATGATGAACAGACCGCGGCCGTGGTCGAGGGTGGGGTCGGGACTGCGCTGCGGGTCGAAGTTGGCCACCTCGAAGCCCTGGCCGCGGTCCTTCAATACGGCTACCAGCCGGTCGGAGTCGAACTGCAGCGAGATGTCGATGTCTTGCTCGACGCCGCTGTGGCGGATGGCGTTGGTGGCCGCCTCCTCGATACAGAGCACGACATCGTCGATGACCCGCCGCTCAGAGCAGTACTGGCCCAAGTAGTCGCGCAGGCGCTCGCGAGCACGCAGCAGGTGGGAGGGATCAGGGGGGATGCGAAAATGCAGACGCGGTGGTACCGTCTGCGACCTAACGCTGCTATTTTGCGACAACTGACTCTCCGCATGACGCAGGACGGGAGAAGTGGGGACGCCGACATTCTAAGTGGTCCGTGCAGGGATTATCGACCGTTGCTGCCCTCGGCGCCACCTGCGCAGGTGTGAGCGATCGGCTCAGCCCGACGGTGTGGCGCTCAACGCCTTCGCGAGAGTGACGTGGATGGCCAAGACGGAATCGAGGCCTGTGAGCCCTAAGAAGCCCCGCACGTTTTCATTTTGGCACACGACGACCAGCGGGCCTCGGGTTTTCACGACCTCCGGCCATGCTGATCGCAGGAACGAGCGACCCGGCGAGGCCGTCCGACCTCGCTACGCGAGACTGTTTGTCTCGACGG
>CAZFJE010000346.1:0-2447 GCA_964519555.1 uncultured Thermoleophilia bacterium
CCCGAGGGCGCGATCTCCGAGGGCGACGACATCTACGTCATCGACGCTGAGCTCTGCACCGACTGCGGCACCTGCGTCGACTCGTGCCCCAACGAAGCCATCGTCGCCGAGTAGCGTTACAAGACGATCCCGGATGCTGGGCGGCGCGGCCCGATAGGGCTCAGGCGCCGACCCGGCGGCCGACCTTTTCCGTGTGGGGGCGGGGTGCGCGCATGAAGCGCGGACCCCGCCCCCACACGCTTTCGTACAAGGGCGACGCACGGCGCTCCGGCGCGGCCTGCACGGGCGCCGCGACAAGCCGTCGCCACGTCTGGCCACAAAGCTGCAGTCCGCGACGCGTGCGGTCGATACTCCTGGCAAGCGGGACTCACGGCCCGCGACCCCCGGGAGGGGCGGCGACCGCGGCTAAGCGGCATTCGCCCCCCCGACACGGTCTCGCCAGACGTGGGTCCCGCTTTGCGCTTCCTTGTGAGAGGATGCGTCCGTGCTCTACGTCTGCGCCACACCCATCGGCAACCTGGCCGACATCACGGCGCGCGTGCTCGACACGCTGCGCGCCGTCAGGCTGATCGCCGCCGAGGACACGCGCCACACGCGCAAGCTGCTGGCGCGCTACGACATCCACACGCCTCTCACCAGCCTTTTCGCCCACAACGAAGCCGAAAAGACGGCCTACGTGCTCGAGATGCTGGCCGGTGGCGCCGACGTGGCCCTCGTCACCGACGCCGGCATGCCGGGCGTCTCCGACCCCGGCATGCGCCTGGTGGCCGCCGCGGCCGCCGCCGGGCTTGCCCTGACGGTGCTGCCCGGGCCCTCGGCGCCGGTCACCGCGGTGGTCGCCTCGGGCCTCCCCGCCGACCAGGGCTTTCGCTTTGTCGGCTACCTGCCGCGCCGCGCCGCCGACCTGCGGGCCGCCTGGAGCGCCTGGCGGCGCTGTGGCGGCCTCATCGTCTCCTTCGAGACGGGTCCACGCCTGGCGCGCAGCCTGGCCGGCCTGGCCGCCCTGGCGCCCGACGCACAGGGCGCCGTCTGCCGCGAGCTCACCAAGATCCACGAAGAGATCGCGCGCGGTACGCTCGCCGCTCTGGCCGCCAGGTTCGCGGCCGGCACGAAGGGCGAGATCACCGTGGTGATCGACGTCGGCCAGCCGACCGGCGCCGAGCACGAGGCCGGCGAGCGGGCGCGGGCGGCGGCGGCCGAGCTGCGGCTGGCCGGTCTGTCGCGCCGCGATGCCGCCGCCGCCCTCGCCGTCTGTCTCGGCGTCAGGCGCAACGAGGCCAAGCGCCTGGTCGACGAGGCGAGCCCCGAGCCCTGAGGCGGGCCGTAGGCGGCTCGCGCTTGCCGAAGGCCATCGAAGCCGAACCCTGAGGTAGACTTGGGGCTCGGTACCGGCCGTCGGATTACGGGAGGCGCTCAAGTGGACCTGCTTGCGGAGCTGCGCACACGCACGCTGATCTTCGACGGCGCCATGGGCACGCAGCTCATCGCCGCCGGGTACCGGCCGACCGAGGCGCCCGAGTCGTGGAACTCAAGCGCGCCCGACGTGGTCGCCGGCATCCACCGCGCCTACCTGGCGGCGGGCGCCGACATCATCGAGACCAACACGTTCGGCGGCAGCCGCGCCAAGCTCGCCGCCTACCACGCGGCCGAGCGGGTCGTCGAACTGAACACGGCGGGTGCCCGCCTGGCCTGCGCGGTGCGCGACGAGGTCGCGCCCGCCAAGCTCGTGGCCGGCGACATAGGGCCGTCGGGGCGCATGATGCCGCCCCTCGGCAACGCCACCGTCGACGAGCTGCGCGACGTCTTTGCCGAGCAGGCCGAGGCGCTGGTCGCGGGCGGCGTCGACCTGATCGCCATGACCACCTTCTTCGACTTGGAAGAAGCGCGCGCCGCCGTGCTCGGCGCGCGCGCCATGGCAGGCTCGCTGCCGGTCTTCGTCTCGATGGCGTTCAAGCCCTCGCCGCGCGGCTACCGCACCATGATGGGCGTCACGCCGGCTCAGGCCGCCGCCCGCCTGCTCGACGCCGGCGCCGACGCGCTCGGCGCCAACTGCGAGATCACTTCAGAAGAGATGCTCGGCCTGGTGACCGAGTTTCGCGCCGCCACCGACGCGCCGCTCGTGATGCAGCCCAACGCCGGGCAGCCGCGACTGCTGCAGGGTCACACGGTCTACGAAGAGACTCCCGAGCGCTTCGCGTCGTTCATGCCGGCCATCGTGGCCGCGGGCGCGAACGTGGTGGGGGGTTGCTGCGGCACGACGCCGGCCTACATAGCGGCCCTGACGCAGGCCCTGGGACACTAGGCGCGTAGCGAAGCCACGCCCGCCTGAGCGACACCGACGCAGTCACTTGGCGGCACTGGGCCGCCTACTTCTGCAGCGCGGCGCCGACCGTGTCGAAGATGAGGCGCACGGCGTGCAGCGCCGTGATCTCCATGGGGTCGTAGAG
>CAZFJE010000347.1:0-2432 GCA_964519555.1 uncultured Thermoleophilia bacterium
GGCGCCCTCGCCGTGGTCGACCACGACCGGCTCGATGCGTTTGACGAAGCCGGTCATCACGTAGTCGCGGTATTGATCCTGGACACCCATGCTATCGACCACCCTTCGAGTGACGTTTTCTTTGTGGGCTGCTGTGCCTGGATCGGGGTCGTGCCCGGGGAGGGGCCGTGCCTGGACCGAGCCGGGTGTGCGCGCGATTCTACCAGCCCGCGGCGCGGCGCCGCGCGGCCGTCGACTGGCCGGATCCACCATCCGCGACGGCCCCGTTCGACAAGCTGTCCGGTAGGATGCGCCGCAGACTGAAAGCTTTTGCCGATAAGCGACTCGTCAGGGGGTACTGCGATGGCCGACGGACCGAGCGGCGTGAGCGACGCGTTTCAAGTCTTCCTGCACGAGGCGCCCGAGCACGCCGGCGCCTGGATGGAAGCGGTGCAGCGCCTGGGCGCGGCGAGCGCGCTCGACGACAAGACGGCGGCGCTCGCCTACCTGGCGGTGCTCGCCGCCACGCGCCTGACGAGCGGCGTGCCCTTCCACGCAAGCCAGGCCCGCGCCCTGGGCGCCAGCCGCGACGAAGTCATCTCAGCGGTGCTCGTGGGCCTGCCGGCCGTGGGCAACGCCGTCACGCAGGCCCTACCGGCGGCGCTGGCCGCCTTCGATGCACCGCGGTAACAGCCGCCCGCTCACGTCATAGGCCGCTCGAGTCGATACCTTGGCTACCTTTGTTCTTCGCGGCACCGGGAGGGGCCACGGACTCATCCCGACCTGCTAGCCTGCGCGCGCTCTTGGTGGCCGCGCTCATCGTCGTCGTCGGCGCCGTCGTCGGCGTCGCCGGCTTTGCCTGGGAGCAAGCCCACGCCGGCTGGCGCCCGCACGTCGTCGCCATGCAGGGCGGGTGGCGCGTGAGCCAGCCGTCTCTGGGCGTCGAGGCACCCTCGCTGGCCGGCGACCACGCGGCCTGGAGCGCCGGGCCGTACACCGTCGTCATGGACCTGCGCTCGGGCAAGACCCGCCTGATCGGCGACGCCCGCGACGCCCAGTCGCTCGCGCCGCCCGATGTGTCGGAGCGCGCCGCTACGTGGGCCGAGTACGCGTCGGGCCCCGACGACACCAACCTGGTCTACGCCTACGACTTCTCGTCGGGTCGCCGCCAGCGCCTGCTGGAGACCCACGCCCCGCTGATCGCCGCGCCGGTCGTGGCCGGCGACACGGTGACCTGGCTGAGCGGCACGGGCAGCGCCGCCACGGTCGTGTCGTGCGACCCGGCAACGGGGCGACGGCGCGTGCTGGCACGTGGCAGCCACCTGGGCCCGTTCCTGTTTGCAGACGGTCCGTTCGTAGCCTGGTCGCGCCAGGCGCGCCCCGAGGCGCCCTTCGCGCTGGTCGTCGTCGACACCTCCACCAACGAGGTCAGCGACCTTACCCTGCCCGACCAGTCGGGCGCCAGCTTCGACGCGCCCATCCTGGCCGACGACACGCTGGTCTGGCAGCGCAGCGCCGGGCAGAGCAGCACGGTCAACGCCTACGACCTGGGCACGCTGGTGGGCCACGTGGTCGCGTCGGGCCCGCTGGTGGGCGCGCCGGGCTTCGACGGCGTCACGGTGGCCTGGGCGCAGCGTGAGGCGGGCGGCGCCGGCTTCGAGATCATGAGCCGGCGCCTGAGCGGCGGCGCCGTCGTCCGCGTGGCCCGGGTCGCCCAGAACGTGCAGTCGGTCATGGTCAGCGGCGCCACGGTCGCCTGGTGGGCCGGCAGCGGGCAGCGCTCGTACCTGCAGACGGCGCGGCTGCCGCTATGACGCGCCGCCCCGCCGGCGGCGAGGCCGTCGCCTCGAAGCGCGGCATCGGGAGCGAGCAGCTCCTGTTCTGGTGCCTGCTCGAGCTCTGGGTGCTGAACGTCGCCGACCTGCTGCTCACCCGCTACGCGCTGTGGCTCGGCTTTGCCACCGAAGAGAACGGCGTCATGCGCTACTTCCTGCACGAGGGCACGCTGCTGGCCGCGGTCTTCAAGATCGGCATCGTGACCGTGGGCGTCGTGGCGCTCTGGCGCGTGCGGCGGCGGCCGGCCGCGCTGGCCGCCGCCGTGCTGCTCACCGTCGTCTTCGCCGCGGTGGTGGCCTACCAGGCGGCCTGGCTGGTGAGCCTGTAAGGCACGCTCGGGCGAGGCGGCGCTCCCGCCTGCCGAGACCCCCAGTTTCGCGCAGATCCGCCCAGTTTCGCCCAACGATTCGCTCAGTACCAGCCAGGCTTGCAGTCGACGATGCCTGCAGGCCTCGGTATACTTCAGGCAGTTCTCCCTGTCCCACCGGCTGGTCGTTTCGGCGAGATCCTCACCTGACGGCAAGCCTGCCGACTCGCGCGAAGGAGAGTGTATGGCCAACGGTAATGGTCCCACCTCGACCGGTGCTGCTCTCGTCCTCGGAGGCGGCGTCGCCGGC
>CAZFJE010000348.1:0-2424 GCA_964519555.1 uncultured Thermoleophilia bacterium
CGCCGCCTGGACGTTATCCAGCGCCCTGCTCTGCGGTGTCCGGACTTTCCTCGACCGGTCGCCTCACGCGCTTACAAGAAGCGAGCGCGACGCGGACCGACCGCGGCCACCTGGCTTGCACGGGCAAGGATACCCCGCCTCAGCGCCCTCCAGCCACCCGTTCTTCGCTGAGCTCGGCGGCGGCGGCCTTGTCGAGCAGCCATGTCACGGCGCCGTGGACCGGCGCGACCGCCTGGGCGGGGACGGCGTCGGGGACCCGCAGTCCCTCGAGCACCTCGGCGACCATGCCCGCTTTGGCCGCGCCGGTGACCACGAACAGCACGCGGCGCGCGGCGTTGATCACGGGGTAGGTCACGGTCAGCCTCTTCCCCGTGCCCTCACCCTCATTGACGACGACCAGCCGGTCTTCGACGCCGAGCCCCGGAGAGTGCGGGAACAGCGAGGCGGTGTGACCGTCGGGGCCCAGGCCGAGCAGCACGAAGTCGAGGACCGGCAGATCGGCCTTCGACGAGGCGGCGAGGGCGGGCGGCTGCGAGAGCAGCCGCTCGTAGGCCCTCGCCGCCTCGTCGGGGTCGTCCTCGCCGTGCATGCGATGCACGTTGTCGTCGGGGATCGGCACGTGGCGGATGAAGGCCTGCTGGGCCATGCCGTAGTTGCTGGCCGGGTCGTCGGGCGGCACGCAGCGCTCGTCGCCCCAGTAGAGGTGTACGCGCCGCCAGGGGATCTTCTGGGCGAACTGCTGGCGGGCGAGCATGGCAAACAGCGGGCGCGGCGCGTCGCCGCCGCTGAGCGCCGCGGTGAACGCCGGACGGGCCGCGGCGGCCTCTTGGGCGGCCAGGGCGAACAGGTCGGCGGCGCGCCGGGCGACCGCATCGACATCGGGCAGCACTTCGATCGACGCAAGAGCCATCAGGACCGCCTTTCGCAGGTGGACGCGGCGCTCACGGGCGCCGCCAGACGTGGCCGTCGTTGGCCACCAGGGTGTCGGCGGCCTCGGGGCCCCAGGTGCCCGCCTCGTAGATCATGACGCTCTGGTCGGGCGCGTTGTGCCAGGCATCGAGGATGGGTTCGACGACCCGCCAGGCCTCTTCGACCTGGTCGTCGCGGTTGAACAGCGTCTGGTCGCCCACCATGCAGTCGAGCAGCAGCGTCTCGTAGGCGCTGAACGGCAGCTCCTCGAGCCCTGAGCCGTAGCTGAAGTTCATGGTCACCGGCTGCAGGCGGATCTCGGGGCCGGGGACCTTGGCCTCGATGTTCAGGGCAAGGCCCTCCTCGGGCTGGATGCGCATGACGAGGTCGTTGGGCGGCACCCGCCCGCCGGGAATGTCGACCTCGCGGAACAGCAGATAGGGCGGACGCTTGAACTGGATGGCGATCTCGGTGACGTGGCGGGGCAGCCGCTTGCCGGTGCGCACGTAGAAGGGCACGCCCTGCCAGCGCCAGTTGTCGATCAGGAACTTGACCGCGGCGAAGGTCTCGGTCGTGGAGTCGGGCGCCACGCGTTCTTCTTGGCGATAGCCGCACGCCAGGGTGCCTTCGACGTTGCCCTGCACGTACTGGCCGCGCACGGCGAACTGGTCGACGCGCTCCACGGGGATGGGCCGCACGGCGTGCAGCACCTTGGCTTTCTCGTCGCGCACGGCGTCGGCGTCGAAGGCCACCGGCGGCTCCATGGCCGTCATGGTGACGAGCTGCAGCAGGTGGTTCTGGATCATGTCGCGCAGCGCGCCGGCCTCTTCGTAGTAGGCGCCGCGGTGCTCGACGCCGAGGGTCTCGGCCGCCGTGATCTGCACGTGATCGATGTAGCGCCGGTTCCAGATGGGCTCGAAGATGCCGTTGGCGAAGCGGAAGACCAGGATGTTCTGCACGGTCTCTTTGGCCAGGTAGTGGTCGATACGGTAGACCTGTCGCTCGTCGAACACGGAGCGCACGACGGCGTTCAGCGACAGGGCGCTCTTCAGGTCGCTGCCGAACGGCTTCTCGATCACGCAGCGCACCCAGCCGGGCTCGCCGCCGCCGTCGGCCCGCGCGCCGGGCACGCCGCCCTTGTTGAGCCCGGCCGCGCCGAGGCGCTCGATGATCACCGGGAACAGGCTGGGAGGCGTGGCCAGGTAGAAGATGCGGTTGCCGGTGTGGTTGGTCTCGTCGAGCTTGGTGAGCGCGTCGGCCAGGCGCTGGTAGCCCTCGGGGTCGTGGAACTCGCCCTGCACGTAGTGCACGTCGTTCAGCACGTCGTTGCAGGTGCGCGTCTCGGCGGTGCCGGCGCCGAAGAAGCTGTCGATGGCCTCGCTCGACAGGTGACGCATCTCTTCGTCGGTCATGGGCTTGCGGCCGTAGCCGACGATCGAGAAACCGCGCGGCAGGACGTCGTGGCAGGCGAGGTCGTAGAGCGCCGGGATGAGCTTGCGGCTGGCGAGGTCGCCG
>CAZFJE010000349.1:0-2419 GCA_964519555.1 uncultured Thermoleophilia bacterium
AGAAGATCTTCGGCCCGACCAAGGACTGGGAGTGCTACTGCGGCAAGTACAAGCGCGTCCGTTTCAAGGGCATCATCTGCGAGCGCTGCGGGGTCGAAGTCACGCGGTCCAAGGTCAGGCGCGAACGTATGGGGCACATCGAGCTGGCCGCTCCCGTGGTGCACATCTGGTACTTGCGCGGTACTCGCTCGTGGCTCGCCTATCTGCTCATGGGCACCGAGGCGCGCGAGGAGCTCAAGGCCAAGCAGCTCGAGAAGGTCATCTATTTCGCCGCCAACCTCGTGACCTGGGTGGACGAAGAACGTCGTCACACCGACCTTCCCAACCTGGAAGTCGAGCTCAATGAGGAGCTGGCCGATATCGTGCGCGAGCGCGACCTCGACATCGACCGGCGCTACAAGGAGCTCGAGGAGGAGCTGGCCAAGCTCGAGGGCGAGGGGGCCAAGGACTCCGAGCTGAAGGCCCGCCAGCGTCAGGTGGAAAAGGAGGTCACGTCGATACGTGACCACGCCGACGCCGAGGCGGACCTGGTCCGCCGGGCGTTCGACGAGTTCCGCGACCTGCACGGCCGCAAGATCATCGAGGACGAGCTGCTGTGGCGCGAACTTCGGGAACGCTTCGGCGATTACTTCCGCGGCGGCATGGGGGCCGAGGCCATCGCCCAGTTGATCGAGGAGATCGACCTCGACGAGGAGGAAGTAAAGCTGCGCGAGGTGATCGAGCCCGATGAGGGCAAGCGGCACCTGTCCGTGCAGCGCAAGCAGAAAGCCATAAAGCGCCTCAAGATCGTTTCCGCTTTCAACCGGCGTGACGAGTCCGGGCGCAGGGTCAACGACCCCCGGGCCATGATCCTCGACGTCGTCCCTGTCATCCCGCCCGAGCTGCGGCCCATGGTCCAGCTCGACGGTGGCCGGTTCGCCACGAGCGACCTGAACGACCTCTACCGCCGGGTGATCAACCGCAACAACCGGTTGAAGAGGCTGCTCGACCTGGGCGCGCCCGAGATCATCGTCAACAACGAAAAGCGCATGCTGCAAGAAGCCGTCGACGCCCTGTTCGACAACGGGCGCCGGGGGCGGCCCGTGACGGGCCCGGGCAACCGGCCGCTCAAGAGCCTTTCCGACATGCTAAAGGGCAAGCAGGGGCGCTTCCGTCAGAACCTGCTGGGAAAGCGTGTCGACTACTCGGGCCGTTCGGTCATCGTCGTCGGGCCCACCCTGCGCCTGCACCAGTGCGGTCTGCCCAAGCAGATGGCTCTCGAACTGTTCAAGCCATTTGTCATGAAGCGCCTGGTCGACCTGGAACTGGCGCAAAACATCAAGTCGGCCAAGAGGATGGTCGAGCGCCGCCGCACCCACGTGTGGGACGTGCTCGAAGAAGTCATCAAGGAGCACCCGGTGTTCCTCAACCGGGCGCCCACCCTGCACCGCCTGGGCATCCAGGCTTTCGAGCCCGTCTTGGTCGAAGGCAAGGCGATCCAGATCCATCCCCTCGTGTGCACTGCCTTCAACGCCGACTTCGACGGAGACCAGATGGCGGTGCACCTGCCTCTGTCCGCCGAGGCGCAGGCGGAAGCGCGGATCCTGATGCTGTCGGCCAATAACATCCTTTCCCCCGCCACCGGCCGCCCCATCGTCACCCCCACCCAGGACATGGTCTTCGGCGCTTACTACCTGACCCTCATCAAGGACGGGATGCGCGGGGAGGGCCGGATTTTCCGCCACCTCCACGAAGTACGCCACGCCCTCGACGCCGGGGACATCGAACTGCACGCCAAGGTGACCTGGCGCCGCCCCCTCGACGCGGCCCGGGCCGAGGCGGCCCACATCGACGCGGCCCACATCGACGCGGCCCACATCGACGCGGCCCACATCGACGCGGCCCACATCGACGGCGCGGTCCCCGACGGGGCCGAAGCCGCAGGGGAGCAGAGCGAGACGACCGGCGACTTCGACGGTCCCGATTACGAGACGATCGAGACGACTCCGGGCCGGATCATCTTCAACACCGCCCTGCCCGCCGACTTCCAGTTCGTGAACGA
The DNA here is from genome assembly GCA_964519555.1 of uncultured Thermoleophilia bacterium. Classification (GTDB taxonomy): domain Bacteria; phylum Actinomycetota; class Thermoleophilia; order UBA2241; family UBA2241; genus Bog-752. The sequence goes on from CAZFJE010000349.1 coordinate 2,042, forward strand.
CGTCGTGGGTAAGGGCAAGCGTGCCCAAACCATCGGTTCCATCGTCGAACGTCTTGCCAGCGGGTACCCCCGGGTGGCGGTGGCCGACAGCCTCGACAAGATCAAGGAGCTGTGCTTCCGCTACGCCAGCCAGTCCGGCCTCACCATTTCCATGGAGGACGTCAAGGTGCCGGCCAGCAAGGCGGACATCATCCAGCGCCACGAGGAGGCCACCCAGAAGGCCGAGAACCAGTTCAAACGGGGCATCATCACCGACGACGAACGGCGCCAGAAGGAGATCGAAATCTGGACGGCGGCCAACTCCGAGGTCGGCAAGGCCATGGAGGAGAGCCTTCACAAGATCGCCTTCAACCCCCTGGACATGATGGTGGACTCGGG
>CAZFJE010000350.1:0-2416 GCA_964519555.1 uncultured Thermoleophilia bacterium
CGACGACCCAAGTCGCGCTGGGCGCCTGGCTTCCTGACTTGGCACCCCTGCGTTGTCGCCGCCTGTTTTAGGCGAGTCGCAGGACAACCGCCTGCAGATCGTCGCGCAGCTGACCAGCGAAGGAAAGCGCGGCGTCACGCACACCATCGGCGACCTCTTGCGCAGACCTTCCGCGCAGACCGGACACGATCTCTAGCAACCGCTGCTCGCCAAGGAACTCCACCCCCTTACGGGCCTCGGTTACGCCGTCGGTATACAGCACCAGATAGGAATCAAGGGTGAGCATCGCGTTGGCGTTTGCGTAGGGGCGATCGAAGGAGCCCAGTGGCGGGCCGAAGGCCACATCGAGCGTCTGACAGGTGAAGGCGCCGAGGTGAATCGGAGCAGGATGGCCGGCGCTGGCATAGCTTAGATGGCCGGTGTGAGGGTCGAGCACGGCCAGAAAGGCGGTCACGTGCGGCTCTGCGGGGTCGAAGCGCAGCAACAGCTCGTTTGTCTTGGCCAGAATGAAGGCCGGTGAAGGATCGACCGCAGCGAGCGCACGCACGGTGCTGCGCACCGTCTCAGTCATGCCGGCGGCGCGCACGCCCTTGCCCGCCACGTCGCCGATCAGCACCATTACATGGTCGTCATCGACCACGAAGACGTCGCTGAAGTCGCCGCCCACGAGTTCGGCCGCAAAGGCCGTCTTTGAGACGACTCCCAGCTCGAGCCCGGCGACTTCGGGAAGCGGATGGAGGAAACTCTCCTGGAGGGTCGTCGCTATCCTGTGCTGCGCGTCGTAGAGCGTGGCGTTGGCAAGGGCGGCCGAGATGGCAGATGCCAGCTTGGCGGCAAAGTCCACGATCTCAGACGGGAACGCGACAGCCGCTTTGTGGTGGTTGAAGAAGATGACCCCCAGCACCTCTTCTCGCACGATCAGCGGGATACAAAGGACCGAGCGCACCCCAAAGCGGCGCTGGACCTCAGGCAGGCAGCGGGAGTCGGTCTCGCAGTCGTCGATGGCAATCGGCCGCTGCTGAGTTACGGCGGCGATCATGAACGGTGCCTCGTCGGTGCGCACGCTCTCGTGGATCACGCCGGGCACCTCGGGATAGCCATATTCGGCCACCCAATCGTTACCGTGGCGCAGCGCCACCATGGCGCTGTCTGCGCCGACGGCGAACACTGCATGCTCGACGACCGACTGCATGATCTCCTTGGTATCGAGCGTCGAGTTGATGAGGCCCTTGATCTCGTTGAGCGATGTGGCCAGACGCGCCGCCTCTGTCTCGCGTTTCACCAGGCGCGCGTTCTCGAGCGCCAGGCCGACTGTAGAGCCCAGGCGGCGCGCGAAGTCGACCTCGGCAGGCTCGAAATGGCGAGTGACGCGGCGATCGAACAACAGCAGCACGCCGAGAATCTTCTCGCGCGCCACAAGCGGTATGGCCATGAGCGAGCGGATACCCTGGCCGATTGCAAAAGGTCCGACCGTGGCGTGCTCGGCGGCATCGTCTGCCACCAATGCCTCGCCGGTGAGGGCCACGAAACGGGCGATCACCGGTTCGCCCAGAAGCGGCCGACCCAGGTTGTCGGTAGGCAGACCCTCAGCGTAGCGCACAGGCCAGGTGTCGCCCTCCCCGAGCTCGATCGCCGCCGCATCGAGAGCCAGGACGCGCGTTGCTTCATGCAAAATGCGCCTGACCACCTCCTCGGGCTCAAGTGCCGAATGCAGCAGCTCAGCGATGGCGTTCAAGCCGGCGCGCAACTCGTTATCGCGCACGATCGAGTCGCGCTGGGCAAGCAGCTCTTCGTTTTTGACCTGCAGCTCCTCAGCCTGAGTCTGAAACTCCTCGAGCAGACGCTGATTCTCCAGTTCGGCGCGATGGCGCTCACTGATGTCGTCGAACAGGATGGCGACCTGACGACTGTCCGGCTCGCCGACCCGAAAAGCCGAGACGTCGTAGTAGCGCCCCAGGGCCTCGGCCGGAGCCATGAAGCGTGCCGGTTCGCCGGTCAGCGCGACCTTGCCGTAGATGTCGAACCAGTGCTGCTCGTGATCGGGAGCCAGCTCACGCATCAGCTTGCCCTGCGCGCCGTGCAGGCCGGTGCGCTCCTCGAAGGCGGGATTGATCTCCAGGAAGCGATAGTCGACCGGTTTGTCTGCGTCGTCGAAGATCATCTCAATGACGCAGAAGCCCTCGATCATGGTGTCAAAGAGGGTGCGGTAGTGTTCCTGGCTTTCGCGAAGCTCCTCCTCGAGCCGCAGCTTTGCGATCGCTGCGGCGAGCTGATCGGCGAGGCGCTCCCAGAGGGCGACGTCTTCAGGCGCAAAACGTCCGATGCGTCGGTCGTTTAGCTGCAGGAGCCCGATGCGCTCCTCGCCGACCCGCAAGGCGATCAGAGCGACTGACTCATAACCCTCGCCATTGCAGCG
>CAZFJE010000351.1:0-2415 GCA_964519555.1 uncultured Thermoleophilia bacterium
TGGGCTGGGCGGCGCCGCAGATCAAGGACTTCTGGGGGCACTTCCAGGTCGGCACCACGAACCTGCCGATCGCCGTGGGGCTCATCGTCATGATGTATCCGCCGCTCGCCAAGGTGCGCTACGAGGAGCTCGGCGACGTCTTTCGCGACTACCGCATCCTCGGCCTGTCGCTGGTGCAGAACTGGGTGATCGGGCCGGTGCTCATGTTCTTCCTGGCGATCGTCTTTCTGCACGACTATCCGCAGCTCATGGTCGGCGTCATCCTCATCGGCCTGGCGCGCTGCATCGCCATGGTGATCGTCTGGAACCAGTTGGCCGCCGGCGACACCGAGTACGCCGCCGGCCTCGTGGCCTTCAACAGCGTCTTCCAGGTGCTGTTCTACAGCCTCTTCGCCTGGGTGTTCGTGACCAAGCTGCCGCCGCTGTTCGGCCTGCACGGCGCCGCGGTCGACATCTCGATCGGCCAGATCGCGCGGAGCGTGTTCGTCTACCTCGGCATCCCGTTCCTGGCCGGCATGGCGACCCGCTACATCGGCCTGAAGACCAAAGGCCGCGACTGGTACGAGCAGGTGTTCATCCCGCGCATCAGCCCGCTCACCCTGGTGGCGCTGCTGTTCACCATCTTCGTGATGTTCAGCTACAAGGGCGACGTGATCGTGCGACTGCCGCTCGATGTGGTGCGGGTCGCCGTGCCGCTGCTCATCTACTTCGTCGTCATGTTCCTGGTGAGCTTTTACCTGGGCCACCGCATCGGTGCCGACTACTCAAAGACAGCGACGCTGTCGTTCACGGCGGCCAGCAACAACTTCGAGCTGGCCATCGCAGTGTCGGTGGCGGTCTTCGGCATAGGCTCGGGCGTGGCGTTTGCCGCCGTCATCGGGCCGCTCGTCGAGGTGCCGGTCATGATCGGCTTGGTCAACGTGGCGTTGCTGTTCCGGCGGCGCTTCTTTGCCGTGCCCGCAGCGGCGCCCCTGGGCGGGGGAACGATGTGAACGCGAGACGCAACGACGGTGAGGAGGACGCATGGCTGACGACGAACGCACGTGCCTTGGGCAGATGAGTCCGGCTGCGGTGGTGAAGTGCGCCGAAGACTCGAACACCGAGTGCTGGATCGCCGCCGAGGTGTGCTGCGACGACGGCTCGACGAAGGCCTACGAGTGCTGCGGCGGCGCCGGCAAGAAGGCGCGCTTTCTGCTGCGCCGCGGGTTCATGGAGCCTCGCAGCCTGGCACCAGGCGACGTGCCCGACGGTCTCACCTGGTATAGGCGCTCGATGTGAAGGTGGCCGCGAAGACTAAGCCGCTGACCGAGTTCGTGCCGCAGTTTAAGGCCCTCGCCAGCCCGACCCGCACGGCGATCGTCGAGCAGTTGCTCGAGGGCGAGCGCTGCGTCTGCGAGATCACGGCCCACCTGGGCATGAGCCAGCCGCTCGTCTCGCACCACCTGGCGGTGCTGCGCGACGCCGGCCTGCTGCGCTCTCGCGGCCAGGGTGCCCGCACCTACTACGCGCTCGACTGGGGGCGCTTCTCGGAAGGGCTCGCCGCCTTCACGGGTACGGTCGAGGAGCTGCATCGTCACGACCGCGGGCCGAGCTGCGCCTGCGGCTGAGCTGCGGGCGGCGACCGGCGACCGGTGGACCGACGCACGGTCCACACGGTGGCGGGTGACTACCCCGCGACCCGCTTGGCGGCCTTCTTGCGCTCCTCGGAGCTCAGGATGTGCTTGCGCACCCGCACCGACTGGGGCGTGACTTCGACGAGCTCGTCGTCGGCGATCCACTCGAGAGCGCTTTCGAGGGTGAGCACGCGGACCACCTTGAGGCCGGTGTCGATGTCTTTGGTGGACTGCCGGTAGTTGCCCAGCGCCTTGCGCTTGGTGGGGTTGCAGAGCATGTCGTCGCCGCGCGAGTTCTCGCCCACGATCATGCCTTCGTAGACGCGCGCCATGGGGCCTACGAACATGGTGGCGCGCTGCTGCAGGTTCTCGAGCGAATAGCCGGCCGCCTCGCCGTCGGCTTGGCTGACGAGCGAGCCGCGATCGCGGCCCGGCAGGTCGCCGGCCCAAGGGCCGTAGCCCACGAAGCGCGAGCTCATGACGCCCAGACCGCGGGTCTCGGTGAGGAACTCGTTGCGGTAGCCGATCAGGCCGCGCGTGGTGATGGTGAACTCGAGGCGCACCAGGCCGGTGAGGCTCGCGTGCATGCCGGTGAGCTCGCCTTTGCGCAGGCTGAGCGCCTGGATGACGGTACCCTGGTAGTCGCCGGGCACGTCGATGACGAGCTCCTCGAGCGGCTCCTGCAGGTGGCCGCGCGCGTCGCGACGGGTGATCACCTCGGGCTTGGAGACGCATAGCTCCATGCCCTCGCGGCGCATCTCCTCGATCAGGATGGCGAGGTGCAGCTCGCCGCGGCCCGAGA
>CAZFJE010000352.1:0-2407 GCA_964519555.1 uncultured Thermoleophilia bacterium
CGCTTGATGCCGGAGATCACGCGCTCGCGGTTCTTGCCGTACTTGAGCCCGATGACGAGCAGTTCGCCGTGTTCGCCGCGCCGGTTTTCGACGCCGGTGATGTAGCCCTGCTCGAGCAACAGCTTTGCGATGCCCGCCTTCATGTGCGAAGCGGGGATCTCGACCTCGGCGTGGTTTGCCTGGTTCGCATTGCGGATGCGGGTCAGCATATCGGCGATGGGATCAGTCATTGACATTTCTCGTCGCCCCCCTTACCAGCTCGACTTGGTCATGCCTGGAATGACGCCCTCGTGAGCGAGCTCGCGCAGGCAGATGCGACACAGGCCGAACTGACGGAAGTAACCGCGCGCACGTCCGCAGCGCATGCACCGGTGGTATTCGCGGGTGCTGTACCGCTGCTTGCGGGCGGCCTTCACAACCAGAGATGTCTTGGCCATGTGCTAACTCCTAGCTTTCACGAAGGGGCATGCCCAGCATCGACAGCAGGGCTCGACCTTCTTCGTCTGTGGTCGCGGTGGTCGTGATCGTGATGTTCATGCCGCGCATCTGGGTGACCGAGTCGTAGTCGATCTCGGGAAAGATCGTCTGCTCACGGATGCCCATCGAGAAGTTGCCGCGACCGTCGAACTGGTCGGGCGCGATGCCGCGGAAGTCGCGGATGCGAGGCAGCGCCACAGAGACGAGGCGGTCGATCATCTCGTACATACGCTCGCCGCGCAGCGTGACCTTGCAGCCGATCGCCATGCCTTCGCGCAGTTTGAAACTGGCGATCGACTTGCGGGCCTTGGTGATCACCGGGTGCTGCCCGCTGATCTGGGTCATCTCTTCGACGGCGTCGTCGAGCAGCTTGGCGTTGGTCTTGGCCTCGCCGACACCCATGTTGAGAGTGACCTTGGTGACGCGCGGGACCTGCATGATGTTGTCGTACCCGAAGCGCTCGCGGAGCGCCGGCACGATCTCGGCTGCGTATCTCTCTTTAAGTCGTGACATGCCTATGCCCTGTCGATGTCTTTGCCGCAGCCCGCCCGCCGGCAGACGCGCACCTTGGTGCCGTCGTCGGTGAAGCGGTAGCCGACCCTAGTCGACTCGCTGCAAGCCGGGCAGACGAGCATGACGTTCGAGGCGTCGATGGCTGCCTCTTGCTCGACCACGCCGCCCTGCGGGTTCTTCTTCGGGTTCGGGCGCGTGTGCTTCTTGGCGATGTTCAGGCGTTCGATGACCACACGGCGCTTCTCTTTGTCGACACGCAGCACCTTGCCGCTCTTGCCCGACTCTTTGCCGCTGATGACCATGACCTGGTCGCCCTTATGGATCTTCATTACCGACATATGCTTGACCTCAGCTCCCTCACCCAGGCCCTACAGGACTTCCGGGGCCAGAGAGACGATCTTCATGAAATTCCGCTCGCGCAGCTCGCGCGCGACTGGCCCGAAAATGCGCGTGCCGCGCGGGTTGTTCTGGTTGTCGATCAGCACGGCGGCGTTTTCGTCGAAGGCGATGTACGTACCGTCTTTACGCCCGAACTCTTTCTTGGTGCGGACCACGACGGCGGTGACGACATCGCCCTTTTTGACGCTGCCTCCAGGTGTCGCCGACTTGACCGTGGCCACGATGACATCGCCCACACGGGCGTACCGCCGCCGCGAACCGCCCCGCACCCTGATGCACAGGATCTCGCGGGCGCCGGTGTTGTCGGCCACTCTCAGTCTCGACTCGGTCTGGATCATCTCTTGGTTCTCCGCCTCTTACTTTGCCTTGGCGAGCACTTCGAGCAGCCGCCAGTTCTTGGTGGCGCTCAGCGGACGAGTCTCGACGATACGCACGACGTCGCCGATGTTGGCCACATTGTGCTCGTCGTGGGCGTGGAGCTTGCTGGTGCGACGCACGACCTTGCCGTACTTCTCGTGCGAACGCACTGCATCGATGCGCACCACGATGGTCTTGTCCATCGCGGAACTCACAACAACGCCGCGGCGCTCCTTGCGTCCGGGCACCCTCTCCGGCGCTGGCCGTGCGGGCTTGACCGGCTTGCTGACGACGACCGGAGCCGCCGTCTTGCCGGCGGCTGCCTTGCGAGCGGCCGCCGATTTGGCCGACGACTTGCCGGCCGCCTTCTTGGCCGCCGGCTTACGAGCCGCCGAGGCCTTCTTGGCCGGCACGCCGGCCGAATCTGACTTGCGGGCCGGCATCAGCCCTCACCTCCGCCTACGTGTGCGTGCTCGCGCTCGATGTGCACCGTCAGCAGACGGGCGATCTCGCGCCGCGCGATAGTCAACTTGTGCGGGTTGTCGAGCTGGCCGGTCGCGTGCTGGAACCGCAGGTTGAAAAGCTCCTTGCGGGTGTCGCGGATGCGCACCTCGAGCTCCTCGTCGGAGAGTTCTCGAACCTGTCTAGCCTTCAAAGAGGT
>CAZFJE010000353.1:0-2400 GCA_964519555.1 uncultured Thermoleophilia bacterium
CGCGGGCAGCCTTAGAGGGCAGCCCGCTTCGGCTTCACCTTGGCCGGGATCCGATGCGGCAGGCGAGCTTCAGAGGTCGGGGCAGGCGAGCTCGGGCCGGCTGGGATGCATGCGAGACTGATACGACTCGCCGAGGCTGATGCCTGGAATCTATCAGTGACGTGCTGCACGGCGCCTGTATCTTTCGAGCTCGCTCGCGGAGCGCCCAGTGAAGCGCAGGCGGCGGGTGGTTGTCAAGTTTGGTCGTTGCGGCGCGCCGCTCTAACGGCGACGAGCCCCGGGGGGGCGGGGCTCGTCTATGCATGAGGTCCATTGGGAGGATCCACAAACAGTATAGACAACTCGTCCTTCGAATGGTAGTCCTTATGGCCAATCGGTCGACGAGACGGGCTCCACATCTGCAAAACGACGGGGATGCGACGTGCGAGTGTTGATTGCTGAGGACGAGGCGCTGATCCGCTTGGACCTGCGCGAGATGCTCGAAGACGCAGGCCACGAGATAGCGGCCGAGGCACGTGATGGTGCAGAGGCCGTGGTCTTGGCGCGTACATGCCGCCCCGATGTGATCTTCATGGATATCAGCATGCCTGGGCTCGACGGTATCGAGGCGACTGCGGCGATCAGCACCGAGGCTATCGCACCGGTGGTCATGCTGACCGCCTTCTCACGGGCCATGCGAGACGACGTAGCCCAAGGCGCCGGCGCCTTGGGCTACGTCGTCAAGCCCTTCTCGCGCAACGACATCCTTACAGCCATGGAATCGGCTGTTGCAGCCTTCACCAAGGCTGCTCTGCTCGTCGGGCCACCAGCCGGCTAAGCAACTCACGGCCCCGCGACCCGCCAGATGCGCTCGACGCGTTTGACGTTGACTTGCCAGCCCGCGATCTGCAGCAGATCGGTGATGCGCGGACCACCTGAGCGCCATCGTCCACCGCTGCCCCACGGGCCCCCTGGCCATCTACGGCGTGCTCACCGGCGACTTGATCGCCCTCGGCGTCTCCTGCCGTGTGAAGAAGCTCCCTGTGCTGGGCGTGCCGGACTGCTCCGCGGGGCGTTTGACGGTAGCACGCTTTGCCACAGACCTGTGGCCATTGGCCAAGCTAATGCGCGTGACTCTATTCGGCAAGCTAGTCCCATGTTCTCCGCATCGTCGCTTGCAATCAGTGCGAAAGCGGGTACTGTGGTCGCGGCACAAAAGTGTGCCGAAGGTTTGATGGGAGCAATGGCGCTCCCCGGTCCTGTGCGACCGGGGGGCGTTTTTTTGTTCCATCAGGCAGTTGCGACGAAGCGGACAACCTGCGATGCGGAGGACGACATGAATTACCTGCTGGAGCACCCGGCCTCGATGCCCATCCACGAAGCGGCCATGACGTATCTCTTCGAGCCGGTGCCCGTGCTGAGCTTGGTGTGCCCGCCCGAGCTGAGCACGATCGAGACCGAGAAGGAGCGGCAGGACATCCTCAAGAGCGCCTGAAGTGCCAGGCGGTCGAGCACAGCTCGAGCGGGGCGCTAAGCCTTCACGGGTCCGGCGTCCAAACTCGTCAACCAGATCCGTGCCTTGTTACGAGACCCTACCCCCCGGAGGAGCCAGCTCGGCGCTTGCGGCGGAGACGGCGATGGTACTGCCTGCGCGCTGTGCAAGACCCAGCCATCTGGTATTAGCCGTTTGGCACAACGGCCTGCTCGCGCGAGCGAATTCCGCAAGTAGCGGCACTTCCCGGTCGGTTGATCGGGAGCGCTTTGTTGTCACAGTCTCAGCGAGATATGTGACTCCGTGACAACGTTCCCGGAAGAGGTCGAGCCCGGGGAGCACGCTGCCTGCGGGGTGGGGTTTGTCGCCGATGGCAGCGGCAAGGCCAGCCGAAAGATCGTCGAGCTCGGACTCGCCGCTCTTTCGCGGCTCGAACATCGGGGCGGCCTCGGCGCCGACGGGCAGACAAGCGACGGCTCCGGCCTGATGACGGCCATCCCGTGGCTTCTGCTTGAGCCATGGCTTGCCGAACAGCGCCTCACCGAGCCGCGGCCCTTCTCCACGGCCGTTGGCATGCTGTTCCTGCCACGCGAGCCGGGAAAACGCCACCTCTGTCGCGAGCTCGTCGCCAAGGTGCTGCGCGACGAGGGTCTAGTGGTCGCGGGCTGGCGCAAGGTTCCGCTCTGCGCTGATGCCCTGCCGCCGACCCTGCGCCAAAGGCACCCCATCGTCGAGCAGGTGGTCGCGACCTCGCCGAGTCTGTCCGGCGAGGAGCTCGAGCGGGTGCTGCTTCTAGCGCGCCGTCGCATCGGCGCCGCCCTCGCCCGCCAGCCCGTCATCAATCGATTCAGCGACCTGTACGTCTGTTCGCTGTCGACGCGCACCATCGTCTACAAGGGGATGGTCACCTCCGACGTGCTGCCCGCCTT
>CAZFJE010000354.1:0-2372 GCA_964519555.1 uncultured Thermoleophilia bacterium
ACGAGCGCCGCCTCCTTTATGAAGGCGGAGCCATTCGCCTTCGCCAGCGAGAGTTGCGTGATCGTCTCCCTGTCTCGGACGACGACGAACTCCCAGGGAGGCTTGCCTTGCTGGGCCGGCGCGCGCAGCGTGGCCTCGATCAGCAGGTCGAGCTTCTCCTGCTCGACGGGTTGGTCGCTGAACGCGCGGATGCTTCTTCGGGAGCGCAGGAGATCGATGAGCATGGGCGTGCCTCGCTGTCTGTAATGCAGGGTCGGTGTCCCTTGCCTTGAACGACACGCCCATTATGCCGTCTCGCGGCGTCGCGCTGATGCCGCCGTAGCGAAGCTGGCCGCCAGAGAAGCGTGTCGCTTCCTCGCGAACACCAGCCCCGCGTTGAGCGCCGCCCCCTCCTGCATCGCCGGGACGGCGTGGCTGTAGGTGTCAGGGTGATTGAGATTGTCAGATGCGAAAAGCACGCCCTGCGCCGCGTCACTCCGGCAGCGCGCTGCGCTGCACGAGCAACTGCTTGATCTCCTCAACCTCCGCGGTGAGGTGCTCCATGAGGATCTCCGCCCTGACGTTGGTGCGGTAGTCGTTTTCGTTGTGCACGCGGTCATGAGCCTGGTCGCGGTTCTGGCTCATCATGATCACCGGCGCCTGCACGGCGGCCAAGATTGATAGCGCCAGGTTGAGCAGAATGAACGGGTAACCGTCCCAGTGGCTGATCCAGGCGAAGGTGTTGAGCGCCACCCACAGGGCGACTACGGCCAAGAACGCGAAGATGAACGTCCAGCTGCCGGCCACGGTGGCCATCCGATCAGCGGCTCGCTCGCCGAAGGTCAGGTGCTCCTCCCGCAGGGCGTCGAGGGCCGCTCGTGAGGCCATGATCTCCCGTACCTGGCTCTCTAGCTCGGCCCGCCGCTCGGCTTCAATCAGACTCTCCTTGTTCTCCATCTGGGGCTCCTTGTCGGTGCGAGGCGTCTCTCCTTTTAGTATGGCAAGCCGGGCAATGTCGACAAGTGGGACGCGTCCAGGATGGTCGCCGCACTCAAGTGGCAGGACGAGGCCGCGTCCCGCCCGGTCGTGGGGGCACCTTGCGTGGCGACCGGCTCGGAGCGCAGTGGGGGCTATCGCGCCGCGAACCCCAACCCGGCGATCAGCGCCGCCCTTTTCGCACAACGTATCGAATGACCTGACGCGGCAGCCCGATACCCTACCCCATGGCTTGACCAACGGCTGAGGAGCTTCACGCGCAACCGGCACGGTCTAGTGGCCTACTCGTCGGGCAGACTGAGGTTGGAGGACCAGAAGTCGCGCCGGGAATGGAACAGTACCGCGGGGAGAGAGACGGAGCCGATGGAAAACACCACGACGCCACCTGAAAGGTCATCTGCAGGGAAGCCCCGGCCGTTACTCTCTCGGCCGGCGTTGCGCTGGGCTATCGTGGCTTTCATCATTCTGGCCTCTGTCGTGGCCGCCTACGCAGTCGTCAGGGCGTTCTCGCCGAGCAGCGGTCGTCCCAGCCAGACGGCTGCCGCCTCTTGGAGGTCTGCCCTGGGCGGGGCTACCGGGTCTCAGGCAAACGCAGGGAACGGCGCGTCCATCGGCCAACGCCTGTCGGGCAGGGGCCTGAATCTGGCCGCGGGTACCGTGCAGTCGGTCGAGCAGCCCGGCAGCTTCACCTTGAAGACCCTGCGCGGCGCCACTGTGACCGTCACCGTGAGCGCCACCACCATCTACCGCGAGCGGGGTGCATCCTCGGCCACGCTAGCCGACGTCACTGCCGGCGGGCACGTCGTGATCGTGGGCACCAGGGCTGCTGATGGGAACCTGACTGCTGGCCGAGTTCTCATCGTTCCGGCGGGCCAGGGCAAGCGCCTGTTCGGCTAGGGCTGCGCCCGGCACGTCTTCAGGTTTCGAACGCCGATGGCAGGCGGTCTCAGCTGTGGTCACCGCCAGTCCGATCTTCGCTGAGAACCTACTTGCCCGCGAACACCAGCCCCGCGATCAGCACTGCCGCCTCTTCCTGCATCGCCGGAATCGCGTGAGAGTAGGTGTCGAGCGTGATTGCGACAGTGGCGTGGCCGAGACGCTCCGAGACCACTTTGGGATGTATGCCGGCCTGCAGAGCCAGCGTGGCGTGAGTGTGGCGCAAGTCGTGGAGGCGAATATCGGGCAGCATCGCCTCCCTGACGGCCTTGCGAAAGCAGCGACTAGCGCCCCAGGGGTGGAGCGCCTGTCCGCCTTCGTTGGTGAAGACCAGTCCCGTGTCTTCCCAACCTTCGGACTCGGCCTGTTCGGCGAGCTGGCGAGCGGCTTGCCCTCGGAGTACGTTGACGGTCTGTGGATCCAGGGCGACCACTCGCCGTCCGTGGGCTGTCTTGGGCTCG
>CAZFJE010000355.1:0-2348 GCA_964519555.1 uncultured Thermoleophilia bacterium
CACATGAACGTGCTGCTGGCCGAGGCGGGCGTGCCTTACGACTACATCTACGACCTCGACGACATCAACCCCGAGTTCGCCACGGCCGACGTGGCGCTCGTCATCGGCGCCAACGACACGGTGAACCTCTCGGCCAAGACCGACCCCGCGAGCCCGATCTACGGCATGCCGATCCTCGAGGTGGGCCGGGCGGCCAACGTCGTCGTGATCAAGCGCGGCGCGGGCGCGGGCTATGCCGGCGTCGAGAACCCGCTCTTCTTCGAAGACAACGTGCGCATGCTCTACGGCGACGGCCAGGAGGCCGTCGCCGAGCTGATCCGCGGCATCAAGAGCGTCTGAAGCGGCGCTGAGGCGCGTCGGCCGCTCCGCTCCGCGGCCGGCGGCGGTCGCGAGGCCGGACGCCGCGGCACTCGGCCCTTCAGCTCACCGGCGCCTCGGACGCGTAGCCGCCGGTGGCTTCCCAGTAGCCGATGGCGCGTTGCGCGGTGACTTCGACGCGCACGACCCACTTCACGTTCTTGTAGCCGAGCTGCGACGGAATGACGAGGCGCAGCGGCCCCCCATGCGCGGCCGGCAGCGGCGCCGCGTCGAGTGCGTCGGCCAGCAGCGTCTCGGGCGCCTGGGCTTCGACCAGGCTCAGGCTGTCGGTGTAGCGGCCGCTGTAGGCGTGGAACGTGACGAAGCGCGCGCCCGCCTGCAGCCCGGCCCTGTCCAGCAGCTCGGAGACGCGCACGCCCTCCCAGCCCAGGTGGTCGACGCTCCAACCCTCGACGCAGTGGAAGGTGCGCGTCTCCTGCGTGCGCGGCAGGGCCAGCCAGGCGCTGCGGTCGAGGCGCAGCGGGGTGTCGACGAGACCGTCGACCTCGACGATCCAGTCCGCCGCGGCGCGGTCGGGCGGCCCTTCGACATCGAGCACCGGAAAGCCGGCGAGCAGGCCCGACGAGTCGGAGCCGGAGCCGGAGCGCGACGAGCCCCCGAGCTTCAGGCCCACCGCGGCGACCGCGGCGACCGCGGCGCCAGCGCCGAGAACGAGGAACCAGCGCCGGTTCAGGCGCATGGAGCGCTCGCCGCCGGGGGCGTCGGCAGCCTGACCGTCGGCCGGGGCCCAGAGCATGGCCAGCAGCTGGGCGAAGCGGCGGCGGTGCAGCACGACGTGGGCGACCACCGCCACCACGAGCGCGACGGCACTCCACTCGTGGACGGTGCGCCATTGGCCCAGCGAGCCGCTGAACACCGGCAGCAGCTTCGCCGGCGCGAACAGCACGAGGCCGCTCACCGCGGTCGCCACGAAGGCGGCCGTAGCGAGCACGACGACGACGAGCTGGATGGTGGTCCTTCTCATGCGATCCTTACGGGCGGGCCGCCGGCGGCGAGCCGCCCTTACATCAGGGGCAGCAGGTGCGAGATGGCGCCGCCGATCACGAGCGCGGTGGCCACGGTGCCGGCGCTGATAGTGGCGGCGCGACGCCAGCCGAGCTCGTGGCCCAGCATGGCGATCGTCGCCACGCAGGGCACGAGGATGGAGGCCACGAGAGCGTAGACGACGATCTGGTGAGGCGTCATGAACGTGCGCAGGTTATACGCCCGACTGCCGTAGCGGGCCACGGCGAACACGACGAGCATCTGCAGGGCGAGCTCTTTGCGCAGCACACCGAGCAGCAGCGTCAGTCCGGCTACGGCCGGCAGGCCGAGCCAGCCGACGACGACCGGGTGGAGCGGCCACTCGAGATGCCAGATCAGGCCCGTCTCGTAGAGGGCGCCCAAGGCGAAGCTGCCGATCAGCATGATGGGCGCGGCCGCCCAGAGGAAGGTGCCGAAGCGCTTCCACGTTTTGACCGCCACGAGGCGCAGCGAGGGCCGGCGGAAGGGAAACATCTCCATGACGAGCCCCTCGGGCTCGCCCGGCAGGATGCGGTTGAGCAGCACACCGGCGACAAGACCCACGAGCCCCAGCACGCCGAAGACGAAGAGCGCCCACTGCCAGCCCACGAACAGCGAGACCGAGCCCAGGATCACCGCGGTGCGGGCACTGCAGGGCACCAGCACGACGAGCGTGCAGGCGATGGTGCGCTCGCGCTTGGTCGACAGCACGCGGGTGCCCATGATGGCCGGCACGTTGCAGCCGGCGGCGGCCATGAGGGGGATGACGGCGCGGCCGTGCAGGCCGAAGAGGTGCATGACGCGGTCGGCCAGAAAGGCGGCCGCGTTCATGTAGCCCGAATCTTCGAGCAGGGCCAGCACGAAGTAGAAGGTCAGGATGTAGGGGATGCCGACCGCCAGGGCGGCGAGGATGCCGCCGTCGAGGCCCCAGAGCAGCGTACCGGCCAGGGCGCCGTAGCCGAACAGGC
>CAZFJE010000356.1:0-2339 GCA_964519555.1 uncultured Thermoleophilia bacterium
CGTGGGGCGGCTACTGGGGCTGGGACCCGGTCGAGAACGCCTCGCTCGTCCCCTGGCTGGTCGCGACCGCGCTGCTGCACTCGATGCTCGTCTTCCGCCGGCGCGGCCGCCTGCGGCGCTCCACGCTGGCGCTGGCCTGCGCCACGTTCTGGCTGACGATCGTCGCCACCTGGACCACGCGCACCGGGCTGATCAGCTCGGTGCACGCCTTCTCGCGCAACGACACCCTCATCGTGATCCTCTCGGCCCTGCTCGCCGTGGTCGCCGCCCTGTCGGTCGGCCTGCTGGCCTTTCGCTGGCGGCGTTTCGGCACGCAGGGTGAGCCGCTGCTGAGCACGGCCGGCGACGTCGCCCACCACGCGCTCGACATCGCGTTCGGCACCTTCGCCGCGGCGCTGCTCGTGGCAACCGTCGTCGTGCCGCTCGTCAGCGACCGCACGGTGGACCCCGACACCTACCGCCTGTTCGCCGAGCCGCTGGGCGTCGCCGTGGTGTTCGCCGTGGCGCTTTGCCCGCTGTTTGCCCTGGGGCGCGGCGCCGGCGGGGCGTGGCGAGCCGCGCGCTGGCCGCTGCTCGCGGCGCTTGTCGCGCTGCCCGTGCTGCTGCTCACCGGCGACTGGCGCTCGAGCGTGTTCGGTCTGGTCGGCCTCGAGGTCTGCGTGTTTGCCGCGGCGGCCGTCGTCACGTTCATCGCCGCCGCCGCGCGGCGGGCCGCCGGTGAGCAGGGACTGCTCACCGGCCTGCGCCGCGCGCTCACCGCGAGCCGTACGCGCACGGCCGCCTGGGTGGCTCATGCGGGCGTCATCCTCATCCTGGCCGGGCTGTTGGGCTCGAACGTCTACAAGATCGAGCGCGGCGCCTACCTGCCGGCCAAGGCCGGCGCCACCGCGAGCGTGGCGGGCTACACGCTGCGCTTCACCGGCTTCACGCAGGACAGCGGCCCGCAGAGCTCGCAGCGCTACTTCGCCCACTTCGTCGTCAGCCGCGGCGGGCGCCGGATCGGTATGCTGGCACCGCACACCGACGTCTACCCGGTCGACGGCGCCGCCGTGCGCGCCGTCATCCTGGGCAGCCTGCCGCGCGACCTGTTCGTCGTGGCGCAGGATCCGTTCGACACGTCGAGCGCCCATCTGCGCTTGCAGCTCGATGTGTTCCCGCTCGTGCGCCTCGTCTGGGTCGGCGTCCTCGTGCTCGCGGTGGCCGGCGGCGTGTCGCTGTGGCCACGGCGCGCGCGGGCGCCGGTCGCGGCACACGACGAGGCCCGGGGCGAGGCGGCCTGATGGCCGGTGCCGGACGCGCGGCGGGCAACCACGGCGGCGGCCCGGCGTCGGAGCCCGCCGGCGGAGCGCGATCCGAGCGCGCCGGCGACGCGCCGGAGCGCGCCGGCGACGCCGCGGCGCCCGAGATCTGCGTCGAGGGGCTCGGCAAGGCCTTCGGCCGCCGCGACGTGTTGCGCGACGTGTCGTTCACCGTCGCCCGCGGCGGCTTTCTCACACTCTTTGGGCCCAACGGCGCCGGCAAGACGACCACGCTGCGCCTGCTGGCGACGCTGCTCAAGCCTTCGTCGGGCAGCGTCACGGTGGCCGGGCACGACCTGCGCGGCGACCCCGCTCCGGTGCGCCGCGCCATCGGCTTCATCTCGCACGACCCGCTGCTGTACCGCGACCTCACGGCTCACGAGAACCTGCGCTTCTACGCCGACATGTACGGCGTCGCCGACGCCGAGCGGCGCATCGCCGATCTGCTCGAGCGCGTCGAGCTCAGCCACCGCCGCCACGACGTCGTCGCCACGTTCTCGAAGGGCATGCAGCAGCGGCTGGCGATCGCTCGGGCGCTGCTGCATGAGCCCCGCGTGCTGCTGCTCGACGAGCCCCATTCGGGCCTCGACCCCCACGCCGTCGACCTGCTCGACGGCCTGCTCGGCGATATCCGCGCCGAGCACACCTTCGTCATGGCGACCCACAGCCTGCGCCAGGGACTCGGGCTTGCCGACCAGGTGCTCATCCTCGACGGCGGCAAGGTCGTCTTCGCTCACGGCGGCGGCATGGCCGAGGCCGAATTCGCCGCCACCTACCGCGCCCAGGTGCGCGAAGGGGCGCTGGTCTAGGCATGGGCTGGCGGCAGTTCAAGGCCATGGTGCGCAAAGACGTCGTGTCGGAGCTGCGCACGCGCGAGACGGTCGTCTCGATGTTCCTGTTCGTCGTGCTGGCCATGATCGTCTTTCACTACGCCTTCACGGTGTCGGGCGGCGGCCGCCTGTCGTTCTACACCGGCGGCATGCTGTGGGTGGTGTTCGTCTTCGGCGCCCTGCTCGGGCTCAACCGCTCGTTCGCCCACGA
>CAZFJE010000357.1:0-2320 GCA_964519555.1 uncultured Thermoleophilia bacterium
CGACGACCCAAGTCGCGCTGGGCGCCTGGCTTCCTGACTTGGCACCCCTGCGTTGCCGCCGCCTATTTCAGGCGAGTCGCAGAACGACCACCTGGAGGTCGTCATGCAGCTGACCGGCGAAGGCCAACGCCGCGTCGCGCACCCCGTCGGCAACCTCCTGAGCCGAGCCTCCGCGCAGGTCAGCCGCGATCTCGAGTAGCCGAGCCTCGCCCAGCAACTCTGCTCCTCGGCGAGCCTCGGTGACACCATCGGTGTAGAGCACCAGGCAATCGTCAGGGGTGAGCACGGTGTGGGCGTTTGCGTAGGGGCGCTCGAAGGAGCCCAACGGTGGTCCGAAGGTCACGTCGAGTGGCCGGCAGGAGAAGGCGCCGAGATGGACCGGTGCGGGGTGCCCCGCGCTCGCGTAGCTCAGATGGCCACTGTGAGGGTCGAGCACGGCGATGAAGGCGGTCACGTGTGGCTCGTCGGGATCCAGCCGTAGCATGAGTGCGTTCGTCTTGCCCAAGATGAAGGCGGGAGAGGAGTCGATCGTGGCGAAGGCCCGGATCTTGGCGCGCACGGTCTCGGTCAGGCCGGCGGCCCGCACGCCCTTGCCGGCGACGTCACCTATTACGACGACGACACTGGTGTCGTCTAGCAGGAACACGTCGCTGAAGTCCCCACCCACGAGCTCGGGCTCGTTAGCCGTCCGTGACACCACACCGAGCTCGAGGTCGGCGACCGTGGGCAGTTCGTGGATGAAGTTCTCCTGGAGCGTCTGGGCGATGCGCTGCTGTTCTTCGTAGAGCCGGGCGTTCTCGAGCGCCATCGAGACCGTTGCGCCCAGCTTGCGGGCGAAGTCGATCTCCGAGTCGCTGAAGACGCGCACCGTGGCCCCGTAGAAGGTCAGGCAGCCGATCACCGCCCCCCTCGCAACCAGAGGCACTGCGAGTAGGGAGCGCAGCGCGTGCGTGCGAAGAAACCTGCTGTCGACGACGCCGTCGGCTTGCGCGTCGGCGATGGCCAGAGGCTCGCCGCGCGCCTCGACGCGGGTCGCGATCGATGCCTCGGCCGCGCTCAGGCGAAGGCCTACGTCGGCCTCGACTAAGCCATGCTGGTAGCGCACGACCCACTGCGGCTCCTCACGCATCTCGATCAGGCCGGCAGTGGCAGCAAGCGCTTCCGCGCCTTCGTCGAGAGCACCCTGCATGATCGTGTCGAAATCGAGGGTGGCATGGAGCAAACGGTTGATGGCGTTGAGGGAGTCGGCAAAGTGCGCGCGCTCGGCAAGGTCTTCGTTGTGCAAGCGCAGCTCCTCGGCAGCGGCCTTGCGCGTTGCGATGTCGGTGAAGAGGATCGACAGGCCGTCGAGCGTCGGGTAGGCGTGGACTTCAAGCCATGTCTCGAGCGGCTTGGACCAGATCTCGAACGTCTCGGGCGTGCGGTCTTCCATCGCACTGCGGTAATGTGGCCAGCCCTCCATGTCCGGAAAGAGATCCTCCATGGACCGGCCGAGCAGCTCAACCGCCGGTTGGCCGATCAGCCGCTCGGCCTGCGGGTTGACCAGCGTGTAGCGCCACTCGCGGTCCACCGAGACGAAGCCGTCGGCCATGCTCTGCAAGACATTGGTCAGGTGCCGGCTCTGCTCCAAAGCGTCGGAGAACAGGCGGGCGTTTTCGATTGCTACCGTTGCGTAGGCGGCGACGCCCTCGACCAGCCGGATCTCACGTTCGCCGAACTCGCGGCGCTCACCGGGGTCGTCCAGGCTAAGCAGGCCGACGACCTTCTCGCGGCCCACCAGCGGGACGTGCAGGGCCAGATGCGGCTGATAGTCAGCCCATCGCTTGCCGCGGTCTCCCTCAGGCAGCGCATCGAGGTCACCCACCTGGGCGGAACGTTGGGTGACAGCCTTGACTGCGGCCGTCGATGAGGCATCCGTCGCCCAGCGCGACCCGAGCGGCATGGGACGCAGACCTTCGGCGGCGATGAGCTCAAACTCCCCTCGGCCTTGGTCCCAGAGACTGACCATGGCCCGCGTGTGCGCGGTGCATCGCAGTAGAGTCTGGGCCAGTGCGCGCACCACTTCGCCGAGGTCGCGCCAGTCGGCAAGCGCCCGCGCCGCCTCGAGAAGCTGAGTGGTCGCCTGAAGCTCCTCCCCAGCGTGCCTTTGGGCCTCGCGCTCTGCCTCGAACAGCCGCGCGTTTTCCAGTGCCAGGCCGACCGAGGTGCCCAGACGACGAGCGAAGTCGATCTCGGCCCCCGTGAAGTGACGAGCGGCGCGACGCTCCACTAGCAGGCTGCTGAAAATCGCCTCGCCTTAAGCTCTCCGAGAGCCTTGCGG
>CAZFJE010000358.1:0-2286 GCA_964519555.1 uncultured Thermoleophilia bacterium
ATGGTCGGCGTGGCCAGATTCGAACTGGCGACCCCTAGTCCCCCAGACTAGTGCGCTAACCAGGCTGCGCCACACGCCGACCGCAATCGAGGCCGTAGTGTAGCACATCGACTGGGGGCTCCGGCACCCGTGTGAGCCTGCCGTACGTACGACGGGCAGTCGTGGGCAGCATGCCGTCGCGGCGCCCGCGGTCCTGTACACTACTGTGCGATGTCGCGTCGCATGATCCCCAATGCCATCACGATCGCGCGGTTGTCCTGTCTGCCGCTCTTCCTTTGGGTGTACAGCCTGCGCGCACCAGCCGCGAGCTGGCCGGCGGCCATCATCGTCCTGGTGCTGGCGCTCTCCGACGTGCTCGACGGCTGGCTCGCCCGGCGCCACGGCTGGCAGACCGAACTGGGGCGCGTGCTCGACCCGGTGACCGACCGCATCCTCTTTCTCTTCCTCACGGGCAGCCTGCTGCTGTTCGGCGTGCTGCCGTGGTGGGCGGTCGTGCCGCTCATCGTGCGCGACGCACTCATGCTGGCCGGCTCCGCGCTCATGCTCTTCCAGTTCAACGAGAAGCCCCGCATCATGCGCGGCGGACGACTGGCCAACTTCACGCTGGTGTGCGGCATCGAGTTCTTCATGATCGACGCGCGCCGGATCGCCTGGCCGGTCTACTGCGTGGGCGCCACGCTCTACCTCGTCGCCGGCTTCCGGTACATCTGGCGCGAGGTCCTGCGCTGGCGGCAGGCGCGGCCGAGTTCGGCGGCGGCTTCCTGAACGCCCGCCCCGGGCGCCGGCGTCACGCACGAGTCACGCACGGCCCACGCCCGTGGCGCGCCGCTGTTCTCTGGTACTATCAGCGCATGGTGACCGAGCCACAAGCGCGCGCCTGCCGACCGATCGGAGCCCTGTGCGCGCGGTCGTGATGGCCGGGGGAGAGGGCACGCGCCTGCGGCCCCTCACCAGCAACCAGCCCAAGCCGATGGTGTCCATAGCCAACAAGCCGTGCATGGAGCACATCATCGAGCTGCTCAAGCGCCACGGCATCGAAGACATCGTGGTCACCCTCGCGTTCCTGCCCAAGGCCATCCGCGACTACTTTGGCGACGGCAGCGCCCTGGGCGTCAACATCAACTATTCGGTCGAGCAGGTGCCGCTGGGCACGGCGGGCAGCGTCAAGAACGCCGAAGAGCTGCTCGGCGAGCGCTTCATCGTGATCTCCGGCGACGCCCTGACCGACTTCGACCTCACGGCCGTCGTGGCAGAGCACGAGCGCCGTGGCGCCATGGTCACGATCGTCCTGAAGCACGTCGAGAACCCGCTCGAGTTCGGCGTCGTCGTGATCAACGACGAGGGCCGGGTCGAGCGCTTCCTCGAAAAGCCGACGTGGGGGCAGGTCTTCTCGGACACCGTCAACACCGGCATCTACGTGCTCGAGCCCGAGGTCTTCAACTACATCCCCGCGGGCCAGCCCTACGACTTCAGCCAGGAGCTGTTCCCCAAGCTGTTCGAGCTCGGCAAGCCGCTCTTCGGCACGATCGCCGACGGCTACTGGCAGGACATCGGCAGCCTCGGCCAGTACCTGGCCGCCAACCGCGACGTGCTCGACGGCAAGGTACAGACCTCCATTCCGGGCATCCGCCTCGAGAACGACATCTACATCGGCGAGAACGTCAGCATAGAGTCGCTCGAGCACGTCACCGGCCCTGCGGTGATCGGCAACTACGCCAAGATCGACCGCAACGCGCGTATCGGCGCCTACACGGTGATGGGCAGCAACGTGGTCGTCAAAGACCACGCCGAGACGCGCTTCAGCGTGATCGACGCCAACACCTACATCGGCTCGGGCACCAAGGTCTACGGCGCCATCCTGGGCAAGAACTGCGACGTCAAGCCGGGCGCGACCATCAGCGAGGGCGCCGCCATAGGCGACGAGTGCGTCATCGGCGAGCAGGCCTACATCGCCCCCGACGTCAAGATCTACCCGTTCAAGACCGTCGAGTCGGGCGCCCAGGTCAACTCGAGCATCATCTGGGAGTCGCGCGGCACGGCCCAGCTCTTCGGCAAAGACGGTGTCGTGGGGCTCATCAACGTCGACATCACCGCTGAGCTCGGCCTCAAGCTGGCGCTCGCCTACGGCACCACGCTGGCCAAGGGCGCCAAGGTGGTCACCAGCCGCGACGCTCACCCCGCCTCGCGCGTCATCAAGCGCGCCATCATTAGCGGCCTCAACTCGACCGGCGTCGACGTGCGCGACCTGCGCGTGAGCTCGGCGGCGGTCAACCGCTTCGAGATCAA
>CAZFJE010000359.1:0-2282 GCA_964519555.1 uncultured Thermoleophilia bacterium
GCCCAGCCCGGCGCCGCCGCAGCGCATCATCTCGGCGAGGGTGCCCTGCGGGGTCGCCTCGACCTCGAGCCGACCTTCGTTCATCGCCTTGCCGATCTCAGGCGTGGTGCCGATGTGGCTGGCGACGATCTTGCGGATCTTGCCCTGCTTGACGAGCTCGACCGTGCCGCGCTCGTGGTAGCCGGCGTCGTTTTCGTAGATCGTCAGGTCGCCGACGTCCATGGTCTTCAAGTGGTCGATGAGGGTGAGAGGGTCACCCTGACCGATGAACCCTCCGACGGCGACGCTCATCCCGCTCTTGATGTGGGACATCGCCTCTTCGATGGGCAGGACTTTGTTCTTGGGCACCGCTCACTCCTCCGGTTACGGGGCGTGTCAAACCAGACTGCGGCGGGCCGGCCGGCCCGCCGCCGAAAAGCCTACCATCGGCGTGTACCGTTGTCGCCCGCGCGGGCGGGCGCCCGCGGGCGAGGGCGCGGGGCGGCGGCGCTCGGTGCCGCCGCCACCGCCCCTGTTCTCGCGCCGCGGGGACCAAGCCTTGTATACTGCCCGCTGGTCCTAACGAAGACGAGCGGCGGGGGGCGTGCGTGAGCGGTACGAGCAAACAGGCCAAGGTCGGCGTGATCGGCGGTTCGGGCTTCTACGAGCTGCTGGATGACGCCCGCGAGGTCAAGCTCGACACCCCCTTCGGCGCCCCCAGCGACTCGTATTTCGTGGGCGATCTAGGTGGCGTGCCGACCGCCTTCCTGCCGCGCCACGCCCGCGGCCACCGCATCCTGCCTTCCGAGGTCAACTACCGCGCCAACATCTGGGGCATGAAGGCGCTCGGCGTCGAGCAGATCGTCTCGGCGAGCGCCGTCGGCAGCCTGCGCGAGGAGCTCAAGCCGCTCGACATCGTCGTGCCCGACCAGCTCTTCGACCGCACCAAGGCGCGGCCCAGCACCTTCTTCGGCGAGGGCGTCGTGGTGCACATGGGCTTCGCCGACCCCTTCTGCCCGCACGTCGCGGCGGCCATCGCCAAAGCCGGCCGCGCCGTGGGCGCGACCATCCACGAGGGCGGCACCTACGTCTGCATCGAGGGTCCCCAGTTCTCTACCCGGGCCGAGTCGCGCACGTACCGGCAGTGGGGCATGGACGTCATCGGCATGACCAACCTGCAAGAGGCCAAGCTGGCCCGCGAGGCCGAGATCTGCTACGCGACAATGGCGCTCGTCACCGATTACGACGTATGGTACGAAGGTGAGGAAGACGTCACTCTCGAACAGGTGCTGTCCAACGTGCGGCGCAACGTCGAGACGGCCCAGGCGATCGTCCGCCAGGTCGTGCCGGCGCTCGACCTGCAGGCCGACTGCGCGTGTCATCACGCAGTCGAGACGGCCATCAACACGCCCGCCGACCTCATTCCCGCGGCGACCAAGACCAGGCTCGACCTGCTGATAGGCAGGTACGTGCGCTGACCCCCAGCGGGCGCGCGCGGTAGCGACGAGAAAGGACGGCAGTCCGACTCGACAGGCGAACGTAGGGCCCGAGAAGAACGGTACACCGCTGCGCGGGGCACCCGCGTGAGCGGACTTGAGGGGGGTTCCCTCGCCGCCACCCGTGCACGGGGCGGGGGCGAGATCGAAAGGAGTCGTGCGAGGTGGGTTCATTCGTATTCAAACACGCGGTGTTGATCGCCGTGATCTGCGGCGTGGTGGCCGTGGTCTACGGCGTCCTGCTCATTCGCTGGTTGATGGCGCTGCCGGCGGGCGACGAAAAGATGCGCGAGGTGGCAGGCGCCGTGCAAGAGGGCGCCAAGGCCTACCTGGTCCGCCAGTACCGCACCATCACGGCGGTCGGGGCGGTCGCTTTTGTCATCCTCGGCGTTGCGCTCGGCGTCAAGCAGGGCTGGGGCCTGGGCTGGGAGACGGCCATCGGCTTTGCGGTCGGCGCCATCCTGTCGGCCGCCGCGGGCTTCATCGGCATGATGGTCAGCGTGCGCGTCAACGTGCGCACCGCCGAGGCCGCCAAACGGGGCCTCGGGCCGGCGCTCTCGGTCGCCTTTCGCGGCGGCTCGGTGACCGGTCTCATGGTCGTCGGCCTGGCCCTGCTCGGCGTCACCGGCTATTACTTCATCGGCACGCATCTGTGGGCCGACCACGCCGTGCGCGCCCTCATAGGCCTGAGCTTCGGGGGCAGTCTGATCTCGGTCTTCGCCCGGGTCGGCGGCGGCATCTACACCAAGGCTGCCGACGTCGGCGCCGACCTGGTCGGCAAGGTCGAAGCCGGCATTCCCGAAGACG
>CAZFJE010000360.1:0-2267 GCA_964519555.1 uncultured Thermoleophilia bacterium
TTCTTGGAGGCGGCGGCCGGAGTCGAACCGGCGATTAAGGTTTTGCAGACCTCTGCCTTACCACTTGGCTACGCCGCCCCACGGTGCTCGGCGGCGAGCCGGCGGGTAGGCCGACGAGCCGCACCCCTTCGGCACAAAAGGCAGACGACAGAGCACTGTGCTCTTGTCCTCTGCCTTCAGGTGAAGGGTTCTGGAGCGGGTGAAGGGACTCGAACCCTCGACCTTCTGCATGGCAAGCAGACGCTCTAGCCAACTGAGCTACACCCGCGCAGGGGGGTAGTGTACACGACCGTGTGGGGCGGTCGCAAACCGACGTTGCTACCTGGCCGCGGCGTCGAGCGCTTCGTTGACCAGACGGTCGGCCTCGGCGTTCTCTTCGCGGCGCACGCACTTGATGTCGACCTCCTGGAACTGCTGAAGCAGGGCGGTCGCCTGGGTGTGGTAGCCCTTCATGCGCTCGTCTTTGACCTTGTAGCGACCGGTGAGCTGACGGCAGATGAGCTCGCTGTCGGAATGCACCGTCAACTTGCTCACGTTGCGGTCGAGCGCCAGCTCGAGGCCGGCGATCAGCGCCTGGTATTCGGCCACGTTGTTGGTGGTGGTGCCGATCGTGTCGGAGAACTCCTCTTGTACCTCGCCGTCGGGGCTCACGAGGCGGCCGCCAATGGCCGACGGTCCCGGGTTGCCTCGCGAGCCGCCATCGACGTAGAGCAGCGTGCGGTCGTCGGCGTGGTTGTGGCGCTGGGCAAGGCCGGTCATAGTCTCCTCTGTCTCGGTGCTCAAGGCCAGCCGGCGCCACAGGCGGCGGGGCTGCTCGAGGAAGGTCACGGTCACCCGGTCGCGGCGCAGCTCTTCGGCTAGCTGCGTCGTCCAGTGCCGCATGGCGTAGCCCTCGGCGATCTCGTGGGGCACATCGATGAGGGCGAGCCCCAGGCGGTCGGCGCGGTCGGCGTCGTGGTACTTGATGTCGCCGGTGACCAGGGCGTCGACCCCGGCGGCCGCGGCCTCGTCGATCAGCGAGGCGCCCGACCCGGGCAGCACGGCGACCCGTTCGATCACGCGTTCGCCGTCGCCTTCGTAGCGGATGGCGGGCATGCCGAACAGCGCGGCGACCTCGCCGGCGAACTGCTCGAGGCTGCACGGCGCCCCAAGGTAGGCGATGCGGCCCAGGCCCAGGGTGCGCACCTCGTCGTCGACCGGGTACAGGTCGAAGGCGGGCTCTTCGTAAGAGTGCGCCGCCACGAAGGCGTCGCTCACCGCGCGCCGCAGCGCCCGCGGGAACACCGCCTCAAGGCGCAGCTCGCCGGTGCGCTGCTGCACCCCGACCTCGCCGATACTGGGGTGAGCGCGCACGCCGGGCTCGAAGGTGCCCTCGCCGGGGATCGTGAACGAGCAGTGGATGTAGTCGCCGATCGTGCCGGCGCCCGCCGCGAAGATCGCCGTGCGCACCGCGTCGAGGTCGCTTTCGGGCACGAAGCCGACGAGCTTGTACCAGTCCATGCGGGCCGGCGCGAGCGGCGTCAGGCCCTCGAGGCGCAGGGCGGTGCAGATGATGTCGGCGAGACCGCCGTGGGCCTTGTCGACGTTGGTGTGGGCGGCGATCACGGCCACGCCCCTGCTGGCCGCCCGCAGGATGAGGTCACCCGGATAGCTGTGCGCCGTGACGGCGGCCACCGGCTCGCGCACCAGGGGATGGTGCACGAGCAGCGCCTGGCAGTCGCGCCGCGCGGCGTGGTCGAGGGCCACCATGGTGGGGTCGAGGGCGACCAGCACGGCGCGCACCTCGGCGTCGCGGTCGCCGACCTGCAGCCCGACGCTGTCCCAAGGCTCCGCAATCTCGAACGGGGCGAGACGGTCGACGGCGGCAAGCACGGCGGCGAGTTTCATGGCGGGAGTCTACCACCGGCGGGACGCGGCCAAGCCGCAGCGCCGTGAGCGCCCCCCTTCCCCGCGCCGCGCCGCGCCTGGACTACCCCAGCGGCCCGGCGGCGGCCACGGCGGCCGGCACCGCGGCGCGGTACTTCTCGAAGTTCGCGGCGAAGCGTCCGGCGAGCAGGCGCGCCTCGGCGTCGTAGGCGGCGCCATCGGCCCAAGTCGTGCGCGGCACGAGCATCTCGGCGGGCACGCCCGGACAGCTCTCGGGCACGAGCACCTTGAAGTCCGGGTCGGCGTGAAAGCTCACCTTGTCGAAGGCGCCGTCGAGCGCGGCCGACAGCAGGCGCCGCGTGAGGGCGATCTTCATGCGCCGCCCC
This sequence comes from uncultured Thermoleophilia bacterium, assembly GCA_964519555.1. Lineage (GTDB taxonomy): Bacteria > Actinomycetota > Thermoleophilia > UBA2241 > UBA2241 > Bog-752. The sequence goes on from CAZFJE010000360.1 coordinate 2,253, forward strand.
ACGCCGTAGGGCCCG
>CAZFJE010000361.1:0-2266 GCA_964519555.1 uncultured Thermoleophilia bacterium
TGGTGCGTCATTGTGCACCCCTTTCCGGTCTCACGGGACCTGGACTTAAAGGTTTGTTCGACTGTAGTCCGCCCCGGTCGGGACGTCAAGTCTTCCGAGTCCCCTCGTCGCTAGGCGTCCTTGAGACCGGCGAGAAACGCGGCGAGGTCGGCGGGAAGCGGCGCATCGAAGACGAGCGGCGCGCCGCTCAGCGGGTGGGCGAACTCGAGGTGCGCGGCGTGCAGGAACTGCCGGGCGAGGCCGGCGGGGCGGCGTTCGCGCCCGCCGTAGGTGACGTCGCCGGCGACCGGATACCCCAGAGCGGCGAAGTGCACTCTGATCTGGTGGGTGCGTCCGGTCTCGAGGCGCACATCGAGCAGCGTGTAGCCGGCCAGGCGGCGCCGCACCGTGAAATGCGTGACCGCGCGACGGGGCCGCGTCGTGTGGATCGACATGCGCTTGCGGTCGCGCACGTGGCGACCGAGGGGAGCGTCGATCGTGCCCGCGTCCTGAGGCAGGGCGCCCACCAGCAGGGCCACGTAGCGGCGGGCGATCTCGCGGCGCGCCATCTGCTCTACCAGGCGGCGGTGCGCCGCGACCGTGCGCGCCACGATCAGCAGGCCCGAGGTGTCACGGTCGAGGCGGTGCACCACCCCCGGACGCGACTCGTGCCCGCCGGCGATGCCGTGGGGCAGCAGCCCCTGGACCAGCGTGCCGTGCTCGTTGCCCGGCGCCGGGTGTACGACCACGCCGGCCGGCTTGTCGACGACCAACAGAGCGTCGTCTTCGTAGACCAGTGTGTACGGCACGTCCTCGGCGACCAGCGTCGCCGCCGGCTCGGGCGGCAGCTCGTAGGCAAGCGTCTCGCCGCCGTGCAGCAGGCGCCCCTTGCCGGCCGGCGCGCCGTCGACCGTGACGGCGCCCGACTCGATCAGGTGCTGCGCGGCGGCCCGGCTCACGCCGAGCCGCCGCCCCAGAGCAGTGTCGAGCCGCACGCCGGCTTCGGCTGGGCCTGCGACGAACTCGGCCACTAGCGCTCAGCCCCCGTTGCCGGAGCGCCCCTCGGGGGCGGGCCGCAAGACGACCACGGCGATCAGCACGGCGCCCACGGCGATGGCGACGTCGCCCACGTTGAAGGTGGGCCACGGGCCCACACCCACGTAGTCGAGCACGTAGCCGAAGCGCACGCGGTCGATGAGGTTGCCGGCGGCGCCGCCGAGCACGAGTGCCAGCGGTAGAGCGAAGCGCGCCGGCGCCTTCCAGATGGCGACCGCCACGGCCACGCAGACCAGGGCGATGACCACGCGCAGCCAGGCGCCGCTCCCCGAGAAGCGGCTGAAGGAGATGCCGGTGTTCTGCGCCACGCGGATGGCGAGCTCGCGGCCGAGCGTCCAGGGAAGGTTGGCGGCTTCGTGACGCACCGCCCAACCGACGAGCTGGTCGAGGGCGGCCACGCCGACGGCCAGCGCCGCCGCCTTCAGGCGCACGTCGCTCACGGCCGCACGCGGCGGCCGGCCGGCACGATCACGGGTCCGGCGAGCCGCACTCCGCGGGCACGGCCGCGCGGCAGCCGGGGCTCACCACTTGAAGGCGTTGTCGTCGACCTCGCTGTCGACGTCGGCCATAAGGTCGTCGGGGTCGCCCAGGAACGGCGCCCGGGGATCGCTGCCGGAGCGCTCGGTCGGCGCCTGCGCGGGCGCGGGGGGCGACTCGGGACGCGGCGCATCGGGCGCCTCGAGCGACGCGTCGGGCGCGGCGAGCGGCGCGAGCGGCGTCTCAAGCGCGGCGGACCGTGCCTCGGCATCGGGCGCGGCGGCGACCGGCGCGGCGGCCGGAGGCTCGCCGTCGGGCGTGTGGTCGCTCGAGCGCGTCGCCTCGTCGTGGCGTGCGGCAGCCGCGGGCTGGGCGTCGGGCGTCGGCGCCTGAGCGAGGGCCGCGGCCGGGGCTGCGGGCGTGGCCGCGGCGGTCGGCGCGAGCGGTGTCTCGCGTGGCGTGTCGGGCCGCGCCGCGGGGGCGCTCTCGTGACCGGCTGCGTCGTTTGCCATGGCGTTTCTGATCTGTTCGGCCTGGCCGGCGAACTGAGCGGCCTTGCGCGTGTCGTCTTCTGACTCGGTGAGCTGTTTGGTGTAGCCCTCAAGCAGCGAGCGGAACTTGAAGCGGAAGTCCTGCTCTGAGGCCTTGAGCACGACGATCTGCTTTTCGACCGCCTGCTTGTCGCCGTAGGACTGGTTGACCATCTGGCGCGCCTTGAGCTCGGCCTCGCTCAGCATGAGCTGGGCTTCTTTTT
>CAZFJE010000362.1:0-2264 GCA_964519555.1 uncultured Thermoleophilia bacterium
GTGGCGATCACCGGCCAGGTCGACCTGTCGGGCATGCACAAGGAGACCCACCAGTTCATCGACATCGTCGAGATGATGCAGCCCATGACCAAGTGGAACGCGCGGGTCCACGACCCGCGCACGGTCGCCGAGGCGGTGCGCAAGGCCTTCTCCGTGGCCACCGCCGAAAAGCCCGGGGCCGCGCACCTCGAGCTGCCAGCCGACGTGATGGCGAGTCCCGCGATGGGCGGGCGCTGCCTGCAGCGCACGCCGCAACCCGTGAGCGAACCCGACGAGTCGGCCCTGCGCCTCACGGCCGACCTCATCCGGGCGGCGCATCGGCCCGTGCTGCTCGTGGGTCACGGGGTCGTGCGCCAGGGGGCCGCGCCTGCGCTGCGCGAGCTCTGCCGCAAGACCGGTCTGCACGTGATCACGACCTTCATGGGCAAGGGCGTGCTCGACGCGGACGACGAGCACTTCCTGTTCACCGCCGGCCTGAACGCGCAGAACTATCCGGCGGGCTTCTTCGGGCGCGCCGACCTCGTGATCTGCGTGGGGTACGACATGGTCGAATGGGCGCCGTCGGCCTGGAACCCGGCGGGCGATCGGCGCATCATCTGCATCGACACGGTGACCCCCGAGATCGACGCCCACTACGTGCCCGAGGTCGAGCTCGTCGGCGACCTCACCCACATCATCGCCCAGCTTGGCTTCCTGCTTGCCGCCGAGCCCCCGACGGCCCTCGAGGTGCCGCCCTACCACCGCGCCTTCGAAGTGGCCTTGGACGTGGGCGGCGACGACGATGCGCCGGTCAAGCCGCAACGCGTGCTGCGCGACCTGCGCGAGCTCATGGCCACCGACGACATCCTCGTATCCGACGTCGGCGCTCACAAGCTCTGGGTGGCGCGCTTCTGGGAGGCTCGCGAGCCCAAGACCGTGCTCATCTCCAACGGCTTCGCGGCGATGGGCTTCGGCCTGCCGGCCGCCATCGCCGCCGCGCTCACGGTGCGCGGCTCAAGGAAGGTCGTGACCATCGTCGGCGACGGCGGCTTCCTCATGAACGTGGGCGAGCTCGAGACCGCCAAGCGGCTGGGCAACCCCCTGGTCGTGCTCATCTGGACCGATGGCAGCTACGGCCTGATCGAGATGCACCAGCGCCGCCAGTTCGGCCATGTCTCCGGCACGCGCTTCGGCAACCCCGACTTCGTGGCGCTCGCCCAGGCCTTTGGTCTGCAGGGCTTTCGGGTCGAGCGCGCCGGCGAGCTCACGCCTGTGCTGCGCCGGGCGCTCGCCGCGACCGGCCCAGTGATCGTCGAGGTGCCCATCGACTACCGCGAGAACGACAAGCTGGGCATCGACCTCTGGCAGCTCGCTCCCGGGCTGCGGGGCTAGCGAGGGCCGCGGGCGCAGGTCCAGACCATCGCCCGGGCGCTCCCCGCCCCGCCTGCTTTGCGATTGGGACGCCGGTGCGTCCGGCCTTGGCGCTCCCCTCAGCCCTCGAGCAGGATCGTGACCGGACCGTCGTTGACCAGCGAGACGTGCATGTGGGCGCCGAACACGCCGGTCGCGACCGCGAGGCCGGCGCCGCGCAGCGCCGCCACGAAGGCCTCGTAGAGCTCCTCGCCCTGGGCCGGCGGGGCGGCGTCGGTGAAGCTCGGGCGGTTGCCGCGGCGCGTGTCGGCGTAGAGCGTGAACTGCGACACCACAAGGAGGGCGCCGCCGCCGTCGCCGATGGCGCGGTTCATGAGTCCGCGCTCGTCGTCGAAGACGCGCAGCTTGGCCGTCTTTGCGGCCAGCCGCGCGGCGGTCTCGAGCGTGTCCGCGTGGGTCACGCCGACCAGCGCAAGGAAGCCGCGGCCCACGGCCGCCACCTCGCGACCCTCGACGGTCACCGTGGCTCGTTCGACCCGCTGCAGCAGCACGCGCATGGCGCCGATTGTACGGCGACCGGCGGGCGCACGGCCAGCGTCGGGCGCAGCTCGCCCGCCGAGCCTGAGGCCTCCCATCGGCGCGACCTGGATCGCCCGTCGGCGCGGCCTGTCGACCGCCCGCCGGCGCAGTGGCGCGATTCCGCGCCTCGCAAGCGAAAATCTCCTGCTCACAATGGAAATCTGACACTGTCGGCGACTGTGCTGCCGGCCGATGGCCATCGTTTGACAAGTCCCGGTGCGGGCCATACCATAACGTCTCCCAAGCGTTAGCACTCTCATGGTGTGAGTGCCAGATTCCAACAGAGAAGGAGGGCTGTATGAAGCTGAAGCCGCTCGAGGACCGCGTCATCATCA
>CAZFJE010000363.1:0-2264 GCA_964519555.1 uncultured Thermoleophilia bacterium
AGGCGGCGAACATGCCGGCCCCGGCCACGATCAGCCAGACCTCGTTGCCGTCCCACACCGGGCCGATGGCGTTGATCGCCACGCGCCGTTCGTCGTCGTCGCGCCCCACGAAGTAGTGCAGCATGCCGACGCCGTAATCGAATCCTTCGAGGAACAGAAAGCCGCACCACAGAAGCGCGAGCACTATGAACCAGAGTATCGCAAGGGACATGGCCGGCCTCCTTCAGTACGTCATGGCGGGGACGGGAACGGCGTGCTCGTCGAGCTCGGGCAGCGGCCCGAGGGGTTTGCGTGCGTACCTGATCATGAGCACGGCGTCGACGATCGCCATGGCGCCGTAAAGCAGCACGAAGATCGCCAGGCTGATGGCGATGGTGGTGGCGCTCACCGACGGCGAGACGCCGTTGCGGGTGAGCTGCAGGCCCTGCACGATCCAGGGCTGGCGGCCGTTCTCGGTGAGCATCCAGCCGGCCGTGCTCATGACGAAGGGCACGATCACCGCCCAGATCGCGATGCGACAGAACCAGGGCGAGGTCTCGAGCTTCTTGCGGCGCATCAGCCACAGGCCCCACAACGAGAGCAAAAAGACGAGACCGGCGAGGTAGGCCATGATGCGGATGGACCAGAAGGCGACGAAGGAGTCGGGGATGTAGTTGCCCGCCCCGAACTTGCGCTGCTGCTGGGCGTTGACCTGGTTCATGCCCAGGACCTTGCCGTTCCAGGAGTTGGTGGCCAGCACCGAGAGCAGGTGGGGCACCTTGATGGCAAACGAGGGCTTCTGGTCGGAGGCGGTGTAGCCACCGATCTGGAAGAGCGTGAACGAAGCCGGCTGGGCTGTGTTCCACAGCGCCTCGCCGGCGGCGATCTTCATGGGCTGGTAGGTCGCGCCTGAGACGCCGAGCTCGCTGCCCACGAGCATCACGAGCAGGGCGGCCGGCACGAGCACGATAAGCGCGACGCGGGTGGTCTTGTGGAAGATCTGGTGGTCGGAGCGGCGCAGCAGGTGCCACGCCGACACGGCGAGCATGAGGCCGGCGCCGGTGACGAGGGCGGCCAGCAGCACGTGCGCGTAGGCCCACAGGAACAGCGGGTTCGCCAGCACCGCCCAGATGCTGGTGAGCTGAGCGCGCCCTGAGACCGGGTCGATCTTGTAGCCCACCGGGTGCTGCATCCAGGAGTTGGCGGCCATGATGAAGGCCGCCGAGAGCACGGTGCCCAGGGCGACCAGCCAGATCGTGGCCAGGTGCACGGCCCTGGGCAGGCGGCCCCAGCCGAACAGCCAGAGGCCGAGGAAGGTCGATTCGAGGAAGAAAGCGGCCAGGCCCTCGATGGCCAGCGGCGCGCCGAAGACGTCGCCGACAAAGCGCGAGTACGACGACCAGGCCATGCCGAACTGGAACTCCTGCACGAGGCCGGTGACCACACCCACCGCCACGTTGATCAGCAGCAGGGTGCCGAAGAAGCGCGTGAGCCGCAGGTAGTCTTCGTCGCCGCGGCGATGCCAGAGCGTCTGCAGAATGGCGACCAGGAACGCGAGGCCGATCGTGACCGGCACGAAGAGGAAGTGGTAGATGCTCGTCGCCGCGAACTGGAGACGGGCAAGGTCGAGTTGTGACACGGCCACGACCGCCGAACTCTTCATCTGCGCTCCCCCTGTTCGAACCCCTGCCGCGGCACGCGACCTGTGATGGGTCCGCGCGCCATTTTCGGACCAGACAAGAGGGAACGAGACGTGCCCGCACCCTCACGACGGCGATGATATGGCTCCGTGCTTCATTGGTTCAACGTTTTCACGCCGTTGGAATTGAAAAACGCCCGCGGCGAGCCGCGCCGCCTGACGCTGCGGCCCCGCGCCGCCCGACGCCGCGGCCCCGCTAGACGCCGCCGAAGCCGCCGCCGAGCACAAGGACGCGCCGCTTCACTGCCCTCAGAGGCCCACGCTAGCCTGCATCATGCCGCCGTCGAGCACGTAGGTGGTGGCGGTGCCGTACGACGCTTCATCTGAGGCGAGCCAGGCGACGAGCGCGGCGATCTCTTCGGGTTGGGCGACCCGGCCCAGGGGGATCGCCTCGTGCAGCTTCTTGTTCATGGCCGGGTCGGCGAAGGTGGCAGCGTCGATCGGCGTGTTCACGGCACCCGGGGCAACGCCGTTCACGAGGATGCCGTGCGGCGCGAGCTCGACCCCGGCCGTACGCGTGAGCATGCGGATGCCGCCCTTGGCGCAGCAGTAGGCGGCGTTGCCGGGCATGGGCCAGTCCTCGTGG
>CAZFJE010000364.1:0-2261 GCA_964519555.1 uncultured Thermoleophilia bacterium
CCATCGCCGCTTCGGGCGCCGCCATCGAGCTGAACACCGACCGCATCAGCGACCCTGCCGGCGTGATGTACCCCAGCGACAGGCTGCTGCGCGCCGCGAGCGAGCGCGGCATCCCGCTGGTGCTGGGCTCCGACGCCCACCGGGCGGCGCACGTAGGACGGCTGTGGGACGAGGCCATGGAACGCGCTGCCAAGTCGGGCTTTCCGGGGCTGCTGCGCATCTCAGACCACACTGTGGCGCCACTGCCGCACCGGCCGTAGCGCCCCACCTACCGCAGCTGCCACCCATAGACCCCGCTCAGCACGAGCGCATAGAGGATGACCGCGTAGTACCAGCGCCCGCCGAGCTTGGGCGTTGTGATCGAAGCCACATTGAGAGCGCCGCATACCATCAGGACCGCGTAGAGAACGACGGCGAAGTGCGCCCGGCCGAGCAGCGGCTCGACGACGAAGAGCAACCCCAGGGCAAGCAGATTGTTGTCGAGTGACAGCCCCCTGCTCGTGGACTCGTCGAGCGGCCCGAACACGTTGAAGTAGCTCAGGCGCAGGACTCCCGTGGCGAGGACCACGAAGGCGCCCGGCACAAACCAGGGGCCGAGCTGCCCCACGCGCAGGAGCAGCAGGGCGGGCGCGACGCTGTAGGTGACGATATCGACGAGCGAGTCGAGCTGCAGGCCAAAGGCACGCTGCTCGGTCGCGCGACCCGGCATGCGTCTGGCGATGCGGCCGTCGCTCCAGTCGAAGACCATCGCCCACAGCAGCGCGATCAGGGCCGCCGGATAGGTGCCGCGGACCGCGAAGTAGACGCCAAGCGACGCCGCCAGCAGCCCGGCGAGCGAGCAGAGGTTGGGCAGCTCGCGAGCGAAGGTCAGCACGGACGGGGGAGCGGCCGCCGGCGCCGGCCGCTCCAGAACGGCGGGGCCGTTCACGGCCTGCGTCGGCCACTCAGGGCCGGACGGCCCGAGCCACCGGCAGCCTGCAGTCGCCGCGGGAACACGAGCTCGGCCGCGTCGCGATCGACCGGTGTGTCGACCTCGTACCAACGGTCGGTCGGATAGACCACCGCCTCGAGCGACATGCTGCCGGCGGCGGTCATCTCGGCGAACACGACGTCGTGGAAGTACCCGGTGTGACCGGCTGCCACGTGCCGGTCCAGGCGCTCGCGGGCCTCGGCCCAGGTGTCGCGCGCGAGGCTTGTAAGGTTGACGGTGATGAAGTGGTCGGCATCTCTGCAGTGCCGGCCGCAGACGCCCGGGGGCGGCGAGTAGAAGGCGTTCACCCTGCGCTTCGCGTCGAGCGTGACCGTGGTGCCGCTCATCCAGGGCAGCTGCGCCGAGATGGCGATGCGGTCGGGCCGCAGCAAGGGCGCCAGAAGAGGCGTATCGAAGAGAATGTCGCTTTCGACGAGCAGGAACGGCTCGTCGACCAGGTGGCGCGCCAGCCAGAGCGAGTAGAGCGAGTTGGTAGTGGCGAACACCGGGCTGACCACGTACTCGATGGCGACGCCGCCGAAACTCTCGCCGAGGTAGTCGCGGATCATCTCGGCCCGGTAGCCGGTGACGATCACCAGGCGCTCGATGCCGTGACTGTCGAGGGCACATACCAGGCGCTCGAGGATCGGCGTGCCGCTCACGCTGACGAGGCACTTCGGCTGCGCCACGGTCAAAGGCGCGAGGCGCATACCCAGACCGGCGGCGAGCAGCAGTGCGGTCCGTACCTGCGGGCGATCGGTCGGGGTATCGTGACGCTTCATGCGGGTGCCTCGCTTCTCAAGAGCCCGGCAGTCCGATCCCTCGGGTGGGATGCCGAGTCGCTGTCGACAGCCTGATGGAGGCCGCCAGGGGGGCCAATGCGCGTACCGCAAACGCTCCGACCGTCACCGGCAAAAGGACCGCTGACTGCCGCTGCGCTTGCGTTTCTAAAGCGGCGACCGGTCAGCCAGGTCATCGGCCTGGCGTGCATGACACGACGAGAACCGCTCGAGACGCGCCGGCAAGAGGGCAACGGCCGCTCGACGATCGCGCCCAGCTTATCTGTTTTGCGGGCGCGCCACGAGGCTGACTGCGGCCGACTCAGCGCCAGGAAGCTCGAACTTGCGCTGCTACTCGTGCCGCGAAGCAAAGAGAGACCGCGCCGCAGGGACTTCTCAGTGAAGGCCGACGTCGCACCGCCGTCTGCACATCGTTGCCGCCGCGCACAGGTCTTCAAGACCTGTGCGGCTCGCACTCTGCCTGCAGACGGCGCTGTCGCCGACCTGATGCC
>CAZFJE010000365.1:0-2231 GCA_964519555.1 uncultured Thermoleophilia bacterium
TCTTGGTCAGCTTGGTGACGCCGTCGACCAGCATGGCGATCTCGTCGCCGAACTGTTCGCGGATGTACTCGATGGGGGTGTCTGAGTCTTCGACCACGTCGTGCAGCAGCGCGGCGGCGATGGTCGGGTCGTCCAAGCGCAGCTCGGCACACAGCAGCGCGGTGCCGACCGGATGGTTGATGAAGTCCTCGCCACTCTTGCGGACCTGCCCGTCGTGCTTGACGGCGGCCAGGGCGAAGGCGCGCGTGATGAGCGCTTCGTCGACATCGGGGTTGTAGACCGCAACGGCGGCGAGCACCTGCTCGAGCAGCCCACGCTGCTGCTCGGCTTCGGGGGCGAGCAGCCCTAGAGCCGGATGGTCAGGCACTGCCTGAGGAACGTCGTCGTGTGGAATCGTTCGTGCCATCGGCGATACGTGGCGGAGGTGGCGAGTTCGATCTTGCCCTTCGCCTTGTTGACTCCCTTCTTGCCTTCGTGGTCGGTCAGCAAACCGGCCTCGGAGAGCGTGTTCCAGGCGGCAGCCACGACGGGAAGGCCGGCCAGGCGCTCGTGGCCAAGCAGGCGGGCGAGCAGGTCGTCTGAGTCGCCCCCCGCCGCGAGCGCCCTGTAGACCACGCGACACGCCGCCTCGAGATCGTAGGTCTCGGCCACGACGGCCTTCGTGAAGTCTACCTCACTCTCACCCCACAGGATCGAAACGCAGGCCGTGGGGGCCACTCCGGCAAGGATGGCGCCGAACAGGCCGCCGTCGAAGGGCGGGTCGACGAAGGCGACGTGATCGAAGGCGTCGACCAGCTCGGGGTTGGCGGCGGCGACGACGACGTCGGCCATGACGACGTCGGGCTCGTCTTCCCCGCCGTCGCCGCACACGGCGAGGCCCAGGCGCGATGGCACGCAGGCGCCGTGCAGGTACAGGTACGAGCGCCCGAGCTGCGACAGGCAGACGTCGCGGCTGAGCAGCGGCCGGCGCCGGCCGACGTCGGCCACCAGCACGAGTAGCCTGCCCCCCGCCGCGACGAGCGACGTGAGCGTGGCACCGAGCGGGCGACGACGGCGATCGAACAGGCGGTGCTCGCGCCGCAGGGCGGCGATCGCGGCCGCCGCCCCGTCGGCGCCGGCGGCGCCGGGCAGCTCGGCGTCGGCGAGGGCTTCGAGGAACTCGTCGCCCGTGACCCACTCCGGACAGGCCGGGCCGCAATCGCTCTCGCACAGGTCGTCGGCGGGACGCAGCAGCTCGAAGGCGCCTTTGACCTGCGCCTGCGGTCTGACCATGCCGTTGAACGAGTTCTTGGTGTAGGCCACCGGCACGTCGTAGCGCGCCCCCGGCTTGATCTCGGAGAGCGCCGAGAAGCCGAACCGCACGCCCGGCGCCGAGACGCCGTCGAGGCGCACGTCGCACTGCAGGTGACGCCCGTTGCGGGTGAGCCGGCACGACCCGATCTGGGCGCCGTGGAGCAGCAGCAGGGGCCGCGGGTTGCCGAGCCCGTGCGGCGCGAACAGGTCGAGGTCGTCGGTGAGCCCCAGGGTGAGCTCGTCGCCGGCGGCCACGGCTTCGACCTTGGTGACGCTGCGAAAGTCGTCGTCGGTGAGGCGCTCGCCGGCGTAGCCGGCGAGCGCCTGGGCGAAGGTTGCGACGTCGTCGGCGCGCAGGCTGAGGCCGCAGGCGGCGCGATGCCCGCCGTAGCCCAGCAGCCGCTCGGAGCAGGCCGCCACGCCGGCCAGCAGGTCGAAGGCCGGGATGCTGCGTCCCGAGCCCTTGGCCACGCCGTCGGTCTCGCTCAGCAGGATGGTGGGCCGCCCGGTCTGCTCGACGACGCGAGAGGCGACGATGCCGATCACGCCGGCGTGCCAGTCGGGCGACGACATGACGACCGCCGCCGGCAGGCAGTCGGGCAGGCGGTCGAGCGCCTCGCGCAAGATGACCGCCTCGATCTCCTGGCGTTCGGCGTTCAGCGCGCCGAGGCGCTGCGCCAGCGGCAGGGCCGCGGCGCGATCGGGCGCGCCGAGCAGCTCGACGACCTGCGAGGCGTCTTCGAGGCGCCCGGCGGCGTTCAGCCGGGGCGCCAGGCGAAAGCCGATGGTCGAGGCGTCGACGTCGTCGGGGCGCGTCTCGCTGACTTCGAGCAGGGCGGCCAGGCCGGGCCGCGGCGCGCTGCGCAGGCGGCCGATGCCCATGGCCGCCAGGCTGCGGTTCTCGTCGAGCAGCGGCACGACGTCGGCCACGGTGCCGA
>CAZFJE010000366.1:0-2228 GCA_964519555.1 uncultured Thermoleophilia bacterium
TCGATCTCGGCCTCTTCGTCGTCGGAGAGCTTGATGCCGAGGTGGCTGAAGATCTTGATGCCGTTGTCGGCGAAGGGGTTGTGCGATGCCGACACGACCACGCCGGCGTCGGCGGCGTGCTCGACGACGAGCGCCGCCAGGCCGGGCGTGGGAATGACCCCGGCGATCTCGACCGAGCCGCCGCCGCTCGTGATGCCGGCCACCAGGGCGGCTTCGAGCATGGCGCCCGAGACGCGCGTGTCGCGGCCGATCAGAAACCGGGGGCTCGGGCCGCGGTGCTGGCCCAGCACGTACGCCGCGGCGCGACCGACCTGCAGGGCGAGCTCGGGCGTAAGCTCGTCGCCGGCCAGGCCGCGGATGCCGTCGGTGCCGAAAAGGGCCACGGTTACAGGCGCCTGTGCGATGCAGGTACAGACATGACGGTGGCCATGCTACCCCCGGGGTCGAGCGTGCGACAACAGAGACTGAGGCGCTCCTCGGCCACGACAGGCCATGCGGAAGCTAGCGCCCGAACGGTGGGCGGCGCACCACAGATGGCGTAGGGGTCGCGGGCTAGCGCTTGGAGAACTGCGGGCGCTTGCGGGCCTTCTTGAGGCCGGCCTTCTTGCGCTCTTTCACCCGTGCGTCGCGCGTCAGGAAACCGGCGCGCTTGAGCGGCGTGCGCAGGCTTTCGTCGGCGACGATGAGCGCGCGGGCGATGCCGTGGCGGATGGCGCCGGCCTGACCGGCCATGCCGCCGCCGTTCACGTTGACGCGCACGTCGAACTTGGCCTGCGTGTGGGTCGCCTCGAAGGGCATGACGGCGATGGTCTGCAGCACGCGCCTACCGAAGTAGTCGTCGAGCTCCTTGCCGTTCACGACCACGCGGCCCACGCCGGGAGTGAGGATGACGCGCGCGACGCTGGTCTTGCGCCTGCCGGTGCCGGTGTAGGTGACTGAGGCCACGCGTCTTACTCCTTGATCGCGAGCGGTGCGGGATTCTGGGCCACGTGCGGGTGCTCGGGACCGGCGTAGACCTTGAGCTTGCGCAGCTGGGCTGCTCCGAGCTTGTTGTGCGGCAGCATACCCTTGACCGCGCGGCGCACGACTTCTTCGGGGCGCCGGGCCAGAAGGTCTTTGAGCGATTCGCCCTTGATGCCGCCGGGATACCCGGAGTGGCGCCAGTACATCTTTTCGTCGAGCTTCTTGCCGGTGACGGCGATCTTCTCGGCGTTGACGATGACGACGAAGTCGCCGGTGTCGATGTTGGGCGTGTAGATCACCTTGCGCTTGCCGCGCAGGGCGTCGGCAACGACAGTCGACAGGCGACCGAGCGTTTGGCCGTCGGCGTCGACTACGTACCACTTCTTTTCGATTGTCGCGGGCTTTGCTACGAAGGTCTTCACGCGAAAACTCCTTGAATGCGCGAGGGGGTATGATACCCGGTCACGAGAGGCGACGCAACTCTACGTTGTCGCCCGGCGCAAGACCAAGGACTTCCTCGGCCGAACCGGTGTTGACGGCCAGCGCCACCTGACCATAGCTGTCTACCAGCACCATGATATCGCTGGGGCGCACTTCTACGAACGATCGGGCCAATCGCGCAAGGTACCGTTCCCCGCCGCAGACGAGTTCGATCGGGTCGCCGAGCTGGGCCTGCTCAAGGCGCTCGGCGTCCAGGTTGAGGGCCACGTTGCCGAAGCGGTCGATCAGGACCGCCGCCGCGCGCAGGCCGGAGCCGGTCACCCGCGGCGACGGGATCTCGAGGCGCACAAGGCCGGCCGGGTCGATGGCGGGGCCGAGCTGCGCGGCCGGCAGGCCGGTGGCCAGGCGGGCGGCGACCGGGGCGAAGATGTCGCGGCCGTGAAAGGTCGCCGACAGCGGCGCGATGAACAGCTCGTCATTGGTGATCTCCCAGGCGCCGGCGATGCCGCCGTCGGCTTCGGCGGCCAGCACCAGCATGCCGTTGTCGGGCCCCACGAAGAAGCGGCCGCCGGCCGAGCACAGCGCGACGGCGCGCCGCGTACCGCCCACACCGGGGTCGACCACGGACAGGTGGACGGCGCCGTCGGGCATGTAGGGCGCCGTGTTACGCAGCACGAAGGCGGCGCCGATCAGGTCGTGCCGGGCGATGCCGTGGGTCACGTCGATCACCTGCACGTCGGGCGCGAAGCGCGCGATGACGCCGCGACAGGTGCCGGCGAAGTCGTCTTCGTAGCCGTAGTCGGACAGAAAGCAGATGGGGCGCG
>CAZFJE010000367.1:0-2209 GCA_964519555.1 uncultured Thermoleophilia bacterium
AGCGTGTTTTTCGCCCGCGAGCTCGACCAGCCCCGTCCGAGGTGAGCCGGTTCATCGATGTGAACCGCGCCCGCCTCGGGGTCGAGCCGATCTGTCGGGAGCTTGAGGTCTCTGCCAGCGCCTACCGCGCCCGCCGCACCAGGCCGCCCTCGGCCCGGGCGTTGCGCGACGTGTGGCTCCTGGCCCAGATACGCCGCGTGCACGCCTCAAGCGCCGGCATCTACGGCCAGTTCAAGATCTGGGACGAGCTAAACGACACCGGCGTGCGTGTCGCCCGCTGCACCGTCGAGCGCCTCATGCGCGCCCACGGCATCGCCGGCCTGTGCAACGGCAAGGTGGCGCGCACGACTCTGCCCGGCTCCAACCCGATCGCCGCCCCCGACCTGCTGCGCCGCGACTTCTCGGCCGACCGTCCCGACGCCGTGTGGCTTGCCGACTTCACCTACATCCGCACCTGGGAAGGCTGGGCTTACCTGGCCGTGGTGCTCGACGTACACACGAGACGCATCGTGGGCTGGCAGCTGGCGCCCCACATGCGCCAGAGCCTGGTCACAGACGCTCTGGAGATGGCCCTGGCGGCACGCCGTGAGCACGAGGGCGGCCTCGTCGCTCATAGCGACAACGGCTCGCAATACACTTCGTATGAGTACACCGAACGCTTAAAGCGGGCCGGCATCGCCCCCAGCCGCGGGCGCACCGGCACGGCCCTGGACAACGCCATGGCCGAGAGCGTGATGGCCACCTTGAAGCGCGAGCCGCTGAAGCGTTACGTGTGGAAGACCCGCCTCGATCTGGAGCTCGCCCTGGTGACCTACATCGGCTGGTACAACGCCCACCGACGCCACCGCTCGCTCAAGCAGACTCACGGTGGACGCACACGACGCCAGGCGCCGCTGCAGGTGCTCGACTGCTACGATCAGCAGGCCTCAGGAGCTTTGGTTCCCAATTAACTGAGCCGACGTGGAACCCGGGGCGTTCCACAACTCTCGAACCTTCGGGAAGAGGTGAAACGGCTCTTCGAGCCAAGCTTGAGACCCTAGTCGAGCTACGATAATTGTAGCACGGCACGCGGCAGTCAGGCCGGGAACCATCTGGCGACATGTCGATGATCGTCACCCTGTCTTCTCCGCGAGGAAACGAAAGCGATCGTCCATCTCTTCCACAACAACATTAGCGAAACCAACCGCCACCAACCGTGCGCGCAGATCGGCTGGATCAACTGGCACAAAGACATCTCCCGCATGCTGCCCTCGTCGTTCCGGCGTGTCTATTGGATCGACGACGGCGCCCTGTCGCTCGGCATCTGCAGTTACGCACTGATTGACGGCGCTGACGCCATCGTCTACGACACCCACGTTTCCCGGGAACACGCATCCGCCATCCGCGGCGAACTTGAGCGGCTCGGCGTTCGACACATCGTGGTTGTTCTCAGCCACTGCCATCTGGACCATATCGCCGGTACTGAGATCTTCGCCGATTGCGAGATCGTTGCGAGCCGGCTGACCCGTGACCTGCTAAGCCACCGACTCACCGCGATCGAAACGGGAACGAGCGACGCGGGCCCACCCGCCATCTCGCCTGTCATCTTGCCGACGACCGTTTTCGAGGGGCAGACTCAGCTCGCCGTCGGCAGGCTGCAAGTCGCGGTCCTCCAGTTCAATATTCACAGCGCCGATGGCGTTGTCATCCACTTGCCCGAGGAGGGGTTGCTCCTCGCAGGCGACACCGTCGAAGATACTGTCACCTATGTCTCTGATCCCAACTCACTTGAGAGTCACATCGACGGGCTCGAGCGCTTGCGGCGCCTAAACACAGCACGTATCTACCCAAACCATGGCAGCCCGCGCGTACTCACGGCATCTGGATACGGTGGGGGCCTGATCCGGGCGACGCAACAGTACATCCGCGATCTGCTGCGCGCATCGCACGATCCCGAGCTCGCCGGCCTGGACCTGCGGTCCTTCGTCGCTGAATCGCTTGAAGCCGGATGGATCACCTATTTCGAGGCCTACGAGCGAGTGCATCGGAACAACATCGCGAAGGTGGCGGCCCGATAACCTGCCTGTCCGTCGTGCCTATGGCCCGTTCATCGAGGTGACCGACGGCAAAATGCTCATGGCGAGCGACAGCACCGTGCTCGGGCACGTTCACCCCGCCGGAACGTTCCACTGATAGACGTCCTTGAGCTTCCACGGGACAAGCACGGTCC
>CAZFJE010000368.1:0-2182 GCA_964519555.1 uncultured Thermoleophilia bacterium
TTTCTACGAGTACGGCATGGGGCGCATCAGGCGCTTTTGCGACAACGCCGCGCACGCCGACTACGAGGAGTGGCTGGCGCGCGTCTGACGCCCTTCAGCGCCCTCCTGGCGGCCTTAGAGGCGCCGCACACGGCCGGGTGGGCAGAGCCCCCGCGGGCGCGCCTGAGCGCCTCTCTCCGCGGCGACGCGCAACGTGGGGCGCCGCTTGCGCAGTGAGTGCCTCTCCCCCGCGCCCCAGGGGAGCGCCGGGGGGCAACGACAAAGCGAGGGCCCGGCCGCCATCTGGCGGCCGGGCCCTCGCTCTTGCTGGTCTTACATCGCGTTCGAGTCGAAGCCGGCAGGGATCGACCCGGGCGATGCTTGTGGGCGTGTGCTGGTCTTAGGCGTGCAGCCCGGTCCTCTTCTTGAACTGCTCGACCGAGTTGATCTTGATGTCGAGCAGCTCCGCGATCTTGACCTTGGCCGCGATGCCCTTGGCGACACCCGGCACGCCGGTGATGGTGCCGATGTCGAGCTCCTCGCGCAGGTTGCGCATGATGAGCGGGTCGGAGAGGTCGAGCGGCGTGACGTGCAGCTTGTCGGCCACGTACCTCTTGGCTTCCGTGTTCCTCATCTTCAGCAGTTGCATACGGGCTACTAGATCTCCAGCAGCCCTGATGCCACCGATCGACGAGGCCAACAGATGCGCCATGTGCATGCCGGCTGGATCGCCTGTACCCACCTATAACCCGTCGCAGCGGCCGATCTCGACCATCGCCGCGCTGCAGCGCGTGACGGCGTCGACGGCCGGTGTCTCGAACATCGGCACGCCGCCGACGCCCATGCCCACGTTGGCGTGGATCGGGATCTTGGCGGTCTCGGTGCAGGCTTTCACGAAGGTCACCGCACGCGACAGGTTCCACGGCGTCGACTTCTTCGTGTTGGTGTTGACGACGGGGCCGAAGATGGCCGCGCCGGCCTTTTCGCAGAGTTCCATCTGCTGATGAGGCCAGAGCCCGGCAAGGCGCGTGCCCTCGTATTCGAGCTGGCCGTGGAAGCCCAGGACCATCTCGGACGACATGCCGATCTCGACCGGCAGGCCGGTCACGCCCGCGACGTGCTCGGTCGTTTTGAGCACGGCCAGGAACTCGGCGTCGCCGGTGGAGGCCACGGTGTCGTAGTCGATGCCGTCGGCGCCCATCTCGAGCATGCAGTCGCTCATGAGGATGCAGTCGTCCTGGCAGGCCTGAAGGGCCTCTTCCTGGGTCTTGCGAGCCTCGTCGATCTTGCCCAGCGGCAAGAGGTCGGACGGGTTGGGGAAGGAGCCGTCGGGCCGATAGTACAGGCCGAGGTTCGGCATGAAGCCGTACAGGAGCGGGAAGATCGTGGTCTCCTGCAGGAGTTCCATGTGGAGCTGCTCGAGCGCCTTCAGAAAGCGCTGCGGCTTGACGGAGTAGTCGTTGTGCGAGACCTCCATCGAGTCGAAGCCGAGCATCGACTCGAAGAGCCGCACGCCGACTTCGCGGTTGACCGGCGCCACGACGCCGCTCGACATGCGCGACGAGTTCAGGGCATTGACGCACCCGTCCTTCGTCATGACGACCTCGTGACCACGCTCGACGCCCCAGATACGGCTGGGACAGACGAACATGTCGAAGAGGTAGTCGAGTTCGTTCTCGGTGAGCGGAGGGATCTTGGCCTTGACGGCGGCCGCTTCAGTCCCCTCCTCGAGCTCGTGGCGCAGCTCGTCACGGGTCATCTCGACCGTGGAGCTGTCGCCCATTCGCGTCAGTATCTTCACGCTTCTACCTTCCTGCTGTTCGGGGTCAAGACCATGCGGGGGTTCACCAGTCGGAGAAGCCCTCGTTGTACCAGATCTTGGACGCGCCCTTCTTGGCGCGCTTGTTCCAGGCCTTCGTCTTGGGTTCGGCCTCGAAGCGTGCCAGCAGCTTGTCGACCTGAGCCTTGACGCGATCGCGCATCTCGGGGGTCAGGGCGGGCACGGTGTCGCAGTGCTTCTTGACCCGCTCGAGGTTGAGCTGGGTCGCGGTGTACCAGAAGCCCCAGTCGTCGCCGAAGCGCTTGGCGAGGTAGTTCTGGTTGATCATGTGGGTGTCAGAGTCGCCGATCTCGCAGGTGATCAACAGGTACTCGATGTCCTTCAGGTCCTTGTCGTTGATCTCGACGATCTGCAGCTTCTGCA
>CAZFJE010000369.1:0-2158 GCA_964519555.1 uncultured Thermoleophilia bacterium
CGAACAGTTCGCGGGCTTCTTCGAGATGGACGACGTCGACCCGGCGGCCCTGGCCGCGCGCCCCATGGCCGCCGACCTGCTGCTCGGCCGCGAGGTCACCCTCAACGCCAAGGTGGTCAAGCAGGCCGACGTGGTGATGCTGTGCTACGTGCTGTCCAATGAGATCCCCGCCGACGCCGCCCTCGCCAACCTGCGCTACTACGAGCCCATCACCAGCCACGGCAGCTCGCTGTCGCCGGGCATCCACGCCGCCCTGGCGGCGCGCCTGGGCGACATCAAGCTCGCCGCCGAGGCCTTCCACATGGCCTCCGACATCGACCTCTCCGACAACATGGGCAACGCCGCCCGCGGCCTGCACATGGCGACCATGGGCGGCCTGTGGCAAGCGGCCGTGATGGGCTTCGGCGGGGTGCGGCGCGACGACGAGACGCTCGTTATCGACCCCCATCTGCCCGACGACTGGACCTCGTTCTCGTACACGGTGCGTTTTCGCGGCTCGCGTTTCCAGGTCGGAGTCGAGGGCGGCGAGCTGCGCATCACGGTCAGCGACGTCGCAGCCACGGTCGTGGTCGGACGGCGCAAGCGCAGTCTCGCGCTCGGCGACCATCGCTTTCGCAAGGGTCCGCGAGGGACCTGGGAGGAGCTCCAATGAACCTGCTCATCATGCTCGACCCCGGTCGCGAGAGCGAGGAGTTGCTGGTGTCGGCGCGCGCCCTGTCGCACGTGAGCGGCTGGCCGGTCCGCGGGCTGCACGTCAGGGCCGACGATGCCGCCCCCGACTTGGCCCTGCCCGCCCGCCTGACGACCAACACGGTGGTCGAGGAGGCGTGCGGCGACCCGGTCGCCGCGGTGCTCGCCGCCGCCGGCGACGACGACGTGGTCGGCTTTGCCCTGCGGCGCGCGGGCGAGCGGGGCGTCGGCCCGCTGGCCGATGCCCTGCTCGCCCGCGCGCCGCAGACACTGTTTGTCGTGCGCCCTGGCATGCGCCCCATCTCGACGTTGCGCCGCATCGTCGTGCCGCTCGACGGCAGCCCCTCCAGCTCCGAAGCCATGCGCGTGACCGACGAAGCCTTCTGCGGGCGCGGCCGTGAGATCGTCGTGGTGCACGTGGGCACGGCCGACATGCCCGACGAGCCCGGCAGCCTGCCGGCGCCGCGCATGGTCGATCAGGAGCACTACGAGTGGTCGTCGTGGCACGACGAGTTCACCATGCGCTTCGCGACCTGCCCCGAAGGCGGCCGTCACCGCACCGTGGTGGGCGTGGGCGATCCGCCCGAGGTGATCGTCAAAGAGGCCACCACGCCGCCCGCCGATCTCATCGTGCTGGCTTGGGCGGGGGTGTTCGCCGCGGGGCACTCCCTGTTCGTGCGGCGCCTGCTCGAAGAGGCCCCCTGCCCGCTGCTGCTCGTGCCGGTGCCGGCACACCCCTGACGCGACGCAGAGCCGTCAGGCTCGCCCAGCGCTCTCGCAGGTCAGGAGCCGGAGCGCCCGCTCTTGGCCGGCTTGCGGCCCTGTCGGGTCGCGCCGCGCGAGCCCGACCCGGCCGCCGCCGCGCTCTTGCCCGGACCGCCCTTGCCGGCTGCCGCACCTTTGCCGGCGCTTCCCTTGGCGCCGCGGGGCGCGGCCCGCGGCGCCTCGAGTGAGACCTCGACGGTCGGCCGGTTGCGCGTGTAGAGGATGATGGCGACGCCGGCCGCGATGCTGCCGATCGACTCCCACTGCGTCGTGCGCAACCCCAGGAACACCACGGGGTTGCGGCGGATGAACTCGATCAGCAGGCGCTCGATGCCGGCCAGCACCATGAACCAGCCCCACACATACCAGCCGGGCTGCGCTCGTCTCGCCATGCGATAGAGGAACCAGCCGACGAGCAGCATGACGACGGTCTCGATGGGCGGCGTGGGCCAGACTTTGACGCCCGGCGGCGTGGGCACAGTGCCGTGCGGGAAGGCGATGCCGATGAACGACTTGGTGGGGCTGCCGTAATCGCCGTCGCCGGAAAGCAGGCAGCCGATGCGCCCGATCGCGTAGCCCACGGCGACCGCCGGGCCGGCGGCGTTGGCCATGAGGCCGACCGGCACGTGACGAAAACGGGCCCAGAGCGCGACGCAGATGAAGCCGCCGATCAGGCCGCCGTACCAGGTGAAGCCCGAGCCGC
>CAZFJE010000370.1:0-2155 GCA_964519555.1 uncultured Thermoleophilia bacterium
CCGCGATGGTCGGCGAGGCGGCCCAGAGGAATCAGCAGGACCGCCGTCGTCAGCAGATAGGCGATCTGCACCCAGATCGACGCCCCGAAGCTCAGCTTCAGATCCGGACCCATCTTGGCAAGGGCGACCGAGACGATGCTGCCGTCCAGCGGGGTCATGAAAGCGCCCACGCTGGTGAGCGCCAGGAGTTCCCAGCGGCGATCGTAAAGCTCATCGACTGTGATGCGGCGCAGGAGAGGCATCGCCGAAGTGTACTGCGCCTGGCACGGGTCGGCAAAACCTCGCATCGTCCGCGAACGGGCTGTTCGAGGCCAATGGTCGCACGACGATTGACAAGCCCGCTGGACGGTCCGATGATGGCGGCGTAGCCCCTCCTCAGGGGGGCGAAGTGAGGCCGCCGGCGTTCGCGCCAATGGCGGCCTCGTCCATGAGGAGCCACTGGACCGCGATGACCGCAGCGCCGTTCCCTGAAAGCGCCGACCGCAGTGTTCGTGCACTGTCGTTTGGTGCCGTGGCCGTCGCCTATGACCGCTTCCGTCCGGCTCCACCGCAGGCAGCCGTCGAGTGGTTTCTTGCGCAGCGAGTGGATGTCGCCGTCGATGTGGCCGCCGGCACCGGTGCCCTTGCTCGTCGCCTGCTGGGCCACGCCGACCGGGTGATCGCCGTCGAACCCGACGAGCGCATGGCCGCAGTGCTTGCCCGCCGTCTGCCGCAGGTGGAGCTGCTCATCGGCCGCGCCGAGAGCCTGCCATTGGCCGACGCAAGTGCTGACGCCGTCTTTGTCTCTTCAGCCTGGCACTGGCTCGATCATGAGGCCGCCGTGCCCGAGATCGCCCGCGTGCTGCGCCCCGGCGGCCTGCTCGGCATCTGCTGGACGAGCCTCGATCGCGAGTCGGCTCGCGGCAAGTTGCTGTGGAAGGCAGGCAGAGAGTTGCTGCCCCTCCGCCCCGAGCGCGGCGAGCGCCACGGCCCCGAGGATATCCACCTGCCAGAGGGCGCTCCCTTCGGCCCGCCGCAGATCGCACGACTGCGCGCCGGCTGGCGCGTAAGCCCGCGTCGTCTGGCCGAGGTGATCGGTACCTACAGCTCGGTGATAACTCTGCCTGAGGCCGAGCGCGAACGCCTGCTGGCGCAGGTGCGAGATGCAGTCGTCACCAATCCGGCCTTCGTCGGACGCAAGCGCGTGACCGTCCCGCTCTCCTGTCGTTGCTGGAAGGCACGCCGCCTGTAGGCGCAAGACGCGCACGACCCCAAGACTGCAGTCGTAGGCACGTGGCGTTCAGAGAGGTTCTGCAGTAGGTTGCCCTAGTGGCGGCGGCCGGCGCCTGGCGATTCATCTCCGTCCAGGCCATACCGTTGCAACTTCGCGGCACATAAGCAGAGGCCAGAAGAGCAAGGGGGCGGTTGTGACCAAGTCACTGACGAAGATCGTCTGTGTGGCAGTCCTTGCGTGCGCGGTAGCGGCGATCTGGGCGCCCGGCGCGCGTGCCTTCTCTCCCTATCGGGTTCCCCCGCGGCCACCGCAGCCGAAGAGCCCCTCGGTCAAGGCGCTCCTCAAGGGCGCAAGCGTCACCGCCCAGGCGGGCTGGATCGTCGCGACCCTGCACGGCGGCCCTTACCAGATCGGCTTCCAGAACGGCTATCTCACGGCGCAGTCGGCCAACTACTGGACCCTGGTCGACCTGGGCTCCCCCGGGGGCGCGACGCGCAAGGCCGGCGAGAGGGTCGCCAGGGACGTCGTATGGAAGAAGATCCCCCGCCAGTATCGCCTCGAGCTCGAAGGGATCGCCGCCGGACTGCGCGCCGCGGGCTACCCGCAGGACACCCTCTGGGACGTAGTGGCCGCAAACGACTGGGCCGACCAGGCCTGCTACGCGCGGGCGCTCCACGGCCCGCTTGCCACCACCGCCGCAGAGGCCCGACTGCTGTCGAGGCCGCGCAAGGGTGGCTGCAGCGCCTTCATCGCCACCGGCAAGTCGACCAGCGACGGCCGGCCGGTGATGGGCCACAATACCTGGTCGGCCTACGACCAGAACTTCATGTACAACGTCATGTTCTCCGTCCACCCCACGCGCGGCCACGCCTTCTGCTACCAGTCCGCCGGCGGCCAGATCTGGAGCGGCCAGGACTGGTATGAGAACAGCGCCGGCCTGAT
>CAZFJE010000371.1:0-2140 GCA_964519555.1 uncultured Thermoleophilia bacterium
CGCGGTCGCGCTGGCGCCAGTAGCGAAAGACGATGCCCTGGCTCATGTCGAGCACGCGGCGGTGTTCGACGATCTCGCCGTTGGTCAGGTTCAGCGGCATGCCTTCGACCAGCAGCCGCACGCAGAGCCAGTCGGGCGCCATGACCGGCTGGCGGATGTGCAGCTCGCCGGTGTCGTCGCCGAAGACGCCGGCCACGAACGTCGCCGGCGTGGAGGCCGGCGAGCCCTCTTCGAGCGAACCGCGCGTGCCGGTCTCGCCGTTGGCCACGGTCAGCCAGGTCTCGACCTCGCGCTCACGGAAGGGGTCGAAGCCCTCGACCTGGAACAGCCAGTCGCGGTCGGTGCTCGGTGACGGAAAGCTTTCGAGCACGCGCGCCTCGCGCAGGGCGATCTGCTCGTCGAGCAGCTCGAGCACCGCGGCGCGGCCGCCGCCGACGCGCTGCACGTTGCGCACGGCGCCGTCGTGGTCGGCGCCCACCGAGGCAAAGGCGGCGCCGTGCAGCTCGGGGATCATGAGCCGGCGGGCGGCGCCGCCGGCGCCGCCGTCGAGACCGAAGTCCGCGCCCACAACGAGCACTTCACGGGCGTCGTAGTCGCGGTACCGCACGATCCACTGCAACAGCCAGCGCATGCTGTCGGCGAAGTCGGTGAGGGCAAAGTCGAGGCGCCCGTCGCGCCAGCTCACGCAGGGGCGCGGCACGCCGGCCGCGTGTGCGAGGCCGCTGGCCAGCTCGACCAGGTCGCCCCAGCCGCCGATGCCGGCCTGAGTGAGACGCTCCAGAAGGTCGTCGCCCGGCGGGCGGCCCAGCACAAGGCTGTGCCGGCGGCGATCGCCGCCCACGGCCCTGCTCGGCAGGCCTTTCGCACCCAGGGCGTCGCGCACCGCCTCGACCGCCTTGCCGAGCTGCACGTCTTCGTCGGGAGTCATGAGGCGGCGGTCGATCAGGCGCGGCCCGGTGGGCCCCAGCACGTAGGCCTCGGCGCCGTCGGAGAGCAGCAGGAACAGGCGGCCCTCGACGTCGGGGCGCGCGCGCAGGAGGGGATCGACCGCGTCGATCCCTCCCCGCGCGATCAGCGCGACGTCGACGCCGAGCGAGGTCAGCCGCTCGACGCGGGCGCGCAGTTCGACGGGGGCGGCGGCGGCGCCGTCAGGCGCCGCCGCCGCCCACTCCAGACAGAGCACGCGAAAGGCGCGTCCCAAGTGGGTCTTCGTAGGATCGATGGCAGCCGGCAGTCGCATCGTCTCGGTGGTCGGGGTTCGGGCGGGTCATTCCCGCCCCTCGCCTATCGTACGCTACCGTCTGGCCCGACGGCGTCGGCGGAGCAACGCCCGCCGGGCTCCGCCGGAGCCCGGCGGAGCCCAGAGGCCGCGGCGTCCACTCTCTGAGGCGACGCAAAGGCGGGCCACAGAGAGTTCTCAGCATCTCCACAGCGAACGGCCGTACAATGTCTGCAGGCACACTCGTCGCACGGTCGCGGCCGCGCGCACGGCGGCAACGAGGAGGCGCACGTTGAGCGAGCATCCCAAGGTCCTGGTCGTCGACGACGAAGAGAGTCTCACCGACCTCATCGGCCTCGCCCTGCGCTACGAGCAGTTCGAGGTCGACGTCGCCCACACTGCCAAGGCGGCGCTCGCGGCCCTGCCCGCGTTTCGCCCCGATCTCGTCGTGCTCGACGTCATGCTGCCCGACACCGACGGCTTCGAGGTGGCGCGGCGCATGGCCGCCGAATCGCCCTCGACGCCGGTGCTGTTCCTGACCGCTCGCGACGGCACCGAGGACAAGGTGCGCGGCCTCACGCTGGGCGGCGACGACTACATGACCAAGCCGTTCAGCCTTGAGGAGCTGGTCGCCCGCATCCGCGCCATCCTGCGCCGCACCCAGCGCGACGGTGGCGCCCACGAGCGCCTCGTCTACTCCGATCTCGAGATGGACGAAGACACCTACGAGGTGCGCCGCGCCGGCACGCGCGTCGAGCTCACGGCCACCGAGTACAAGCTGCTGCGCTACCTCATGCTCAACCGCCGGCGCGTGCTCTCGAAGTCGCAGATCCTGGACCACGTGTGGAACTACGACTTCGCCGGCGACGCCAACGTGGTCGAGATCTACATCAGCTACCTGCGCAAGAAGCTCGATCCCAC
>CAZFJE010000372.1:0-2121 GCA_964519555.1 uncultured Thermoleophilia bacterium
CGCAACGAGGGCGTGAGCTTCAAGCACAACCCCGAGTTCACCATGCTCGAGACCTACGAAGCCTACGTCGACTACAACCACGTCATGACCCACGTCGAAGAGCTGGTCGGCGCCGCCGCCGCTGCCACCGGCAGCCTCACGACCAGTTTCCGCGGCCACGAGATCGACCTGCGCCCGCCGTGGCCGCGCCTCACCATGCGCCAGGCCATCGTCGATGGCAGCGGCATCGACATCGCCGCCGACGATGCGCGCGACGTGGCCGGCCTGCAGAGCGCCATCAAGGCGCGCGGCCTCGACGCCACGGTGCCGCTCAAGCCCACCTGGGGCCAGCAGGTCGACGAGCTCTTCAGCGAGACCGTCGAACCCAACCTCATCCAGCCGGTGTTCATCACCGAGTACCCGCTCGAGATCAGCCCCTTCGCCAAGAAGACCCCGCACGACCCGCGCTTCGTCGAGCGCTTCGAAGGCTTCATCGGCGGCATGGAGAGCTCCAACGGCTTCAGCGAGTTGAACGACGCCGACGACCAGCGCGAGCGCTTCATGACGCAGCTCGAAGCCTTCGACGCCGGCGACGAAGAGGCTCACCAGTTAGACGAGGACTTCCTCGAGGCCATGGAGCACGGCATGCCGCCCACCGGCGGCGTGGGCATCGGCATCGATCGCCTCATCATGGTGCTCACCGACTCGGCCTCTATCCGCGACGTGATCCTCTTTCCGCAGTTGCGCGGCTGAGAGCTCACGAGCCTCGCGGCGCCCCGCCGGCGCCATCTCCCTGTTTCGCCACGGTCCCACTGCGGAAGAAGACAGTCCGCCGCTTGCGAACGTCACCTCCGGCCCAGCGGTCGGAAGGTCGCACGGTCATGGGAATCGGGTAACATACGAAGGAACCCCGCTAGGAGGATCAAGCATGTTCGAGCGCTTCACCGAACGTGCCAGACAAGTTGTGGTGCTCGCCCAAGAAGAGGCGCGCGCGCTCAAGCACAACTACATCGGCACCGAGCACCTGTTGCTGGGCCTGCTTCGCGAAGAAGAAGGCGTGGCGGCACGCGTGCTCGACTCTCTCCAGATCTCGACCGAAGAGGTGCGGGCCGCCGTCGTGCGCATCGTGGGCACTGGCGAAGAGGTGGCGACCGGGCAGATCCCGTTCACGCCCCGCGCCAAGAAGGTCCTCGAGCTCGCCCTGCGCGAAGCCCTGTCGCTCGGCCACAACTACATCGGCACCGAGCACATCCTTCTCGGTCTGATCCGCGAAGACGAAGGTGTCGCGGCCCGTATCCTTCTCGACTTAGACGCCGAGCCCGAGAAGATCCGCAACGAGGTCATGCGCACGCTGTCGGGTCCCACCCGTCGCGGCCAGACCGGCGGTCCCGAAAGCAAGAAGAACCCCAAGATGCTCGACCAGTTCGGCCGCAACCTCACCAAGCTGGCCGAAGAGGGCAAGCTCGACCCCTGCATTGGGCGCACCACCGAGATCGAGCGCGTCATGCAGATCCTCTCGCGGCGCACCAAGAACAACCCGGTGCTCATCGGCGAGCCGGGCGTCGGCAAGACGGCCGTGGTCGAAGGCTTCGCCCAGCGCATCGCCAGCAACGAGGTCCCCGAGCTGCTCAAGGGCAAGCAGGTCTACACGCTCGACCTCGCGGCCCTGGTGGCAGGCTCCAAGTACCGCGGCGAGTTCGAAGAGCGCCTCAAGAAGGTCATGAAAGAGATCCGCGAGCAGGGCGACATCATCCTGTTCATCGACGAGCTCCATAACCTGGTCGGGGCCGGCGCCGCCGAAGGCGCCATCGACGCGGCCTCCATCCTCAAGCCCGCGCTGGCGCGCGGCGAGCTGCAGACCATCGGCGCCACCACACTCGACGAATACCGCAAGTACCTCGAGCGCGACGCCGCCCTCGAACGCCGCTTCCAGCAGATCAAGGTCGAAGAGCCCGACACCGAGCAGACCGAGGAGATCCTCAAGGGCCTGCGCGACCGCTACGAGGCGCACCATCGCATCCGCATCACCGACGACGCCCTGCACGCGGCGGCCATCCTGTCGAGCCGGTACATCTCCGACCGCTACCTGCCCGACAAGGCGATCGACCTGATCGACGAGGCGGCCAGCCGCATGCGCATCCG
>CAZFJE010000373.1:0-2095 GCA_964519555.1 uncultured Thermoleophilia bacterium
CAGAGGTCTGCAAAACCTTAATCGCCGGTTCGACTCCGGCCGCCGCCTCCAAGAATCCCGCTGCACCTGGCCTCCTTCCTGCGCGCACTGCTCCCCAGCTCCGCCAGGAATGCCGACATCGTGCCGACATCGGCGCCCTATTTGCCCACAAAGACCAGCTCGGCGATCCTCGTGGCGGCCTCTTCCTGCATCGCCGGAATTGCGTGCGAGTAGGTGTCGAGGGTGATCGCTACGGTGGCATGACCGAGGCGTTCTGACACCACCTTGGGGTGGATGCCAGCCCGCAACGCCAAGGTGGCGTGGCTGTGGCGCAAATCATGCAGGCGGATGGCGGGCAGCTTGGCGCGCTCCACCGAGCGCACAAACCAGCGGCTCACCGAGTTGGGTGGCAGTGCCCGCCCGTCTGTGCGCGTAAAGACAAGCCCCGTCTCGGTCCACTCCTTGGCGCACTCACGCTCGGCGAGCTGGCGGGCGGCGTGAGCCCGAAGCACCGCCACGGTGCGCTCATCGAGGGCGATCGAACGCTTGCCGCGAGCCGTCTTTGGTTCTGTGACCAACACGGTGTGGGCGATGGGCACTAAAGCGCGCCGTATGGCGACGCGCCCCTGCTCCAGATCACAGTCGCACCAGCGCAAGCCACAGGCCTCGCCGCGGCGCATGCCGGTAAGGCCCAGCAGCTGCCAAAGGGCGTGGAGCCTCTCGTCTGCCGTGAAGGCAAGGAAGGCCTCAAGCTGCTCGGCAGACCAGGTCTTCATCTCGCGCGCATGCGAGATGCGCGGCGGGTCGGCAGCCTCGATCGGGTTGCGGCCAAGCACGCCCCAGCGTACGGCATCCTTCAGCGCCCTGTGCAAGACGGCGTGAACGTGACGGATGGTGAGCGCCGAGAGGCCACTTTTGCCACCGCGCCTACCGCAGCTGGCGAGCTTGGCGTAGAGGGCGTTGATCTGCGCCCCCGACAGCGACTGCAGGGGCAACGCCCCGAGGTGGGGCACGATATGCCAGTCGACGTGCTGCACGTAGGAGCGGTAGGTCGTCAGGCGCACCGTGGCCTCGATCGCAGGCAGCCACTGGGCGGTGAGGAACTCCCCAAGTGTCGCCTTGCTGGGTGCCACGTAGCTGCGCTCAGCCACGGCCACCAGGACCTTGTTGAGCGCCGTCTGGGCCTCCTTGCGGCTGGCATAGCCGGCCTTGGTCTGGCGGCGGCGCTCCTCGGTCTGGTGCAGCTTCCCAGCGCAGCGCGGGCACGCCTTCAGCGCGTGCTGCTCGACCCAGAAACGCCGTCCGCAGCCGCGGCAGCGCTGCGCCTGGGCCGTCCCGACATCGATGATGTACTCATAGGTGCCGCCTTTGCCGCGCTTTCTGATGTGACCCTGCATGACTCTCCTGTCGTTTGATGCCGACAGCAAGACATGCGCTCTGTCTGAGACTCACAGCAACGCCGGCGGGTGCACCAGAGGGAAGAAGAGCCGGGCTGCAGCGCACCGGCATGGTGTAAGGGCCCAAATACGCCTACGGTCCTGATCGTGTCAGCCTGGCGAGTGGGTGCGCCGGATCCGGCGCAACTGCCGAGCTCAAGCGCTTTTCTGGCCGCACTGCACTGACCGGCGCCTTCGGCTTCTGCCGGATCACCAGCGCGCACAGTCAGGCCGGGATGGCAGACAGGTGTGGCCGGCGCCCGGAAGGGGGTTCCAGAAGGGACGCCGACCACGAGTCACGATATGGCATTCATTGAGGCGCTGCGCAGATGGCCACCGGCTAGCGCCCGCAAGTCCCCGGTGTGACCGGTCGTAGTCAGATGGGGGATCTAAGGCCGGCCAGGCGCGATGGCCGCGGTTGGGTCAGACGGGCCTCACGTCGGCTGCCTGGGGCCCTTTCTGGCCTTCCTCGACCCGGTACTCCACTGTTTGGCCCTCAGACAGTGTCCCCACCCCGGCGGCCAATGAGTTGACGTGCACGAAGACGTCCTTGCCGCCGTCGGCTTGCTCGATGAAGCCATAGCCCTTTTGTCCGTTGAACCACTTCACTGTCCCTCTGGCCACAATGTGCTCCTGGTCTCATGAGCGAGTCGTCGAACTCGCTCCACAATAGAAGGCTG
>CAZFJE010000374.1:0-2083 GCA_964519555.1 uncultured Thermoleophilia bacterium
GCGTGTGGGTCTGCAGCAGCTCGAGCATGCCGGCGAAATCCTTGATGCTGCGCGCGGCGACGGTGTGGATGGGCCCTGCCGAGACGGCATTCACGCGGATCTCAGCCGGGCCCAGGTCGGCAGCCAGGTAGCGCACGCTGGCCTCGAGCGAGGCCTTGGCCGGCCCCATGACGTTGTAGTTGGGCACCACCCGGTGCGAGCCCGCGTAGGTCATGGTGACGATCGCGCCGCCCTGCGTCATGAGGCGGCGCGCTTCGCGCGCCGCGGCGATCAGGCTGTACGAGCTGATGTCGTTGGCCACGGCAAAGCCGGTGCGCGTGGTCTCGACAAAGCTGCCCTGCAGGTCGTCGGCGGGCGCATAGGCGATGCTGTGCACCAGGCCGTGCAGCACCGGCAGACGTTCGGCGAGCTGCTCCATGGCGTTGCGCACGCCGTCGTCGCTGGCCACGTCACACTCGACCAGCGTCGCTTCGGCGCCGGCCTCGGCCATCAGGCGGTCGAGGCGCGGCTTGATGCGACGCGACTGGTAGGTGACGGCCAGCCGGCCACCCTGGGCGATCACCGCGCGAGCCACCGCCCACGCGATGCTGCGTTCGTTGGCGACGCCCATGACGAGCACGTTCTTGCCTGCAAGGAGTCCGGGCATGGGCGACTTATACACTGACGGGGGCGGCGCGCGCCAGCGTGTGGCGTTGGCGGTGAAGTACGCCCATGCGGCCGTCTGCCGGCGTTTGGCGGTGCCTTGCGCGGCGCTCGCCTCGCAGTCGCTCGCCGCGGCGGGCCGTGGCTTTACGGCAAGCGCACCGCCGCGGCGGGCACGCCCGCCGGCAGGGCGACCACGAGGGCCGGCTGCGAGTCGAACGAGTACGGCGAGGCCGACGTCGCGCTGGGAGCGGGAGCCGTGGTGGCGAGCGGCCGCAGGTAGGCGACGGCCAGCGAGCCCGCCTGCGGCGCGTTGCCGATCGCCTGCAGGACGAGCGAGAACGACGCCGGCGGGCTGCCCTTGAGCGTACGCACCACCGTGAAGCTCTGGCTGGCTCCGCGCAGCGGGCCGGCGCGCACCACGGCGACGTCGCGGTACGTCGCGGCCTGCGCCGCGGTGGCGGCAGCTGCCGCGCCCGCCGCCGCCGGCTGCGCGGCGCCTGCGGCCAGCGACGATGCCGGCGAACGGACAGCGCTCTTGCCGGCACTGCTGGCCGAGGAGCCGGCGTTCGAGCTCGAGGCGGGGTTCCGGGTCAGGATCGTGACCAGTCCGAGCGCCAGCGCCAGGGCCAGGGCGGCGGCGACCAGGGCGGCCGTCAGGCGGCGGCCGCGCAGCGGCCGCCGCCTGACGGCCGCGGGCTCGCCCAGCGAGTGCCGCAGCCGCGACCAGCGCGAGGAGCTCAGGTCGGGGTAGCTCTCGTCGAGCGGCGGGAACCCGCGGCGCAGCTCGGTCTCGATCGCGGCCAGATCGGACTTGAGGTCGGCCAGCCGTTCGCGCAGCCGCGCCGAGCGCGACAGCGCCGCAGCGAGCTCGGGGTCGTCGTCGAGACCGAGGGCGTAGTCGAGCAGTCGATCATCGTCGAAGGCTGCTCGCTGGCTGTCGCTACGATCACTCATGGGTCGGGAACCTCAGAAGCCATATGCCCCGAATCGCCGAGGCTACTCCCATCGGTCTCGGCGCCGCCGCCGCCGGCCTGCGCGGGTCGGGTGAGCGCGCCGCGCAGCCGGCCCAGGGCGGTATGCAGGCGCGACTTGACGGTGCCCGTCGGCACGCCTTGGCAGTGGGCGATCTCGTCGAGCGAGAGGTCGGCGAAGAAGCGCAGGGCGACGACTTCGCGAAACTCGGGGGCGAGGGCCTGCAGGGCGTCGCGCAGCGAGCGGTCGCCGCTCGGCGGCTCGGGAGCGGGCGCCACGGCAGGCGGCGTCGTGTCGGTGAGGCGGCGCACGAGCTGCAGGCGGCGCTTGCGCCGCCTGCCAAGGTCGCGCCCGGTGTTCAGGATGACCTGGTAGAACCAGCCGAGAAAGGTCTCCTCGCGGGGCAGTGTCGCCCGGAACACCTTGACGAACACCTCCTGGACGCCGTCGTCGACGTCGTCGCACA
>CAZFJE010000375.1:0-2081 GCA_964519555.1 uncultured Thermoleophilia bacterium
TGCGCGCGCCGAGCTGCTGGAACTTCTTGGGGTTCTCGAGGAACTCCTTGATCTCTTGCAGCTCTTCGACCGTCTCGTCGATGCCGGCCACGTCCTTGAAGGTGACCTTGGGCGAGTCGACGCTGACGCGCTTGGCGCGGCTCTTGCCGAAGCTCATGACCTTGGAGCCGCCGCCCTGCATCTGGTTCATGATGAAGAACCAGAAACCGAGGATGAGGACCAGCGGCAGGATGAACGACAGCAGGCTGCCCCAGAGCGGGCTGCCCGGGTTCTTCGCCGAGAGCTGCACGTCAGTGTACTGGCCGATGAACTGGGTGGTGGTCGTGGTGGAGGGGTAGGAGACCGTGTACTTGGTCTTGCTCGCGTCGTTGCGGATGACCTGCAGGGTCTGGTTCTTGATGTTCATGACGACCGCCGAGACGCGGCCGTTTTGCAGGTCGTTGACGAAGCTCGGAGGAGTGCTCGTGGTGGCCACCGCGCCCACCGTGGGCGTGACCTTGTACTTGGCGAGCAGCGCGGCAAACGAGGCGGGATCGTACACCACACCGTAGTCGGCGGTCGCGGCCGCGGAGCCGGCGGTAGAAGAAGAGGCCGACGAGGAGCCGGTCGTAGACGACGAACCTGTCGCAGCCGAAGAGCCGCTCGCCGACGACGACGCGGCGGGCCCCGTGGTCACGCGCGCCGCGTGGGTCTGCTGGTCGGCGACGATGGCGCGCACGTTGCCGGCGGCAAGATCGGCGGAGAGCTGCGACAGCGGCTTGGTGGCGGGTACGTTGAGGACCGTCGTGTTGCCCTGGTAGACGGGCTTGGCGGAGCCGTTCGGGCCCCCGTGCCCCCGGTTGGCCATCATCTCAATGACGAGCGCCAGAACGATGACCACGAGGATAGGGAAGAACGCGCTGCGGATGAATCTGCTCACGTCAACTCTCTCGACGAGGGGACCGACATGCCAAGCTAGGCGCCCCGTGGGCGCTTGACCCTAGCATACCCCTGAGGCTGGAGCAAAGAACCCTCAGGCTCCCCCCGCCTCGGCGATGACTTCTTCGCGCACGCCTGCGACATGGTCGAGCGTACGATAGCGTTCGTCCCAGTCGAGGCCGTACCCCACGACGAACACGTTGGGGATCTCAAAACCGATGTAGCGACACTTGAGGTCGATGCGCCGGCGCTCGGGCTTGGTGAGCAGGGCGCAGACCTCGAGCGAGGCCGGCTTGCGCGAACGCAGGTTCTTGAGCAGGTAGCTCAGGGTGAGCCCCGAGTCGATGATGTCCTCGACGATCAGGATGTCGCGCCCCTCGATGGGATGGTCGAGGTCCTTGAGGATGCGCACGACGCCCGACGAGTCGGTCGCTGAGCCGTAGCTCGTGACCGCCATGAAGTCGATGGCGCAGGGTACGGTGAGCGTACGGGCGAGGTCGGCCAGGAAGAACACGGCGCCCTTGAGCACACCCACGAGCACGAGGTCCTTGCCCTCGTAGTCGATCGAGATGCGCTCGCCGAGCTCGGCGATCTTCGCGCGCAGCTCCTCGCGGCCTACCAGGGTGTCGCCGATCGGCTCGTTCACGTCGCCTCCGTTGCCTCCGGGAAGATGTGCAGAGTATACGGTGTCTCCGGAACGACCCGGAACCATTCGGAGCTGCGGCCCGGACACACCCAGGCCAGGCGGCCATCCACCACGGCCACAACGGCGCCCGCACGCCGCGCCCGCGGCACGCGGGCGCCGGTAAAGAAGTCGGACAGCAGCACCTCGCTCGCCATGCCGAAGGGCCGCAAGCGGTCGCCGCGGCGCGGGTGGCGCAACACGATCTCGCACTCGGGCCGCGGTACGGCGAGCCAGGCCTCGGCCGGCGCCGCGGCGAAGCTCGCGCCGGCGAGCAGCTCGGCGCCGAAGCGTCGCCCGCAAAAGACGGTCGACATGCCCGGCCGGAGGGGCGCGGGCGGGCACGCATGCGTGCCCGCCCGCGCACTCACCGTCAGCAGATCGTACTCGCGCAGCGCCTCGTGGCCGGCGCTCAGGCTCACGCCGCGCGAGCCGGCCGTGCCGGCGGCGAGCTCGGTGAGCCGCCGGGGGAGTCGGCGCC
>CAZFJE010000376.1:0-2073 GCA_964519555.1 uncultured Thermoleophilia bacterium
ACGAGAGCCACTCGCCGCCCACCTTGATGATGTCCTTGGCGCGGTCGGTGATGCGGATCGAGCCGGCGTAGTTGCGCGCCGCGATGTCCTGGGTGTGTAGCCAGCCGCCCTCCCAGAGGCGCTCCGAGCTGCCGTGGTCCTTGTAATAGCCCTGGGTCAGCCACGGCGCTCGCGCCACGATCTCGCCGATCGCCTTGTCGTCACTTTCGACTTCGACGCCGTGCTCGTCGACCACCTTCAGGTCGACCATGGCGATCGAAGTGCCCGTGCGTATGCGCAGGGCCGCCTGTTCGTCGCGCGGCAGTTCGAGCTGGGCGGCGCTCAGGTTGGTGACCGCGAGCACGGGGGCCGTCTCGGACAGGCCGTAGCCCACCGATACGTCGATGCCGCGCGCGAGCGCCGCCAGGGCGACCGCCTTGGGCAGCGCCGCACCGCCGATCAGCACCTTCCAGTGCGAGAGGTCGACGTGGGCGGCGCCGGGATCGCTCACCAGCATGTTCAGGATGGTGGGCACGCAGTGCGAGAAGGTGACGCCTTCGGTAGCCAGCAGCCGCAGCAGCACCTCGGGGATGTAGCGGCCCGGGTAGACCTGCTTTACGCCGAGCATGGTGGCGATGTAGGGGATGCCCCAGGCGTGCACGTGGAACATGGGCGTGAGCGGCATGTAGACGTCTTCGCGGGAGAGCCGCCCCTGGGTGGCCGAGCTGATCGTGGCCAGCGTGGCCAGCGTGTGCAGTACGAGCTGACGGTGGCTGAAGTAGACGCCCTTGGGCAGGCCGGTCGTGCCGGTCGAGTAGAAGGTCGTGGCCCGCGTGTTCTCGTCGAAGTCGGGAAACGCGGTGAGCGGCGTGGCGGCGGCCAGCAGCTCTTCGTAGTCGCCCACGAAGGTGAGCGACGTGGGGGGCACGCCGTCGTCGCTCATGACCACGAACTGCTTGACCGTTTCGATGCGCCCCCTGATGTGCTCGATCAGCGGCAGGAGCTCGGCGTTCACCAGCAGGACGTCGTCTTCGGCGTGGCCCATGGTGTAGACGAGCTGCTCGGGCGAGAGGCGCACGTTGACCGTGTGCAGCACCGCGCCGATCATGGGCACGGCGTAGAAGCACTCGAGGTAGCGATGGCTGTCCCAGTCCATCACCGCGACGGTGTCGCCGTGGCCTATGCCCAGGGCGCGCAGGGCCGCCGCCAGGCGGCCCACCCGCTCGCGAAACTGACGGTAGGTGTAGCGCACGTCGCCGCGATAGACGATCTCCTGGGCGGGATCGTCGACGATCGGGGCGGCCAGCATGTTCTTGACGAGCAGCGGGTAGTCGTACGCGGAGTCGGTGCGCCAGATCAGGTCGCTCATGTCGCCTCCTTGCGATGCTGGCACGAGACGATACGGGATTCCGCCGGTCGCGGCCACCGTGGCCGGCGGCCGGGCGTCGCGACGCGGTTATAATCGACGCATGATACCGAACACTTGGAATGGGGGTCCCAACCCGTGAAGGCACGAACGATCCGCGACAACGTCTATCTGATCGGCCA
This sequence comes from uncultured Thermoleophilia bacterium, assembly GCA_964519555.1. Taxonomy (GTDB): domain Bacteria; phylum Actinomycetota; class Thermoleophilia; order UBA2241; family UBA2241; genus Bog-752. Next base: position 1,528 of record CAZFJE010000376.1, read on the forward strand.
CGTCGACTGGGACCGGCGCCTGTTCGACGCCCTCATCCCTCTGCCCGACGGCACGAGCTACAACGCCTACTTCGTGCAGGGCACCGAGAAGAACGCCCTGATCGACACGGTCGACCCGGCCAAGTGGGCCACGCTGGCCAGCCAGCTCGACCAGCTTCCCGCGCCCGACTACCTGGTCATCCACCACGTCGAGCAGGACCACGCGGGGAGTACGCCCCTGCTGCTCGAGCGCTTCCCCGAGCTCACCATCGTCTGCAACGCCAAGGCCAAGGCGATGCTGATCGACCACCTGCACATCGACGACGCCCGCTTTCAGATCGTGACCGACGGCGAGACCCTGTCGCTGGGCGACAAGACGCTGACCTTCGTCTTCACGCCCTGGGTGCACTGGCCCGAGACCATGTGCACCTGGCTGGCCGAAGACAAGATCCTCTTCAGCTGCGACTTCTTCGGCTCGCACCTGGCCACGAGCGACCTGTTCGCCGACCGCCACGAGGTCTTCGACGGCGCCAAGCGCTACTACGCCGAGATCATGATGCCCTTCGG
>CAZFJE010000377.1:0-2040 GCA_964519555.1 uncultured Thermoleophilia bacterium
GCGGCGTGAAGTGGTCGCCGGCGGTCTCGTTGGCGGCCTCTGAGAACTTGCGCACGAGCTCCTCGAAGATGTAGCCCATCTCGACGTTGCTGACCGCATCGGGGTGCAGGTCGATCTCGGCGAACTTCTTGACGACCAGGTAGAGACGGTCGGCTTTGTCGAGCTTCTCGATCTCGGCTTCGAAGCCGAAGTACTCGATGATCTCGCGCGCCCGGGAGCTGAAGCTAGCGATGTACTGCTGGAGGTTCGGCGCAATGTTGGCCGGATCGTCGGTGAGCTTGGGGAAGTCGAGGCGGCTCGTGTTGTGGAAGGCTTGTTTGGCGACGTGGTTGAGCACCGGCTCGGTGTTGCCGAGCGAGCCGCCCCTGAGGCTTTCGTACCTGGCCAGCACCTCGGCCTTGGTGGGCTCAAGGACGCAGTCGAGGCGGCGCAGGACGGTGAGCGGCAGGATGACCTTGCCGTACTGGGCGGGCTTGTATGGGCCGCGCAGAAGGTCGGCGACGCTCCAGATGAAGCTGACCTTGTCGGAGAAGCCGTTCAGCTTCCTCGCCTCCCTCCAGCGGTGAGCCCCTGCGTCTCACGGCAGCCTGGCTGGATTCTATCTGTAACCGGTGACGAATGGCGGGCGCAAGTCACACCGCACGAGATAGCATGTTGCAGGCGCACGATCATCTTCGGAGGGAGCGACGGTCATTGTCTGGCGTTGCCGAGCAAGTGCCGCCCGAGAGGCGGCCGCCAATCGCTGAGTCGCTGCGAAGGCTTCACCTCCAAATGACCCACGAGCCGATCAAGGGCGCCGACAAAGATGGCGGCGTTCCGCCCGGCTTCCTTTATGGCGAGGTTCGGCCGATTGTGCTTGACGCCTGCGTTCTTCGCGACGACATCCTGCACTCATGCAGGCGCGGTCGCACGGTCCTCATCAACGCGGCCAATGAGGGCTTCCTGCGTCTGTTCGTTGCCCGGCACGTGCTCGAAGAAGTGGACCGTCACAGCAACCGCTGGGCGGCTGATGGCGGGGTATCGCACGAGGCGTTTCTTGAACGGTGGCGATCGGAGTACCTGCCACTACTTCACCTCGTGAGCTTGCCACGCGATGCCGAGGAACTACTCACGCCTGCGGAAATGTCCCGCATCTCACGGCTCAAGGCCGAGGACGCCGATGATGTGCCTTCTGCAGTCTTGTCACTGCTTCTCGGCGGCCTCTATCTGTCCGTCAATGGCCATGCGCTGCGTGCCGTTTACGGCGTCGACGTCGACACGGATAAGCATCGCCAATGGCTTGGCGCGCTTGTTGCAGCAGCCGATAGCGGTGAGCTCAAGCTCATGGCGCAGTCTTCGCTCGTCCCCGTGGCCCTGGTAGCCGCGGGGCTTGACGCAGGCGTGAGGCGGCTGTTGCGCGCGCCTGCTCCAGTCGTCCTGGGTGCCGGCGCAGCCGTCGTCCTGCTTCTGGTTTGTGGCGCGTCCGCCCTCACGAAGGAAGGCGTGAAGTCCGTAATCGCCACCGCTGCAGAGACATTCGGGGAGGCAGCGACGATGTATGCGGAGAGCTCCGCCCACTTCGAGGCCTTCGTAGCACCGAGGCCGAGCTGGTCAGAAATGGCCGAGGCGCGCAACCAGAACGCAGTCCTCACGAGGGCTTGCGCCAACGCGCTGGCTCGCGCAAGGGTGGGCGATCACTCCGCCGTCGAGGCCGGCAACCTTATCCATCCGTTGCCGGTCGCCCACGGTCCGGCCAAAGTGCGACAGGTTCTCAGAAGTCAGGCCTGCTTCGAGGAGGTCTATCGCGGCCGATGGCGGGTTGGCGTCAGTGCTGAGGAAGCCAGTCCACGGCAATAGCTCGTCCCCGCACATCACTCCACGTGACGTTACCGGTTAGAAACCCGCGCCCGTGCAGCCGGTTCCGCCGGCCAGCCGGCAACAGGCCGACCCCAAGACTGCAGTCGTAAGCACGTGGTGTTCAGAGACGTTCTGCAGTAGGTTGCAGCCCGGCGGCCAGATCTGGAGCGGCCAGGACTGGTATGAGAACAGCGCCGGCCTGAT
>CAZFJE010000378.1:0-2037 GCA_964519555.1 uncultured Thermoleophilia bacterium
TGCCGGTCATGCCGGCCAGCTTGTCGTAGAGGCGGAAGTAGTTCTGCAGGGTGATCGTGGCGAGCGTCTGGTTCTCTTCGCGGATCGGCACGTGCTCTTTGGCCTCGATCGCCTGGTGGAGGCCCTCGGAGTAGCGCCGTCCGTCTAAGACGCGGCCGGTGAACTCGTCGACGATCAGCACCTCGCCGTCTTTGACGACGTACTCGTTGTCGTTGTGGTAGAGCGCCTGGGCGCGCAGCGCCTGCACGAGATGGTTGACCAGGGCGCCGTTGACGTCTTTGTAGAGGTTGTCGATGTTGAGCGCCTTCTCGACCTTGGCGACACCTGACTCGGTCACCGACACGGTGCGCTGCTTTTCGTCGACCTCGTAATCGTCGCCCGGCTTTAAGCGCGGCACGATGCGCGCGAAGTCGCGGTACGTGCCGGCGGCGGTCTCGGGCGCGCCCGAGATGATCAGCGGCGTGCGCGCTTCGTCGATCAGGATGGAGTCGACTTCGTCGACGATGCAGTAGGTGTGGCCGCGCTGCACGCACTCTTCGAGGCGCATCGCCATGTTGTCGCGCAGGTAGTCGAAGCCGAACTCGCTGTTGGTGCCGAAGGTGACGTCGGCGTTGTAGGCGACGCGGCGCTGCTCGGGCGACATGTTGGCCTGGATGACGCCGACCTCGAGATCGAGGAAGCGGTAGATGTCGCCCATCCAGTCGGCGTCGCGGCGCGCCAGGTAGTCGTTGACCGTGACCAGATGGGCGCCCTCGCCGGCCAGCGCGTTCAGATACATGGGCATGACGGCGACCAGTGTCTTGCCCTCGCCGGTCTTCATCTCGGCGATGTCGCCGTCGTGCAGCACGATGCCGCCCATGAGCTGCACGTCGAAGGGTCGCAGGCCGAGCACCCGCTTTGACGCCTCGCGTACCACGGCGAAGGCCTCGTAGAGCAGGTCGTCGAGCGTCTCGCCGGCGGCCAGGCGCTCGCGGAACTCGGCCGTCTTTGCGCGCAGCGCGTCGTCGGAGAGCGCGCTCATCTCGGGCTCGAGCGCGGTGATCTCGACCACCTGCTTTTCGAGCACCTTCATGCGCTTGCCCTCACCGGCGCGCAGGACACGTTCGACGAAATTAGCCATGGGCTCTCTTACCGGTCCTCTTGGTCGTTACCTGTTCGTCCTGGTCGTTACCTAGTTCGCGCACGCTCAAGATTACCCTACCGGCAGACCGACCTTGAGCGCATGCGCAAGGCGCGCCGACGGACCGCGCTCAAGGCCCGGCGCCGGCCCGGCGCGATGGCCCGACCGGCCCGGTGTGGCGTGGGCCCGACCGGCCCGCGGCTACTGGTGGATGGGCTCGATCAGGCCATAGTCGCCGTCGTTGCGCCGGTAGACGACGTTGGTGTCGCCGCTCTCGGCATTGGTGAACACGAAGAAGCTGTGCCCGATCAGCTCGAGCTGCAGCGTGGCTTCGTCGACCGACATGGGCTTCAGGGCGAACTGCTTGCTTTTGACGACGCGCGCATCGTCGTGGTTGTGGCCGTCGTTGTCGACCGGCTCGGGGGCCAGGGTGAGCGGCGCCGGCGCCGGACGGGGTTCGCCCGTCTCGCCTGCGGCGCCGGTCTCGGCGGCCCGCTCGCCGAGCTCGATGCCGCGGGGACCGCCGAGCGGCGCGACGGCCTTGGCCACGGTGTGCCGCAGCGCCTTGTGGTGCACCTTGTCATGGTATCTCTTGGCCTGTCGCTGGAGCTTTTCGGTCACGAGGTCGATCGAGGCGTACATGTCGGGCGACGACTCGCGGGCGCGCATGACGGGCCCGCGCGTGAATACCGTCGCCTCGGCGACCTGCGAGTCGGCACTGTTGTGGCCTTTTTCGACGATGAGCTCGAGCTCGACGCGGGTGACTTCGTCGATGTGGCGCTCGCTCAGCACGCGGTGCAGCTTGGCGAGCTTCTCTTCGGCGTAGTCGCGCAGCGGCTCGGTGACGACCACGTGACGACCTTTGACCTGGATCTTCATGAAGGCGGCTCCTTTGTTACCGACGATCCGAAGCGGTC
>CAZFJE010000379.1:0-2030 GCA_964519555.1 uncultured Thermoleophilia bacterium
GGCTACACGATGTGGTTGCGCGGCAAGCTCGAGCCCACCGGCACCAACCTAGACCAGACCCTCTTCGTCACCCTGCCCACCGCCTACGCCATGGCCCACAGCTCGCGCACGACGGCGGTGCGTCCGCTCGTCATTCCCAGGGACAGCGTCTCCTCGGTGATGGTCAAGGTCCGACCGGGCCAGGCTCCCGCAAGGATCGCCCGCTCAATCGCAGACGCCGTCCCCGGTGTCACGGCGATCGTCAGCCCGCAGATGTTCGCCGCTTACCGCTCACAGATCAGCGGCCTGCTGCGCATCTTGCTGCTGGTCCTCGGTCTGCTGCTCGTCCTGGCGGCGGCCGTCACGGCCGCACTGTTTGCCATGGCCGCCAACGAGAGGCGGCGCGAGCTCGGCGTGCTGCGCGCCCTGGGGGCCAGCTGCGGCGCCGTCCTTGTGGCCCTGCTCGGCGAGGCGCTGACCCTGGCTTTGGTCGGCGGCCTGGCCGGTGCGCTTGTGGCCGCGGTCGGCGTCGGGCTGTTCCACACCCTGCTGATCTCGGCTCTCGGATTTCCTTTTCTGTTTCCAGCCTTCGGCCGACTTGCCGGCGAAGTGGTGCTCGGTCTCGCCCTCGCCCTGGTCGTCGTTGGTGCGGCGGCCGCCCTGCCGGTCCTGCGTGTCAGCCGCCAGGAACCGGCCGACGCGATGCGCCAGTGAGCGGCATGATCTGCCTGCGGGGCATCGCTAAAAGCTATGAGATGGGGCGTGACTGGCCGATCGCGGCGCTGCGCTCTATCGATCTCGATATCGAGCGGGGGGAGTTCGTCGTCATCACGGGGCGCTCCGGGGCGGGCAAGACCACTCTGCTCAACATCATCGCCGGACTCGCCAGGCCGACGGCCGGTAGCGTAAAGGTAGACGGCGTCGATCTGTGGAGCCTCTCCGACCGGCAAAGGTCGCTGCTGCGCAACCGCACGATGGGTTTCGTCTTTCAGTTCCCCAGCCTGCTGGCGTCGCTCTCAGTGGCGCAGAACGTCGCACTGCCCGCCTCCTTGGCAAGCGACGTCGATGGCGGCGGCCGAGAGCGGGCCTACGAGCTGCTCGAGATGGTCGGACTGGCCGACCGACGCTTCTCGCACCCCCGGCAGCTCTCGGCAGGTCAGCAGCAGCGCGTGGTCATCGCCCGGGCGCTCGTCAATCGTCCCGAGCTGCTTTTGGCAGACGAGCCCAGCAGCGATTTAGACGAGGAGACCGAGGCCGAGATCATGACGCTGTTTGGCCGCATCCACTCAGAGACTGGCGTGACGATCGTCCTGGTCACGCACGCCAAGCAGCTCGTCGCCTACGGGACACGCCACATCGCCATGGCAGACGGTGAGGTGGCTGACTGAACTTCAGGTAAACGAGCTTGCGCGCTCACCTCTCCGGCGTGCTCACCGACCCCTCTTGACTACGATTTTCGTGTGCACGCGACTGGTACAATGCTCATGCTGCCGGCCTGAAGCGGCCACCACTCGGCCGGCGAGCGCAAGGCGACATGGCCAAGTGGTAAGGCGGAGGTGCGCAACACCTCGATCCTAGGTTCGACTCCTGGTGTCGCCTCCAACCCCGGCTGTGCGATTGGCGAGCCGCCGAACCCGTCCCTGACCTCAGCAGACCGGCGCGACTCCAGTGAGAGGTGCCGCCCGGTGTTTCGGATAACGCTCGACCGGCGTTGCCAGACCCCGATGGCGGGGAACCAGCGCCGCACCCCAAAAGCATCGAACAGGTCGGGAGCAGAGGCGAGGGTTTTGGACAGGTTGACCGGGAAGTCAGAGGCGGCACCTCGACCGGCGGCAGCGAGCAGCGCCGCCTGATGTCCTCGCGAAGGATTGCCGCACTTGTCGCGCTGCTCGCCGTGGGCATCCTGGTTTTCGCAATCGCCCGTACCGCCGGTAGCCCGTCGCCCACTCTCACGCCGCCTGCCACGCCCCCTGTTTCCTCTCCGCCGCCGGCCCCCGGGACGACGATAGTCGGGCGCACCTTCACGACCTACGGTGTCCCCGCCGGCACCC
>CAZFJE010000380.1:0-2020 GCA_964519555.1 uncultured Thermoleophilia bacterium
ATCGGATCCCGGCCAAGGTGAAGCCGAAGCGGGCTGCCCTCTAAGGCTGCCCGCGTCTCCGTGCAGGCCGCATCTGCCTGCGTTCTCGGCTCTCACTCATATCCGGAGGATCCCATGCTCAGTCTCGCGGCCCTGCCCTTCTGCCTTGCCAGCCGTCCGTCCAGCGCGCACAGCGTGCGCGATGGTCATCTCTTCGTCGAAGAGATCGATCCCGTCGCGCTGGCGCAGTGTCTGGAGGCGCCCTTCCTGCTGGTCTCGCGCAGCCAGATCGCCGACAACCTGACCTTCATCGGCGACGCGTTTCGCGCGCGCCACGCAAGCGCCAGCTTGATCTACTCGGCGCAGCTGCCCCTAGCCGCGCGGCTGTGCAGTCTGCTGCGCGATGCCCAGGTGCACCTCGAGGCCGCTTCGCCTGCCGAGATCGCGCTGCTCTGTGGGCAAGGCGTGGCCGCCTCGCGCCTCGTGGTACGTGCCGGGCGCGGCCCTGAGACGGTCGCCGCCGCCCTGGCGGCCGGAGCCGGCTCGATCAGCCTGAGGACGATGGACGAAGCGATCGAGGTAGCCGCGGCCGCCGCGTGCGCACTGTGGTGTGAGGGCGCGCTGCATGCTGCGCTTCGATGACGAGCTGGCCGGCGGCTGGTGGGCTCGGCGCCCGACCGGCCCCCTGGCTGGTCCCTCAGAACTCATGCGGGCCCGGCTCTCTCAAGCTCTCGAGTCGCCCTGGCTTGAGGTCGTGGGCCTGGGCGCCGACCTTGGGCCGCAGGTCCACGAGACCGAGGCCTATAGCCAGTTGGCGCAGCTGCTCTGCGGTCTGGCTGACGAGCTCACAGCGACCGCACAAGCGGCCATCCAATCGATCGAGCTGGGCGGCGGCATGGCCGGCGAAGAGATTGTTGTGGTGGACCCGCAAGGCGCCCCTCTTGGCGCCGCAGAAGGCGTCGCCCGCGAGGTCGCATACGACGACTACGCGCGGGTCGTGGCGACGGCGCTGGGGGGTCGCGCGTTTGAGCTGCGCATCAACGTCGGGGTAGGCCTGCTGGCGGGCGCCGCAACGCTCCTGGCGCGCTTGGCCCCCCACGACGGCAGACGCCCGGCAGCCGTCGCCGACCGCAGACTCGCTCTGGTGGGCGACGGCTGGCTGCTACCCGACGGCGCCAACAGCCTGTGGCACGCGCCGACCGCGGTGGCAAACCGGGCCAGTGAGCTGCACAGCGCCCTGCACTGGGTGGCCCTGCCGCGCTCGGGGCGCTCGACGAGCGGTGACGCTCCGCTGCACGTGTTGCGGTGTACGCTGCCGCCCACGACCACCTCTGACGACCTTCTTGCCTTCCTCGACTGGGGCGCGTCTTGGGACCACGCAACGGTTGTCGGCGATCACGGCGAGACCGAACCGGCGGCGCTGCTCGTGGACGGCAACCGACTGAGTCTGCTCGAGGCGCGAGCCGGCTCGTGAGGGGCAGGCTTGAGGCTGAGGGCGATCGAGTCCTGCGGGCTGGCCGTGCAACTTGCCGGCAGGCGGCTTCGAAGTGAGCGAGCAGTTCGCTCTTGGCCGGCAATCAGGCCGGCCGGTCGCGCCGCTGGATGACGTCGACCGGTCGATCATTACCTGTCTGCTCAAAGACGGGCACATGTCCAGCGCGGCGGTCGCGCGCGTTGTTGGTGCCTCGTCGCGCACAGTCGGCTACCGCATTGCGAGGCTCACGCGCATGGGCGTGATCAAAGTGGGGGCAGTGGTGGACCCCCGCAGCCTCGGCCTCGAGGTGATCGCCGATGTCTTTATGGAGGTCGTCCCGGGGCGAGTGCGCGAGGTCGCCGAGCGTTTCGCACGGCTCGAAGAGGTGAGCTACGTAGCCGGCTCGATCGGCAACGGCGACCTCAGCATCCAGGTGTACCTGCGCAACGGCGCTGCGCTCACGCGCTTCATCGACGAAGTCGTTGGGCAGACGCCGGGCGTCACCCGCGCACGGACCGTGCTTGTCCCGTGGAAGCTCAAGGACGTCTATCAGTGGAACGTTCCGGC
>CAZFJE010000381.1:0-1990 GCA_964519555.1 uncultured Thermoleophilia bacterium
GACCGGCTTCGTCAAACGCATCGAGCCGGTCGTGGTCGACCACGGCGAGGGCGCCCGGCTGTACGACGTCGACGGCAAGGAATACGTCGACTGCTTCGCCGGCATCTCGGTCACCAATGCCGGCCACCACAACACGGCCATCATCGAAGCCGCCAAGGCGCAGGCCGACAAGCTCGTCCACGCCTGCAGCTACGTGTACTACGTGCCGACCGTCGGCGCCCTGGCCGAAAAGCTCGCCGAGATCACCCCCGGCGAGCTCAAGAAGAGCTTCTTCTGCAACTCCGGCGCCGAAGCCAACGAGGGCGCCTTGCGCCTTGCCAAGCGCTACTCCGGCAAGACCGAGCTCGTGGCCATCGAGTCGAGCTTCCACGGCCGCACCTATGCGACCCTGTCGATCACCGGCAACTCGGGCCGCAAGAAGGGCGGCGGCCCCTACATGCCGGGCGTCTCGTTCACGACCACGCCGTACTGCTACCGCTGCCCGCTCGGCCTCGACAAGGAGACCTGCGGCCTGGCCTGCGCCGAGCGTCTGCGCGAGGTCATCCGGCTGCACCTGTCGGGCGACGGCTGCGCCTTCATCGCCGAACCGGTGATGGGCGAGGGCGGCATCATCGTGCCGCCCGACGGCTACTTCAAGGCGGTCAAGAGCATCCTCGACGACGAAGGCATGCTCTTCATCGCCGACGAGGTGCAGAGCGGTTTCGGGCGCACCGGCAAGTTCTTCGCCATCGAGCACTCCGGCGTGGTGCCCGACATCATCACCATGGCCAAGGGCATCGCCGACGGCTGGCCGCTGGGCGCCTTCACGGCTCGCGCCGAGATCGCCGACTCCTTCCAGGTGGGCGACCACCTCTCGACCTTCGGCGGCAACCCGGTGAGCTGTGCCGCCTCGCTGGCGAATATCGAGTTCATGCAATCGACCGATCTGCCGGGCCAGGCCGCCGTCAAGGGCGAGAAGCTCATGGCGCGCTTCCGCGCCCACGCGGAGCACGAAACGCTGATCGGCGACGTGCGCGGCAGGGGCCTCATGATCGGCATCGAGCTCGTCACTGACCGCGAGACCAAGAGCTACGCCACGGCCCAGGCCGGATTTGTGCGCAACTACTGCCTCGAGCACGGTGTGCTGATCGGCGTGGGCGGCAACTTCGGCAACGTGCTGCGCCTGCAGCCGCCGCTCGTGATCGACGACGGCGAACTCGACACCGTGTTCGCCACGGTGGCCGAAGCCCTCGAGGCGTCGCGCACCATGACGCCCGCCTGACCTGCACGACCACTGGGGGCGGAGCGGGGTCGCAGGCCCCGCCCCGCCCTTCTTTCGTGGCGGCATGCACCGCGGCGCGCCGGCCCGGGCGCCGGACGGGCCCGGGATCGTGCCGCAAATCGAGCATTGTCGTGTGTCGGGTCTGGCGCCGCCGCCGCCGATAGGGCAAAGTAGGCAGATGCCGAGCGACGAGCGGGGGTGACATGAGCGACGACATGGACTGGCGCGACGGTTCCGTACAACGCACGATGCCCGACAGCGCGGGGTTTGAGTGGTCGCGGTCGCGTTCTCGTTCGCGCGGCCGCCGGCGGGCTCGCCGGCATATTCCCTGGACGCCCCTGGTCGTTCTCGTGGTGATCGTCGTGGGCATCGTGCTGTGGCTCGAGAACCGCAGCCAGGTGCATCTCAAGTTCCTTTCCGTGCACGTCACCGCGCCGCTGTGGGTGGTGGCCGTCGTCAATCTGGCGATCGGGCTCTTGTTGGGCGGCGTGCTCGTCGCCCGCTCGCGCCGCTAGAACAGCGGCCGTGCTCACCGTCTTCTACCGGCGCCGGCAGCCGTAGCCGTGGCGCCGGCCAAAGCACCCGTCACAGCGGCCGCCAAGCGCCGCCGCCTGCGCGACGTCGTGGCGCTCCTCGATCGCGCCTACGGCCGCCCGCCGCTCGAACCGCGGTTCCCGCCGGTCGGCGAGCTCATCTACACAGTGCTCTCGCAGAACACGGCCGACGTGA
>CAZFJE010000382.1:0-1986 GCA_964519555.1 uncultured Thermoleophilia bacterium
TGGTCGTCATCACTGACGAGATCATCTCGCTGAACCGCCGCACCCTCGAGGGCATCGAAGTCAGCCCCGAGACGCTCGGCGTCGAGGTCATCGCCAAGGTCGGCCCGGGCGGCGAGTTCCTGCGCGAGAAGCACACCGCCAAGTACGTCCGCAGCCAGCAGTGGATGCCGACCATGCTCAACCGCAAGACGCGCGAGAACTGGAAGGCCGACGGCGCCCCCGACCTGCGCGAGCGCGCCCGTCGCAAGGCGCTCGCCATTCTCGCCGACCACAAGCCCGAGCCGATCGCTCCCGCCACGATGGCGAAGGTCGACCAGCTCACCGACGGGTACCAGCCGGCTTCGTGAGCCAGGCGCACCCTGTGCAGTGGCCGGCCGCAGTCCGGCCGGCCGCGTTCATGGTCGCGGGGACGGCGGCGCTGTGATCAGCGCCGCCGGCCTCGACGCCGTCCACGAGGGTGCGCTGCATCTGCTGAGCGAGGTCGGCTGCGCAGTCCTCGAACCCGAGGCTCTCGCCCTGTTCGCCGCTCACGGCGCCGCCGTCGACGGCGCACGCGTGCGCATAAGCGAGGAGCTCGTCGCCGCCGCTCTGGCGACGGCGCCGGCCGGCTACACGGTGGCCGGCCGGCGCCCCGCCGGCGGCCTGCCGGTGGGCGCCGGCGCCGACTCCGTGCTGGCCACGGCTTCGGGCCCCGCCTTCGTACTCGACCACGGCGAGCGCCGCCACGGCACGCTCGCCGACGTGCGCGACGCGGTGGCCCTGACCCATCTGTCGGCCAACCTCGATGTCTACGCCCTCGCCATCGAGGCCCTCGACGTGCCCGACGAACGGCGCCCGCAGACCATCGCTTACACCACCGTCACCGGCACCGACAAGCCGTCGCGCGTCGACGTCACGACGGCGCTCGAGCTGCAGGTGGCGCTCGACGTCGCCGAGATCCTCTACGGCGCCGGCTGGCACGACCGGCCTCGCCTGTGGACGGTGATCAACACGACCTCGCCGCTGCAGCTCTCGCTCGAGGCGGGCCGCTCGCTGCTGCGCCTGGCGCGCCTTGGTCAGCCGGTCTGCCTGACCGTGTGCGCCATGGGCGGCACCACGGCGCCGCTCACGCTGGCCGGACTGCTGGCCGTACAGCACGCCGAGCTGCTCATGGGCCTCGTGCTCACCCAACTCGCCCAGCCGGGTTGCCCGTTCCTCTACGGAGGCACCTCGTCGGTGTCGTCCATGCGCAGCGGCGCGCTGCTCATGGGCGTTCCCGAGTATTGGGCCGTGGTCGAGGCGACGGTCGCCCTGGGCCACCAGCTGGGCCTGCCGGTGCGCACCGGCGGCGCCCTCACCGACGCCCACGTGGCCGACGCGCAGGCCGGCGCCGAGTCGGCCCTGGGTCTCGAAGCGGCCCTGCGGGCGGGGGCCGACTTCGTGCTGCACGCCGCCGGCATCCTGTCGTCGTTCAACTGCTTCTCGACCGCCAAGCTCGTGCTCGACGACGAGCTGCTCGGCGCCTTGCGCCGCGCGCGGCGGCCGATCGTGGTCGACAGTGACACGTTGGCGCTCGACGTCGTGGCCGCCGTCGGCCCCGGCGGCTCGCTACTGGGTCAGGCCCACACCCGCCGTCACGCGCGCGACGCCGCCCCCGACGGCCTCATGAACCACGACCCGTACGAGACCTGGGTGGCGCACGGCAGCCGCGACCTGGCCACCAGGGCCGACGCCCGCGTCGCCGAGCTGCTGGCCGCCTACACCCCGCCCGACGACCTGGACGAGCTCACCGTGCGGCAGCTCAGGGAGTACTGTTTGGCTTAACGCGCGGCGTGCGCCCACAGGTCGCCCCGACGCCGGCTTGTCGCCGTCGCTTTCGCCCTGGTCCCGCCCGGCACAGATCGAAGGATCCACAAGAAGACTACGAAGAGTCTCTCTTCAAGGAGGACAACGTGACCGACGAACTCTACTCTCAGATGGCCCAGTCAGTGATCGACGGCGAAGACG
>CAZFJE010000383.1:0-1967 GCA_964519555.1 uncultured Thermoleophilia bacterium
TGCCCGGCGTGACCTCGATCTCGGCCGACACGCACAAGTACGGCTACGCGCTGAAAGGTTCGAGCGTGCTGCTCTACCGCGACAACGACACGCGCCAGCAGCAGTACTTCGCCTCCCCCGACTGGCCCGGAGGGCTCTACCTGTCGCCGGGCTTCGCCGGCTCGCGCAGCGGCGGCATCCTGGCCTCGACGTGGGCGGCGCTGCTCGTCACCGGCGAGTCGGGCTACCTGGCCGCGGCCGGCGCCATCATGCGCACGGCGACCACCATCCGCGATGGCGTCCGCGCGATCCCCGAGCTCGAGGTGATGGGCGACCCCCTCTTCCTGGTGGCCTTCAAGTCGGCCGGCGACCTCGACATCTACCTGGTGAACGACTCCCTCATCGCCCAGGGCTGGCGCATGAACGCGGCGCAGCTTCCGCCCGCCCTGCACTTCTGCGTCACGCGGCCCAACACGGCGCCGGGCGTCGCCGAGGCCTTCGTCGAGGCGCTGCACGGGGCCGTCGACTACGCCAGGAAGCACAAGGGCGCGTCGGCCAAGTCGGGTGCGGTGTACGGCTTCGGCGGCAGCCCCAAGGGCAACGAGCTCGTCACGTCGGTGATGTTCAAGGTGCTCGACGCCATGCACGCCGTAGCGCCCGACGGAAAGGCTCCCTGACGTGGGCGCGCGCTGGATCCTGGCGATCGACCTGGGCAACGGCGGGCCCAAGGTCGCCGTCGTCTCGCTCGAGGGCGAGGTGCGCCGCACGGCCATGCGACCGGTCCACGTGTGCGTCGGGCTCGACGGCGCCGCCACGCAGAACGCCACCGAGTGGTGGGACGAGCTGCGCGCCGCGGCCCGCGAGGCTATCGTCGGCGCCGGCGCCGACGGCGACCAGCTGCACGCGATCGCGATCACCGGTCAGTGGGCCTCGTCGGTGCCGGTCGGCGCCGACAACGAGCCCGTCGGCGACGTCCTGCTCTGGTCCGACACCCGGGCCCGCGACCTCACACGCGCGGTCATCGGCGGACCGGTCACCATCTCCGGCTTTGCGCCGCGGAAGGTGCTGCCCTTCATCCGCCTCACCGGCGGAGCGCCCACGCCCAGCGGCGCCGATCCCACCGGCCACTCACTGCTGCTGCGCGCGCGACTGCCCGAGGTGTACGCCAAGACCGTCGTCATTCTCGAGCCGGTCGACTACGTGGGCCTCAAGTTCACCGGCCGTGCCGCCGCCACGCCCGCCTCTATGATCGCCTCGTGGCTCACCGACAACCGGCTCGGCGCGCCGCTGGGCTACGTCGACTCGCTCGTGGCCAGGGCGCGGCGCGACCCGGCGCGGCTGCCCGAGCTCATCCCCACCGGCTCGGTGCTGGGGCCGCTGCTGCCCGAGGTCGCCGCCGACCTGGGGGTCGGCCCGGGCGCGCCCGTGATCTGCGGAGTCCCCGACCTCCACGCCGCCGTGGTGGGTTCGGGGGCGGTGGCGCCCTACGAAAGCCACATCGCCATCTCGACCACCGCCTGGGTGGGCGCCCGCGTGCCGTTCAAGCGCACCGACATCTTCCACCAGATCGCGACGGTGCCAGGGCTCGACCCGGCCCACCACATCGTGGCCAACAACCAGGAGACCGGCGGCGATTGCCTGCACTGGCTGCGCCGGCAGATCGTGGCGCCCGACGACGGCCTGTTCGGCGCGCCGCGCGACGATGGCGCTGCCGCAGCTGTGGGCGCCCCCGGCCGCGGCCCGCGCGCCGACGACAGCGGCCTGGGTGCCGACGGCGGCGGCGTCCAGGAGCCGCCCCTGCCGTCGTTCGAAGAGCTGCTGCGCCTGGCCGGCAGCGCCGCGGCGGGCTGCGAGGGTCTGCTGTTCATGCCCTGGTTGAACGGCGAGCGCAGCCCCGTCGAAGACAAGATCGTGCGCGCCGGCTGGCTCAACGTCTCGCTGCGCACCGACCGCGCCATGCTCGTGCGCTCGGTCCTCGAGGGCGTCGC
>CAZFJE010000384.1:0-1951 GCA_964519555.1 uncultured Thermoleophilia bacterium
TACCCGGCCAGCCACGGCTGCGTGCGCGAGCCCATGTGGGTGGCCGACTGGACCTACCGGCAGTCCTGGGTGGGCGAGACGGTCTACATCCACTACTAGGACGAAAGGCGCGGGGCGGCTTGCCGACCTCGCGGGCGTTGCCGCCTCAGTCGGCCCGCAGGCGCTTTTCGAGCACGATCGTCTCGGGCTCTTCGAACGGGGGCAACGGCACGAACTCGTGGCCGCGGTAAAGGCGCTGCGAGCGCTCGTCGCTGGCCGGGACCAGGGCGCGAAGGCAGCCCAGGCGAAGAGAGAAGGCCACGCCCTCGACCCAGGCCATGAGCTGGTGGGCCACCGCTTGGGCTTCGAAGGCGGGGCTGACGCACAGGCAGCGCACTTCGAGCGCCTCGGCGGCGCGCTCGACGGCGACGTAGCCGGCGATCTCGCCGCCCGACTCGGCCACGAACACCGAAGCTTCGCCGAACAGGGCGAGCAGGTCGCCGGGGTCGTAGCGTTCGGGGTGGCCGGCGCCGGCGGCCAGGGGCTGGAGCGTCTCTTCGGCTAAGTAGAGCAACATGCTCTCGTCGCCTCTGCGCATGGTGCGGATCTCGACCTTCACCCGTGTCATGTCGACCCTCCGGCGCTCATCTGAAAGTCTCAGGCACTTCCGAAATCGCTAGGGACTGGGCTGGGCGATCATGTCTTCTTCTTCATGGATTGTATACCGCAGAGTGACCCAGAACAGTACGCTGATCGCCAGTGCGATGAGGGCCTCGAGCTGGGCCACATAGAAGGCGAAGACCTGGCCCAGAAAGATCGAGACGAGGGTCGCCCGCAGAAACCAGCGGTAAGCGTCGAGCCGCGAGTGGCGCAGCACGGCGATGCCCACAACGACGAGCACGCCCACGGTCAGCGAGGCCACGAGCGAACCCGCCCGGGCGAGCTGCAGGGTGTTGCGCGCGGCGCTGTCGAGACTGGCGTCGGGGGTCTCGGCGAGCTCGGCCAGCCGCCGGATGGCCTGCACGAAGGACACCAGCGAGGCGGCCACGAAGGCGGCCACCACCAGGCGTCCGAACCAGGCCTGCCGGGCGAGGCGGCGGTAGCTCCGGTCGCCCCAGCGGCGCAGCTGCACCACCCCGTGCGGAACGGCCGGCGGCGCCGGCTCGATGCGCTCCAGGGCGGCGCTGAGCGCCACGACCAGCGGGTCGCCCGGGTCGCAGCGTGCGAGCAACGAAAGCGCGTGGCGCTTCTCGTCTGCGTCGAAGTCGCGAATGACGGCCTCTTTGGTGAGCTCGAGGGCGTTGGCCAGGTTGGCCGCCGGCGAGCGCGCTGTGGTGCGGGCCAGGCGTCGAAAGACGAGCACGAGCACGACGAAGATGACGTAGATGAGGGCCACGGTAGGCCGGAAGAAGTAGTCGTTGTCGCGGCTGATGACCTTGCCGAGCTCGTCGATGAAGACGCCGAAGCCGGCGCCGCCGAGCACGGCGGCGATCTCGGCCGAAAGCCGGCTCACCGAGACGAGCAGCATGACGACGGCGGCCATCATGCCGAGGCCGCCCCAGAGCATGTGGGCGATGTGCAGGTGGCCGCCGCCGAGAGTCGGGTAGCCGGCCACGGCGAGTGCGAAGCGCACCACGAGCAGGGCCGTGACCGCCGACACGAGGAACGCCTCGAGCAGGCCGCCCGCGTCGAAGCGCAGAATGAGCATGTGGCGGCGGAACGGGTTCAGGCGGGCCATTTGAGACGGCCCCGCGGCTAGCTTGGGTAGGAGCCCAGCACCTTCAGCCAGGAGAGTTTGCAGCCCAGGCACGAAAGCGCTTGCGCGATGGGCGGGTCGGTCGCCCGGCCCACCATGTCGATGAAGAAGATGTAGTCGCCGAGGCCCTGCTTTGAGGGGCGCGATTCGACCTTCGTCAAGTTGACGTAGCGGTAGGCGAACTCGGAGAGGATCATGAGCAGGCTGCCCGGCTGG
>CAZFJE010000385.1:0-1949 GCA_964519555.1 uncultured Thermoleophilia bacterium
CGGCGCCCGGTATCTACCCCATCCACGCGCGCTACCTCTCGACCACGATGAGCGGTACCAACCCCGATGGCACCCCCTACCATGACCCGGGCATCCCCTACGTGACCTACTTCAACGGCGGCGACGCGGTGCATGGGTTCCGGCGCGCTCAGTATGGGTTTCCCCAGAGCCTGGGCTGCGTCGAGCTGCCGTACGCTTCCGCGGCGGTGGTCTTCAATTACGATCCGATCGGCACGCTCGTCGGCATCTCCTGAAGGCGAGCCTCCCCGGTGGTCGCCGCGTAAGGCAGCGCCGACTACAGCAGGTCAAGACGTGCCACAGCGGCGATAACAGCGCGTGGAGACACGAGTTTCGGCTCTGCAGCGCGCTGGCACGGCGAACCTTGCGAAACGTCTTCTTGCAGCCCATCCAGAAGCTGACCACGACCAGGCCGCTGCTGGCCCGGAGTGCCCACAGGCCGAGCTGAGGTGGACGGCCGACCTCATCAACCTTGGCAGCACTACGCAGTCATCGCCGTTCTTGGCAAATCCACAGGAAATGCCAAGTCAACTGCAAGTGGCGGATTCTAGACTCCTGTCCCGGTTGTGGTCTGGGGTACCGCCTCGACTTTATCCTCAGGTTGCAGCAGGCAGGTGCTTGGCGCGGAGCGCCGTTGGGTCACTCGCAACGAGCACGGAGCAACCTGGCTCGGGTCGCCCGGCAGATGGGCCGCGACGGAACGACTCGCTCACTCTTGCTCACGCCCAGGTCCAGACCGCCCCACGTAGCGCCCGAGGACGCTCTCAGGCTGGACAGCAGGCCGACGGGGCACGAGGACAGGAGCCCAGGTGACCGACGAGCAGTTTCGCAACGAACCCGCCGACCGTCTGATCGAGCAGGTCGTCAACGGCCGTATGACGCGCCGCCAGCTTCTGGTCCGCGCTTCGATGCTTGGCTTCTCCGCCGTGGCAATCGGCGGCCTCCTGGCCGCCTGCGGAAGCGTCAGCAACCAAAGCGGCACCACAAGCAGCGCCGCCAGCGTCCCTGCGCCGCAGTATGGCGGCACGTACAACTATCCTCTCGACGGCGATCCGGTCGGCATTACGCCGAACACCTACCAGGAAAGTATCGGCTACAACGTCGTGCGTCAGATCTTCGAAGGCCTGATGACATACAGGCTCGCCTCAGACGGCGTCACGATGAACACCGTGCCCGACCTGTGCACCGACTACGCAATGAGCTCCGACGCGAAGGTGTTCACCTTCACGATCAGGCAGGGCGTCTACTTCCAGCCTCCCGTCAATACCGAAGTCACGGCCGCCGACTTCGTGGCCAGCTGGAACGCCGTCGCCGACCCGAAGAACTGGATCCCCGGCACGCCGGCCTACATCTTGGCGCCCATCGTCGGCACAGACGCAACGGGCGCCGCCAGGCACGGGTTGACCGGCGTCAAGGCGATCGGCAAGTGGACCCTCCAGGTCACGCTCAAGTACCCGTTCGCCGAGTTCCCGGCGAGCCTCGGCCACCCGATCCTGGCCGTGTGGCCCGTCGCCTACGCCATGAAGGAAACCCTTGCGAGCTTCGAGCAGAAGCCGATCGGCACGGGCCCTTACCAGTTGCAGGAGTGGGCCCACGACCGCGAGATCGACTTGGTGCGAAACCCCCACTGGTGGGCCGCCAGCGCGACCAACGGCCCCTTCGTCGACACCATCCACATGCCCGAGTTCAGCGACCTCTCGACCGAATGGCTCGCCTTCCAGGCCGGCAACATCGACTTCACGTCGGTGCCGCTCGCTCAGGTGCAGTCGTCCGAGAGGCTCGCCGCTCAGAAGGGCTGGATCGCCAAGATGTGGCCTCAGCTCGCCGTTGAGTTCATCGGCATCAATCAGAAGAGCTCGGTCGTCGGCGGCGCCAAGAACCTGCCGCTGCGTCAGGCCCTGTCGTACTCGATCGATCGCAACGCGGTCATC
>CAZFJE010000386.1:0-1937 GCA_964519555.1 uncultured Thermoleophilia bacterium
GGACTTGAGGAGACGCCGCCGGTCCTGGCCAGTGCTCCACTGGCCGCCCACAGGATCACAACCGCCGCGACGACGCCCGCGAGCAGCAGCAGGTAGCGGAGGTCAAGCCGACTTGTCTCACGCTCAGTGGGCAACGTATGCCCCTCGGGAGGATCTGGTGTTGTCTTGGAAGCCATGTGGCACCAGTCTATGCAACGACAACGCCACCCCCTGCGACCCCGGCCATGCTCAGGCGCGAGTGAGTTCCTGTGGCCTCCGGGCTTGGGTTCGTTCCTCGGAAGACCACCTGCACACATACCAGGTACTGGAGGGGCGCCGGCGGCCAGTAGTACATCTGATCATTGCGGACGAGATTAGCTGCCCCAGCAAACGGAGGCCCACCGTCCGCCAATCAAGCCCCTCGCACACCCCTCGCACGTGTGCACAGGTCTGCGAATTATGACGCGCTACGCTCACACGCCTGAGCCGAGACACACCCAGACGCACCCACACGCACGGCGACACACCCAGACACACCTCCGACGTTGGCAGATTGTTGGCAGCAGGCAGGGCCGCGCCTAGAGTGCCAGCAGTCTCCGAGCGAGTGGCGCCACCTGGACGAGCAGCACCGCCTTTGCCCGTCTGGCATCAACCAGATTCGTGGCCCTTGGCGGCGGGTAGCTTCTGCTCTCACTTCCCGCGCAACGGAGGGACGAGATGAGTGGCAGCCGCGTCGTCGTTCGGCCGCTGGTCGAAGGCGATCTCGATCAAGCGGATCGGATCTTCCGCACCGCCTTTGGCACCTTCTTGGGCATCCCGGAGCCAGCGCAGTTCTCCGGCGATGCCGACGTCGTGCACACGCGCTGGCGAACGTATCCGACCGCAGCCTTTGTGGCCGAACTGGACGGGGAGCTGGTCGGCTCGAACTTCGCAAGCGACTGGGGCAGCATCGGGTTCGTCGGCCCGTTGACGGTCCGGCCCGACCACTGGGACCAGGGCATCGGCCGCCGCCTTTTCGAGCCCACGATGGACCTCCTCAGCTGGTGGCAGGTGCGACACCTGGGGCTCTTCACGTTTGCCGAGAGCGTGAAGCACATCGGCCTCTATCAGAGCTTCGGCTTCTGGCCCCGCTACCTCACCGCCGTGATGGCCGCCCCGGTTGTTGCGCCGCCGAAGACCGTCTCCTACAGAAGGTACTCAGAGCTTGTCTTGCACTACCCGGGCGACCCGGGTGACGCGGTGCGTGACCTGACCGATGCGGTCTATGAGGGCCTCGATCTCGGCCGTGAGATCGGCGCCGTACTTGACCAGCGTCTCGGTGAAACCGTCCTGATCGACGACGCCACGGGCCTGCAGGGGGTGGCGATCTGTCATATCGGCGCTGGAAGCGAGGCCGGCAGCGGCCGCTGCCACGTGAAGTTCGCGGCGGTGCGTCCCGGTCGCGGTGCGGCTCGCTCTTTTGGACGGCTCATCGACGCCTGTCACGACCTCGCCGCCGCCGAGGGTGCCTCCCTGCTTTCCACGGGTGTCAACTTCGCCCGCGAGAAGGCCTACACGGCCCTGCGGCAACGAGGCTTTCGCTCTCAGATGCAGGGCGTCACGATGCACCGCCCAAATGAGCCTGGCTATGATCGAAGCGCATCCTATGTCCTGGACGATTGGCGCTGAGGTCAGCAGCGGATCGATGGTGCCGCATGCCGGGTGGTCGGTCTAACGCCTTCGCCGTCTGGCAGCCCCTGACTTCCTCGGAACTCTGACCCACCCGTCTAACGTCTAGCGACCCAGAGTGCGGGTCTTCTGGCCCTATTTCCCCTAAAGCACTAGCGCCGTCGACCTCTTGCCGCAGGTCTGGCAACGCAGCGCGGACGCGCGGCCGACATCGGTGATGTACACCGGTGGGCGTCGTTATCAGGCGTCGCAGTCACTCGCCCTGAATCTCACATAACTCCTGCACGCAG
>CAZFJE010000387.1:0-1935 GCA_964519555.1 uncultured Thermoleophilia bacterium
TCGGGCGTGCGTTCCTGCAGGTCGTGCAGCTGGGCGTCGTCCATGGTCACTCCTTCGACGGCCCTGCGCCGTCGTTCGTGCGCGCCGGTCCGGCCAGATGGCGGGAAAGTTCATACAGCGCGATAGCGCCGGCCACGCCGGCGTTCAGCGACTCTACCCCCGCGCCGGTGGCCCCGGCCAGCGGGATGGTGAGCAGATCGGTGACGAAGGCCAGCGTCTCGGGGCTGAGACCGGCGCGTTCGGCGCCGACGACGAGCACCGTGGGCGCGGCGTCGGGCGCGGCCTGAGCCACGCCGTCGAGCGGCGCGCCGCCGTGAGCCACCAGACCGTACACAGTGCGGGCACCGAGCTCGCCGACGACCTGCTCGAGGGTCATGTCCTGATAGAGGGGCAGCCCGAACACGGCGCCCATGCCGGCGCGCACGACCTTGGGCGAGAAGAGATCGACCGAACCCGGCGAGGCGACCAGGGCGGTGGCGGCGAAGGCCGCCGCCGCCCGCACGAGCGTCCCCAGGTTGCCGGGGTCGGCCAGACGGTCGGCGTACACGACAAGGCCCAGCGCATGGTCGGCTGCGGCGGTGCCCCGCGACTCGCCGAGCGGCGGCGCCTGGGGCAGCCCGAAGACCGCCATCTGGGCGGGCGGCGTTTCGAGGGTCGACAGCCGGGCGGCCACCCGCGCGTCGATCGCGTAGACCGGAGCGTCAGCTAAGGGGTGGCCCGATTCGGCCAGCCTTGCGGCGATGTCGCCGGGCTCGCCGACCACGAAGACCGCTTCGGGCAGCAAGCCGGCCGCCAAGCCGGCCGCCACGAGATCGTCGCCCTCGACCAGGAAGGCGCGCTCGCGCTGACGGTACTTGCGGACGTGCAGCGAAGCCGCCCGCTTGACGAGCGGGTTCTCAGTGCTCGTAAGGGCGGCTAAAACCCCACGCGGTCGACCTGCCTCGGAGACGGCGCGGCCTACGCGGCCTTGGCCGCGTCGGTGAGCGCCACCTTGGCCTGCTCTACGAGCGCGGCGAAAGAGGCGGGGTCGGCGACGGCCATGTCGGCCAGCACCTTACGGTCGAGCTCGATCTCGGCGAGCTTGAGGCCGTGCATGAAGGCGTTGTACGAGAGGCCCTGCTCGCGGGCGCCGGCGTTGATGCGCACGATCCACAGCTTGCGGAACTCGCGCTTGCGCACGCGGCGGTCGCGATAGGCGTACTTGAGGCTGTGCTGGACCTGCTCTTTGGCGCGGCGATAGCTCGAGTGCTTAGTGCCGCGGTAGCCCTTGGCCTGCTCGAGGACCTTGCGGCGCTTCTTGCGCGCGTTAACGCTTCGCTTGACTCGAGGCATTTCTGTACTCCTTGATCCGGTGAGCGGGGGCGCGACCTAAGCCGGTCGTCTGCCGCCCCGCTCTCTCACGGCCTTCAGCGTTTGCCGAGGAGCGTGAGAACTTCTCTTCGGTCGCTCTGGCTGACCAGGTCGTTCTTGCGAAAACCGCGCTTGCGCTTGGAGGTCTTCTTTTCGAGGATGTGGCTCTTGAAGGCCTTGCGACGGACGATCTTGCCGTTCGCACTCAGGCGAAAGCGCTTCTTGGTAGCGCTATGGGTCTTCATTTTGGGCATGAGCACCCTCTCCTTACGACTTCACGGGCGCGAGCATCATGATCATGTTGCGACCGTCGAGGTTGGGCTTGGACTCGATGACCGCAAGCTCCTTGAGCTCCTCGGCGAGCCGCATGAGCAGCTGTTCTCCGCGCTCGGGGTGAACCAGCTCGCGGCCGCGGAACATGATCGTCACCTTCACCTTGTCCTGGTGCTCGAGGAAGCGCACGACGTGACCTTTCTTTGTCTCGTAATCGTGTGCGTCGATCTTCGGGCGAAACTTGATCTCTTTGATGATGATGTTGCTCTGATGCTTGCGCGCCTGCTTCGCCTTGAGCTCGAGCTCGTAGCG
>CAZFJE010000388.1:0-1929 GCA_964519555.1 uncultured Thermoleophilia bacterium
TCTGGCCGTCGCGGCGCGGGCTGCTGCACGGCATCAAGGAGTTCGAGGTGCTGGGATCGCGGGCGCGCCTTACCACGCACTGCGGCAAGGTCATGATCGTGCGCGACTCAAAGACGAGCCGCTCCGCGCGCTGGCTGCGCAACAAGCTGTTCTTCGAGGCCTGTCCGCAGTGCCGCATTCCCGAATGGAAGCTGCAGAAGTACGCTGCCACCACCTTCAAGCGCGGCTACGGCTCGTACCTGCGCGACGAAGGGCCGCGCTAGCCGCCGATCCCGTAATCCGCATCGCGACCGAGTCCGCGCTCTGACCGCGACCAGCGATCGATGTCGAAGGCGAACGGCCCGCTGCGGTGGTCTATGCCGACCGCGCTCGCCAGCGGCGCCGGCAGGCGCCCCACGCGTCCCAGGAGCGACTGGTTGAAGTCGCCGACCTCGAGGAACAGCGCCACGAGCTCGACGCGCCCCGAGTAGCCCGCCTCGCGGGCCAGCCTGGCGATCGCCCGGCAGTCGAAGCGGTCGCTGCACTGGGCCCCGGGTTCGAGCAGGAACGGATAGGCCAGGCGGGGCGGGGCGGAGCGTATGCGCAAGCCGAGCGGCAGAACGACGGCGCAGCCGACGATCTCGATCGCTTCGGCGTCGAGGTTGCGCGCCATGACCTGGAGCGCATCGGTGGCGGCGCCGGCAGCGTCGACGGGCCGAACGTGAGCGACCTGCACTTCGAGCCTGCGCACCTGGGACCTCCCCCCGGTGGTCTACTTTCGTGACCCTGCGCGACGCACGTTCCTACACTACAGCAGCCGCAACCCCTCGGGTTTGAATCGTGTGTTCTGCGGCGCCGCAAGCACGGCGTCGAGGGCGGCCAGCATGGCCTGCTTGTCGTGCGGCAGCCGGCCACCGACGGGCAGGTAGTTCGAGGCGTGATTGGAGCGAAACACGGCGTCGGTCACGACGGTGGCGGCGATGATCTCGCGCAGCTCGCGCAGCATGGCGAGCGCCTCGGGCACGACGAACTCGTCGCGGGCGACGCGCGCCGCCAGGCGCGTACCGGGCACGACCATGAGGCTGAGGATGCCGATGTAGCGGGGATCGATGGCCGACAGGGCCGCCCCGGTGGCGGCGGCGTGCACGAGCGAGCGCCGCGCGCCGGCCACGCCGAGGATCGCCGTGATCGACAGGTCGAGGCCGGCCGCCGTGGCCTTGGCGCAGCCTTCGATCTGCTGGGCGACCGTGACGCCTTTGTGGATGGCCGCGAGGGTCGGGTCGTCGCCCGACTCGAGGCCCAGGTAGAGCAGCTCGAGGCCGGCCGCGCGCACGGCGCGCAGGTCGTCGGCGCTCTTGAC
The DNA here is from genome assembly GCA_964519555.1 of uncultured Thermoleophilia bacterium. Lineage (GTDB taxonomy): Bacteria > Actinomycetota > Thermoleophilia > UBA2241 > UBA2241 > Bog-752. The sequence continues at coordinate 1,340 of CAZFJE010000388.1, forward strand.
CAGCAGGTTGTGAGCGTTGGCGTAGCAGCTCACCCGTTCGAGCGCCGGTAGCTCGTGGTGGAGCAGCGCGAGCACGTCGAGCAACCGCCGGCGCGACAGCGCCAGGGCGTCGCCGTCGGCCAGAAAGACGCGTCGCACGCGCTCTTTGACGGCGAGCGGAAGCTCGGCGAAATCGGCGGCGACTTCGTCGGTCGGGCGCACCGCGAAGGGTTTGTCGAGGTAGGTCGCGCAGAAGTCGCACGAGGCGTTGGAGCAGCCATAGGTCACCTGGACGATCAGGCTCGAGGCTTCGCTCGGAGGCCGGATGACGGCGCCGTGGTACCGCATTCTTGCAGTGTATCAAGTCGCCCGCGGCATGTGGCCGTCGGTGCGAAAGCCGGCGGCGGCTTGCCCTCGGGTCGTCCTGTATACTTGTGCACGACGCCGGGCAGCCCTCCATGGCTCCACGGCACGTGAGGGCGCAGGTCGCACGGTTTTGCATCGCTTGCGACGCGCGAGGGGACGGCACGACTTTTGAGGAGGAGTTGCCCGCTATGGCCAACCGAGACGAGCTCATCCAAGAGGCAATCGATTCGATCGTCAACTACGAC
>CAZFJE010000389.1:0-1911 GCA_964519555.1 uncultured Thermoleophilia bacterium
CGAGACCACCCGGTAGGCGTCGTAGACGGTGCCGATGGCCTTCAGGTTGGCGATCACGTTGGCGACCTGATGCACGTCGCCGATCTCCAAGACGAAGCGGTCCCTGACTATGCCGTCGGGCAGCGTCTGCACCGCCGCGCCCACGATGTTCACGCCCGAGTCCGACAGGGTGCGGGCGATCTCTTCGAGCAGGTGGTTGCGGTCGAGCGCCTCGATCTGCAGCTCGACGCGGAAGGCCTGCACGCCGAGGCCCTCCCAGGTGACGGTGGTGAAGCGCTCGCGGTTCTTGGCGAGCAGCGCCCGTGCGTTCTTGCACTCGGCGCGATGGATGGTGACACCCTTGCCCAGCGAGATGTAGCCGACGATCTCGTCGCCGGGGATGGGTTTGCAGCACTTGGCCATGCGTACGACGATGTCGCTCATGCCCTCGACGGCGATGCCGAACTCGCTCGACGAGGCGCTCGCCAGAGCCCCTGCGTTGGGCTCGGTGGGCAGCATCGCGACCTCGGGGACGGCCGCCTGCTCGCTGCCGCTGTGCTGCATGACCCGGTTGACCACGGCGCGCACCGGGATGCGGCCCGAACCGAGCGCCACGTACAGGTCGTCGGCCTTCTGGTAGCCGAGCTCTTTGACGATATGCGAGAAGACGTCGGACGAGAGCAGCTTCTGCGCAGGCAGGCCCTGGCGGCGCAGGGTCTCCTGCAGCAGGTCGCGGCCCGAGTGCTCGGAGTCCTCGCGCTGCTCGCGACGGAAATGCTGGCGGATCTTCTGGCGCGCGCGCGGCGTGGTGGCGATGCCCAGCCAGTCGCGCGACGGGCCGCGGCTCGAACGTGAGGTGATGACCTCGATGATGTCGCCCGAGTTCAGCTTGGTGTGCAGCGGCACGATGCGGCCGTTGATCTTGGCGCCCACGCAGTGCGCGCCCACGTCGGTGTGCACGGCGTAGGCGAAGTCGATGGGCGTGGAGCCCGCCGCCAGGCTCTTGACCTCGCCCTTCGGCGTGAACACGAAGACCTCGTCTTCGAAGAGGTCGATGCGCAGCGTGTCCATGAACTCGCGGGGGTCGCCGGCGGTGTCGGACTGCCACTCCATCATCTGCCGCAGCCAGGCCAGCTTGTCGGCCGGGCGGTCGCCGTCGCCCTTGGCCTTGTAGAGCCAGTGCGCGGCCACGCCGAACTCGGCGGTCTGGTGCATGTCGAAGGTGCGGATCTGGATCTCGAGCGGCTTGCCGCCGGGGCCGATCACGGTGGTGTGCAGTGACTGGTACAGGTTGAACTTGGGCATCGCGATGTAGTCTTTGAAGCGCCCGGGGATGGGTTTCCAGACGGCGTGGATCACGCCGATCGCGCCGTAGCAGTCCTTGACCGTGTCGACCAGGACGCGCAGCGCGGTCAGGTCGAAAATCTCGTTGAACTCCTTGCCGCGCCGGCTCATCTTGACGTAGATCGAATAGAAGTGCTTGGCGCGGCCGGTGATCTCGGAGCGCACGCCGACTTTCGAGAGCTCGTCCTCGAGGAAGTGCGCGGCGTTCACGATGTAGTCCTCGCGATCGGCGCGGCGCTGCGACACCATGCGCTCGATCTCGGCGTACTTGCGCGGATGCAGGGCGGCGAAAGCCAGGTCTTCGAGCTGCCACTTGAGGCTGTTGATGCCCAAGCGGTGAGCCAGCGGCGCGTAGATCTCGAGAGTCTCCTTGGACTTCTGGATCTGCTTCTGCTTGCCCAGGTATCCCAGCGTGCGCATGTTGTGCAGGCGGTCGGCGAGCTTGATGAGGATGACGCGGATGTCCTCGGCCATCGCCACGATCATCTTGCGGTAGTTCTCGGCCTGCTCTTCTTCGGTCGAGTTGAAGCTGATCTTGGTCAGCTTGGTGACGCCGTCGACCAGCATGGCGATCTCGTCGCCGAACTG
>CAZFJE010000390.1:0-1911 GCA_964519555.1 uncultured Thermoleophilia bacterium
CAGACCGCAAGTTCTCGCTCCAGTGGTGGCCCATCGACAAGGTCACGCCCTACGCCAACAACCCGCGGCGCCTGGGCGAGCACGCCGTCGCCAAGGTCGCTGCATCGCTGGCCGCCTACGGCTGGCGCCAGCCGATCGTCGTCGACGCGGACGGCGTCGTGATCGCAGGCCACACGCGCCTGCTCGCTGCGCGCCACCTGGGCCAGGACACGGTGCCCGTCCACGTCGCCCGCGACCTCTCGCCGGCACAGGTGAAGGCCTACCGCATCGCCGACAACCGCGCGGCGCAGGAGAACACCTGGGACGCCGGCCTGCTGTCGATGGAGGTCCTCGACCTCAAGGCGATGTCCGCCGACCTGGACGCGCTGGGCTTCGAACCCGAGGAACTGACGGCCGCGCTGGCGCCGCCCGTGGTCGAAGGCAAGACGGACCCGGACGCAGTGCCCGCGCCGCCAGCTGCCAAGCCCCCGCAGTAGACGAGCAGTCGCCAGAGCAGAGCTTCCGAGCGGGACCCCAGGCCTTGTCTCACGGGGCGGCGAAAGGGCCCCCGACGGGCACTTTGTCGGTGCGGCGTGGTTGCTCGATCGCGGGCCCGCAGCGCCGCGTGCGCCAACCTGGCCCGGTCAGGCGAGGTTCTGAACGAATGTCGCGGATCCGCAGCCGGGGCAGCGGCTGGTGGCCAGCGCGCTCGCGCGCTCGCGCTCGAGGCGAAGCGCCAGAGCGGTGCCGCCTCCGTTGCCCGACAGCGCGCTGCCGAACTCGACCAGACCGCGGCTCACGCCGGCACCGCGGGTGAGCGCCGAGTGCTCTGCCACGATGTCACGCCCGGTCACGAACCACTCCTTGCCGCAGTGCTGGCAGGCGCGGCGTATCTCTTCGCCAGGCTTGAGCGTGTGCGCCTTGGTGCGCTTGTCTCTGCGTGCGAACAGTCCCATGGCTTCTCCTTGTGGCGAACCCCTTAGCGCCTTGGCCGTCCTCGCAGGCGCTGGCTGCAGCCCCTGTGCCCACTCGCGCAGACCGTCGTATGCCCAAACGATCAGTCCCTGCTGGTCTGCTGACAGCAGATCCTCAAGCGAGAACGCCTCTCCGTTCACCGAGAAGCGGCCGTTATCGTACTCGACCTGTCGACCAGCCCAACCGGATGTGCTGCCAAAGGACGCGATGATCATCGCGATACTCCCGGGATGGTCTTGCCGGACCAGCCCTCCGTGGTATTGAAAACTGCCACAAGCAAGCTCATAGCACCCCCTTAGCCTGTCGGCTCATTGTTGTTCGGGCGCCGACTTCCTCATCCGGTCAGACTTCCGGCGAAGCCGGCGGAGCGGCCTCCGGCGGCGGTGATAGTGCTGTTACCTGAGGGGCCGGCGGAGCGGCTTCGGGCGCCGGTGGTGCCGGGGGAGCGGCCTGAGGCGTCTCGCGGGCAGGTGCCGCCGGCGGCAGGGGTGAAGGTGTCGACTGAGCCGCCCACGGCGGCGTAGCCTTTGACGCCACCGGGGGAGGGGGTGGCGACGAGTACTCTGCGTAGCCATCGGTGGCTGGCGCCACGCGCGGGCCCTTGCGCGGCAACACGGCCACGATGATTAAGCCGATGAACGACAACAGAAACCCCAGGATCAGGCCGAGCCATGGGCTGCGGCCCTTGCGGATGGCGATCTTCCGGGCGAAGTACATTGACAGAATCCAGATGACGAGCGTGACCAGCCCGCCGGCAAGCGTTGGTCCGCCACCGGCGCCTACTAACACGGCTGTGTACTCAAGCATAACGCCCCCTGTGAGGTGTGCTTCCAGCCTCGTTTGTGAGCGTGGTCAGACTACCCTTTTCGCAGCCGCTCATCCAGTCTCGGCACGCGCGTACTTACGCCTCTGACCGGTAAGGGCGTTGCCATGGGGGCTTGCCTTCGCAGACCTTGC
>CAZFJE010000391.1:0-1899 GCA_964519555.1 uncultured Thermoleophilia bacterium
TAGTCGATCAGGTCGCCGAAGTCGACGTCGCACATGGAGCCCACCGACACGAAGGCCGAGAAGCCCACCTTGTTGGCGCTGGCCCAGTCGAGCACCGCAGTGCCCAGGGCGCCCGACTGGCTGATGAAGGCCACGCGGCCGGCTTCGGGGACGGTCTCGGCGAAGGTGGCGTTGACGCTGCAGGACGGGCGTACGTAGCCCAGGCAGTTGGGGCCGACGATGCGCAGGCCGTAGGACTTGGCGGTGGCGACGACCCGCTCTTCGAGGTCCTTGCCGCCGGCGCCGGTCTCTTTGAAGCCGGCGGTGACGATCACGGAGCTGGCCACGCCGGCTTCGCCGCACTCGCGCACGACGTCGAGCACGAATTTGGCCGGCACGGCGATGATCGCCAGGTCGACCTTGTCGGGCACTGCGCCGATGTTCGGGTAGGCGAGGATGCCCTGGATGGCCCGCGCTCTAGGGTTGACCGGGTAGACGACGCCCTGGTACTGCGCGCCGATCAGGTTGCGCGTCAGGATGTAGCCGACCGAGCCCGGGGTGTTCGACGCGCCGATGACGGCGATCGACTTGGGGTTGAAGAGGTTTTCGAGATTACGAGTGCTCATGTGGCAATAGCTCCCTTTTGACTCAGAACCGCAGGTACGAGTCTGCGTACAGGACCCGATTATGCAGCATGCGGTAGGTCTTGAGAATCGCCACCTGGTCGGGATCGTCGGTGTCGACGAGGTCCTCGTCGAGGTCGCCCATGAGCGCCGTCGAGTCGTAGAGCGCGAGCACGAGGCGGCCGACGGGGGTCGAGTCGTCGCGGCTGTCGATGATGCGGATCCAGTCCATCTGGAGGGCGTCGTGCGGGTCGGCGATGGCGGTGTCGAGACCGGCGGCCATGAGCATCACGAGGAAGGTCCGGTTGATCAGCGGACGCGTCTCGGCCGGGCAGCCGTTGGAGATGTTCGACAGGCCGACCGTGGTCGTCGGGGCGGGATCGCTGACCATCTTGAACATGCGGATGGCCTCGACCGACGCCTGGGCGACGTCCTGGTTGCAGGTCACGGTAAGGACAAGCGGGTCGAGATAGACATCTTCGATGGGCAGGCCGGCGGCCTCGGCGGCGGGCAGCAGCGACTCCATGGCGATGCCCACGCGACCGTCAGAGGTCGTGGGGATGCCGTCGACGCCCATGGTGAGGGCGATCACGCCGGCACCGTACTTGGCGGCGAGCTGCATGATCGGGTCGAGGCGCTCGGGGTCGGCCGAGGCGGAGTTCAAGATGGCCTTGTTGCGGCAGACCTTGAGACCGGCCTCCATGGCGGCGAGGTTGGTGGTGTCGAGCGACAGCGGAACGTCGGTGACATCCTGCACGGCCTCGACGATCCAGGGCATGACCTCGTGACCGAGCTTACGCTGCGGCCCGATGTTCAGGTCGAGGATGCCGGCGCCCGCATCGACCTGCTCTTTGGCGATCTTCTGGATGTGGGCCGCGTCGCGGGCCTCGATGGCCTCTTTGACGCGCGGAGAGATGATATGGATAGTCTCACCGATGATCAGCACTGAGGGTCTCCTTTCGCAGTTGAGGGAGGATCCGGTCGACCAGCGGCCGGAGACCCTCGTACACGTCGTTGTCTTGTGGCGCCTCGACGACCGCCTTGCCCTGCGCGTCGAGGCGGGCGATGGTCGCGTCGGCCTGGAACGTGGCCGCCAGATTGAGGCCGAGCTCGCTCACCGTGCGCTCCAGCTCGGGCGTGATCGCGCCATTGGCGCGGTTGATGATGAGGTAATGCGCGCCGACTTCGGTCTTGAGCTCGTCGATCAGTGACACGACGCGACCGGCGGTCGTGAGTCCGCGCACCGACGGGTCGCTCACCACGAGCAGCACGTCGACGTCGCGGGTCGTGCGCCGGC
>CAZFJE010000392.1:0-1857 GCA_964519555.1 uncultured Thermoleophilia bacterium
TTCTGTGCTCGCGCTCACGGTCGATGAAGGTGTCGGTGCCGTCGCCGGGGATGCGGAGCACGAAACGCCCCACACCGGGCTCGCCGGGTGTGCCGTCGATCGTGACCAGGTAGTTGTTGTTGGTGATGCCGCCCCCCAGCACGACACAGTGCGTGGGCCTGCCGCGCCACTCGTCGATCTGCGAGATCACCTGTTCGGGAGTGATGTCAGTCATGCCTGTGGTCCCCTCTTCGAAGTGCGAGCGCCGAGCCGGGGGCTCGGCGCTCGCGTTGGTGCGTGCGCTATCGTGCCTGGAACGGTCCCGTCACTCGGGCGGCACCTCGAGGAAGGCATACGACACGTCGATGCCCTTGCCCTTCTGGTAGTAGCGGCTGATCCAGTAGTAGACCAAGCAGACCAGGAAGATGCCGCCGACGATCGCGTACGTCAGGCCCGGCGAGGTGCCGATCAGGCCATAGCCCTTCTTCGTCAGGAAGGCGACCACGGCGGCTGCTCCGAAGATGAAGCCGATGACGCCGAAGATGGTCACCAGTGGTATGCCTGCCAACTTGTACTTCGCCCCCGGCGAAGCCTCGTACAGCGCCTTGGCGCGGTACGGCAGCAGGGCAGCCGCCAGACAGCTGAGCACGAACACATAGCCGCAGGCGAAGGTGACGCCGAGCGTGATGGTCGCCCACTTCGTCACGTAGCTGTAGCCGACGATCGCTCCCGCGCCCAGGATGAAGTAGATGAGGTGGGCGTTGACCGGCGTACGGAAGCGCGAGCTGACCTTCGAGAACCACGCCGGCAGCGTGCGGTCGAGCGACATGCCGACCATGATGCGGGTACAGCCGATGTAGCAGTTGCAGGTGATCTGCAGCGAAGCCAGCATGAAGCCGAAGGCCACGAGCACCGTGATGATGGGGTTCGGCGAGATGACGATGGCGAGCACGCCCGGGAAGGGCAGCACGCTACCGATGCCGGTGCCCGACTTGCTGATGGCGCCGTAGTACGAAGCCGACGCAGCGTTGAAGAAGCCGGTGCCGACGGCGCGCTGCTCGGCCCAGGCGATGAGCGCCAGGACGATGCCGACCGCGATCAGCGAACCGACGATGATGAACATCTGGTTCTTGAAGACGCGAGCGCCCTTGATCTCGCCGCCCTGCTCCACGCTGTAGGTCGCCCACTGGGTGCTTGTCCAGGCGATCGGTGCGGCGAGCAGCGTGGCCCCCAGCGCGAACTTCGGCGAGATGTTGAAGCCGGCGGCGCTCACGTCGTGCTGCAGCCAGGTGTAATAGGCCGGGTTCTTGTCGACGATGCCGTTGAAATGGTTGATCGCAACGGCGAAGTGCGCCGGGTCGGTGCGCAGGAACTGGGCCAGCATGATGACCACGATGACGCCGGTCCCGGCGAACATCAGATACTGCAGACGCACGTAGTTCTTGAAGCCGGTCACCAGCAGGACCGCCATGACCGCCGCGCCGATGATGCTGGATACAACGACGCCCGTGTGGCCTTCGGACCAGATGCCGGCGTTGATAAGGCTGCTGCTGTTGTAGTGCACGCCGAGGCCCAGGAACAGCGGCGCGAGACCGAGGGTGGCGAACAGCCAGCCGGCGAGAGCCAGCCACTGCAAGATCCAGATCACGAAACCGCTCATCACGACGGGGAAGCCGATGGCCCCGCCGAGCACGCGGCTCTGGAACACGTAGTCGCCGCCGGAGCGCGGCATGGCCGTGGCCATCCACACGTAAGCGAGGGCGATGGGCAGCTCGAGGAGCGTCGCGAAGAGGCAGGCCATCCAGACCGAGACGCCCGGGAACGCCTCGGGCGCCCACACGAAGGTCCACGGGAAGATGACGCCCATGGTGAGGAAGT
>CAZFJE010000393.1:0-1796 GCA_964519555.1 uncultured Thermoleophilia bacterium
TGCTGGTGGGCCTGGGCGGCTGGCGCACCGTGTTCTGGTTCAACCTCGCCGCCGGCCTGCTCGTCTTGCTGGCCGCGCTCGTCACCGTGCCCGAGAGCGTCGACCCGCAGTCGGGCCGCATGGACGTCGCCGGCTTCGTGCTGGGACCGGTCACGCTGGGCGCGGCGATCTTCGCCGTGATCCACGGCGAGACGACCGGCTACCGCGACCCGGCGGTGCTCACGCTCTTCGTGGTGAGCGCCGTGGCGGCCGCACTGTTCGTGGTCGTCGAGCTGCGCAGCCCGGCGCCGATCCTCGACCTGTCGTACCTGCGGCGGGCGCCGTTCAGCGGCTCGCTGTCGGTCGCCTTTGCGGCCTACTTCGGCATCTTCTCGATCTTCTTCTTCACGGCGCTCTACCTGCAGGTCGTGGTGGGCTACTCCGCCTACCGCACGGCGGCCCTGTTCGTGCCCATGGCGGTCGCCATGATCGTCGCCTCGGCGCTCACCGGGCGCTGGGTCGCCCGCGCCGGGCCGCGCCTGCCGACCCTGCTCGGCTGCCTGGCAGCCGGCGCCGGCCTGCTTTCCACCGACCTCGCGTTGCGCGGCCACATCAGCTTCGTCACGCTGGCGCCCTGCCTTGCACTGGCCGGCCTGGGCTTCGGCTGCGCGGTCGTGCCGGTCACCTCGGTCGCGCTGGGCGTCGTGCCCCCCGAGCACTCCGGCATGGCCGCCGGCGCCACCACGACCAGCCGCGAGCTAGGGTCGGTGGTGGGCGTGGCCGTGCTGGGCTCGCTGGTCAACGGCCATCTCACAGTCGACCTCACTCGCCGATTGGCTCAACTCGGCATACCCGCCGGCTTTCGCACCGTGGTCATCAACGCCGTCGAGACCGGTCAGGTGCCCAAAGGCAGCGGCGGCGCGGCGGCGGCCGAGAAGGCCTTCGGTCCGATCGTCGCCCACGTGGTCGACGCCGCCTACGGCGCCTTTCGCACGGGGTTGTCGATCTCGCTGGTCGTGGCCGGCGTCGTGATCCTCGTGTCTGGACTGGTCGCCTGGGCCACCCTGGGCGGGCGCCGACCCGAGATCGAACGCTGAGGCCGCCACCACCGAAGCCGGCGCCGGTGCCTGCCGCAGCGCCCGCGACCGTCACGCCGCCTTGAGCAGCGACTCCGCCTCGAGCGCCCCGACCGCCGTCTCGTCGTGCTTGAACACGAGGAAGACGTCGAGACCCTGGGCACGTTGGCCGCGCGCCCGCGCGGCGATGACCGCGAGGTCGTCGTCTGAGTAGACGGGCTTGCGCAGCCGCTCGTAGACAAACGCGGCCGTGGCCACGTGGGGCACCGTGAACTTTTCCGACTCGATCACGCACAGCGCCACGCCCCGCTCGCGCAGCAACGCGTAGACCTCGTCGGTCAGCCACGAGTCGTGGCGAAACTCGATCGTCGCGCGCAGCCAGTCGGGCAGCAGCTCGAGAAAGGCGGCCAGGCGGGCCACGTCGCAGTGCAGGTAGGGCGGCAGCTGGAACAGGACGGGACCGAGCTTGCCGACCGCGCGCAGCGGCTCGAGGGAGGCAAGAAAGAAGGCGGTCGGCTCGGCGACGTCGCGCAGGCGCGCCCCGTGGGTGATGCGCTGGTGCGCCTTGACCGCGAACACAAAGCCGGGCGGCGTACCCCGCGCCCACGCCTCGAGGGTCGAGGCGCGCGGCGTGCGGCGGAACGTGTAGTTGATCTCGACGCAGTTCAGGCGGCCGGCGTAGTGCTCGAGAAAGCGCGATGCCGCGACGTCGGCCGGGTAGAACTCCGGCTTCCAGGCGGG
>CAZFJE010000394.1:0-1779 GCA_964519555.1 uncultured Thermoleophilia bacterium
CTTGGAACGCAGGCTACTGGACGAACTGTTCGTACAACGACCTCTCGACCTGCACCATCCAGACATCGCCCAGGCGCTCGATGTGGACGCTTGATGCCAACTGTCGAGGCAACCGGCTGCCCGCCCAGGCGTGACCGCGGACTGACCGTGCTCTCGGCGACGATCAGCGACCATCGGTCGTGCACAACACCGCGCCGCCGGCGCTCGGGTCTAGTCCAGGGCCCGAAGACCGAGGGGCCCGCCATGGTGCTGAGGCAGGTTGGCAAACGCCTTTCGATGTCCGGGGAAAGGGGGAAGGCAAAGCGCGCACCAGGAGTCAACTGGAGGAGAAATCATGAATCGCATGAGACTTCTGCTCATTGCTGCTGCGATCCTTGCCGTGGGTGCGATCCTGGTACCCGCCGCATCGGCCAGAACAGCCCCGTCGCACTCCTTCTTCCATCAAGGCGCCCGCCACATCGTGTTCGTGCAAAACGACAACCTCGCCGGCAATCAGGTGGTCGTCTACAAGCGGGCGGCCGACGGCATGCTGGCCTGGAAGAAGACCTATGCCACCGGTGGATTGGGCGGCATGCTGACCGGATCGGTCGTCGACCATCTGGCCTCGCAGGGCTCGCTGACCTATGACCGCCGGCACGCCTTGCTGTTTGCCGTCAACGCAGGCAGTAATACCGTCTCGGTCTTCACTGTGCGTGGCGACCGGCTGCACCTGGTCCAAGTCCTAAGCTCAGGCGGGACCTTCCCCGCCAGTGTGGCCGTGCACGGTGAGCTGGTCTACGTGCTGAACGCTTTGAACGGCGGATCCGTGCAGGGCTTTGTCGTGCGCCATCATGGTCTGGCCCCCATCTGGGGATCGAACCGAGCACTCGGTCTGGACCCGATGGCCACACCTCAGTTCACGCGCACGCCCGGTCAGGTCGCCTTCTCTCCTGACGGCCGCGAGCTGATCGTCACGACTAAGGCCAACACCAACGCCGTCGACGTGTTCCGCGTCCGGCGCTACGGACGTCTGTCGGACACGCCGGTAGTCAACACGATCGCCGCCGCCGTGCCGTTTGCCGTCAGCTTCAACGGGGCCGGCAACCTCATCGTCGCTGAGGCGGGTCCCAACGTCCTGGCGAGCTTTACCCTCAACTGGAACCGCACGATCACCCCGATCGTCACGGTGCCGACCGGCCAGGCGGCGACCTGCTGGGTCACTCGCGTGGGCAGCTTCTTCTATGCCTCCAACGCCGGCACCCCGTCGGTGAGCGGCTTTCAGTCGGGCCCGGGTGGCAGCCTCTCGCTGCTGGGCAACACCGCCACTGATCCGGGGGCCGTCGACTCTGCGGCCTCCTGGGGCGGTCAGTATCTCTACGTCCAGACCGGCGGCAACGGGATCGTCGATGAGTTCCGCGTGAACAACGACGGCTCACTCACCTCGATCGGCAGCGTGACTGTGCCTAACGCGGTCGGTGGCGAAGGAATCGTCGCCTTCTAAAGAGACCGAGTGAAGCTGCGGCGCCTCGGCAGGCGTCGCTCGACAGCCGGGCAGGGCGGCCCCTCGATGGGCCCTCTGCCCGGCATTCCTTATGCCCAGACCGTCCTGAATGGAGGCGACGTGCCCGAAGGCAACATGAACGCCGAGATCGCCAACCATCTGCGTGAGCATGGCCACCACGACGACCACCCAGACCGTGGTCCCGGAAGTCACTTCCGATCTACGACTCCGGCAACCTGACCAGCTGGCTGCAGGCCGAGACATCGGGCAACACCAAGCTGGCGAGCATCCTGGCGCGC
>CAZFJE010000395.1:0-1775 GCA_964519555.1 uncultured Thermoleophilia bacterium
TGTCGACCTCGATCGTGTCGGCCTTCAACTTCGTCGCGCTGCTCGTGCTGATGCGGCGCCAGATCGAATGGGTCGACGGCCGTCGCATTCTCGTGAGCCTGGGAAAGGCACTGACCTGCTCGGCGGCGCTCGCGGCGGTGAGCTACGGGCTGTGGCACGGGCTGCGCTCGTTTGCCGACAGCGGCCTCGTGCCGCTGACCTTAGTGGTCGTCGCGGTGTTCGGCGCCGGCGGCCTCGTCTACCTGGGGGCGGCCAAGGCGCTGCGGGTCGAGGAGCTGTCGGTCGTCAACCTGCTGCTGCGCCGCGGGCGCAACCGCGTGGTGCCGCCCGCCGAGACCGAGCAGGTGCCGTGATCGTCGTCTCGCGCCACCCAGGCGGCGTCGCCAGAGCGGGTGCCGTGAGCGTCGACGCCGGCCACCGAGGCGGCGCCGCGAAGAACGGACGCCGACCCTGACCTTCCGCTAGTGTAAGGCTTGACGATGGACCTCGATCACATCCGCAACTTCTCGATCATCGCCCACATCGACCATGGCAAGTCGACGCTGGCCGATCGCATCCTCGAGCTCACGGGCAGCGTGACGGCGCGCGACATGAAGGAACAGCTGCTCGACTCCATGGATCTCGAGCGCGAGCGCGGCATCACGATCAAGGCACAGGCCGTGCGCATCGACTACAAGGCCCGTGACGGCCAGACCTACCAGCTCAACCTGATCGACACCCCCGGCCACGTCGACTTCACCTACGAGGTCTCGCGCTCGCTGGCCGCCTGCGAGAGCGCCGTCCTGGTGGTCGACACCACCCAGGGCGTCGAGGCGCAGACCGTGGCCAACGCCTACCTGGCCCTCGACAACGACCTCGAGATCATCCCCGTGCTCAACAAGATCGACCTGCCCGCATCAGACGTGGCCGAGACCGAGCTCGAGGTCCACGAGCTCACCGGCGCCACCTACGAAGAGCTGCTCACCATCTCGGCCAAGACCGGCGCCGGCGTCGAGGACGTGCTCGAAGCCGTGGTGGCGCGCACGCCGCGCCCCGGCGGTGACCCCCAGGCGCCCTCGCGGGCGCTGGTGTTCGATTCGCAGTACGACCAGTACCGCGGCGTGGTGGCTTACGTGCGCGTGGTCGACGGCTCGTTCGCGCGCCACGAGATGGTGCAGATGATGGGCACCGGCCAGAAGGTCGAGGTCGAGGAGCTCGGCTACTTCGGTCCCGAGATGACGGCCATGCCGCGCCTCGAGACCGGCGAGGTCGGCTACATCATCACCGGCGTCAAAGAGGTCGCCCAGGTGCGCGTGGGCGACACCATCACGGCGCTCAAGCGCCCCGCCGAACATGCCTTGCCCGGCTACAAGGTCGTGCACCCCATGGTCTTCTGCGGTCTGTTCCCGACCGAGGGCGACAAGTTCGGCGAGCTGCGCGACGCGCTCGAGAAGCTCACCTTGAACGACGCCGCCCTGTCGTGGGAGCCTGAGACTTCGCAGGCCCTGGGCTTCGGCTTTCGCTGCGGCTTTCTGGGCCTGCTCCACATGGACATCGTGCGCGAGCGCCTGGAGCGCGAGTACGACCTCGAGCTGATCACCACCACGCCCAACGTCGAGTACCACGTCTTCCAGATCGACGGTTCCATGGTGCCGGTGCGCAACCCCGCCGACATGCCCGACGTGCAGCGCATCGATCACGTCGAAGAGCCCTACGTGGCGGCTTCGGTCATCCTGCCCACCGAGTTCGTGGGCACCGTCATGGAGCTCTGCCAGGGGCGGCGCTCCGACTTCGTC
>CAZFJE010000396.1:0-1735 GCA_964519555.1 uncultured Thermoleophilia bacterium
CGTTGTCGAGGAAAGCGATGTCTGTGGTGATCCCGTGGCCGACGATGATGTTCTCCGAGACCGCGTGTTCGAGTGCCTCGGCCTCCTCGTGCACCTCCTCCCAACCCATGCCCAAGTCACTGACCAGGAAACTTTCGAGGAGGCGATGACGGCGCACGACGCGCAGAGCCGCGCGGCGACCTTCGTCGGTCAGGTGCGCACCGCGGTAGCGCACGTGCTCGACCAGTCCTTCACGGGCGAGACGCTCGACCATGCCGGTTACCGACGCCGGCGCAACGCGCAGTCGGTCGGCTAGCTGCGAGGTCGCGACAGGGGCGCCGGTCTTGGTCTGCAGGAGGTAGATCTCCTTCAGGTAGTTCTCGACCGCTGGAGATATGGCGGTGTCTTGCATGGCACGGCTAATTGCCGATTCAGGCTTGGCTCAAACCAGAGAGAACAGGACGGCGGACTGCCAGCGCACGAAGTATGCCTCTGGCCTTCGGCTGCAACGTCGACAGGGCGCCGGGAAGCTGGCAGCGCGAGGCTTCACTTGCCCTAGCACGAGCCGGCTCGCCAACGGACGTTTGGATGGAGACAGTCCGTCTGCTGAGGTCACACGAACCTGTGTAGCTCGCATTCTGGCCGCACTGGGCCCCCCTCGCCGACACACCACTGCCGCAGCAACGCTCGGCCCGCGGTTGCCCTGCGCTAGGATGGCAGCCCCAGGCGTTGCCCGAAGGAGAGTCTCATGAAGATCCAGCGCAGGCCGGCGACCCTGCTTCTGCCGGTGCCGATCGTCATGGTCAGCGTCGCCGGAGCAGACGGTGGCGAGCCCGACATCATCACGCCCGCCTGGGCCGGCGCGGTGTGCTCGACGCCGCCCATGCTGAGCATCTCGCTGCGACCGACTCGTCACGCCTATGCCCTGCTGCAGCGCAGCCACGAGTTCGTGGTCAACGTGCCGCGGGTCACCCAGATGCGCGAGGTCGATCTCTGCGGCAGTGTCGTGGGACCAGACTCCGACAAGTTCGCCGCCTGCGGCTTTCACGCCCTCCCGGCCGCCTGCGTCTCGGCGCCGCTGATCGCGGAGTGTCCGATCAACATCGAGTGTGCCACCCGTCACCGCTTGAGCCTCGGCGCCCACGACCTGATGATCGGCGAGATCCTGGCGGTGCACTGCGACGAGGAGTTGCTCGACTCCCGCGGTCGGCTGCATGTCGGCAAGGTTGAGGCCCTCGCCTATCTGCACGGCGAGTACTGGTCGCTGGGCGCCAAGCTGGGCAGCCACGGATTCACGGCCAAAGAGGCACAGCGAGAGACAACGGCGTGAGCCGCTGCCCCACGCCGGCACCTCAGGCGACTCCCAGCGAGGCGGGCACGGTGCAGACGCTCGAGAGCTTCCCGTCGCCCAGCCCGGATTCGGGCTGGCTGTTCGAAGTCGAGGGCTTCGACCCCTTTCGCGAACGCGAGGTCGAGACCTGGCTGACCGTGGCCAACGGCGAGACCGGCACGCGCGGCTCGCTCGAAGAGGGCTCACCGGCCTCGACGCCCGTCACCCTTGTAGCTGGTGTTTATGGCGACGACACCGGCGAGCAGCATATCCGCCAGCCCATCAGCGCACCCGACTGGCTCTGTCTGCAGCTCCTGGTCGAGGGCCTGCCGTTGAACCTCACAAACGGCGAGGTCATGGAGCACCGCCGGGTGCTCGACATGAGCCAGGGCATCGTCTTTCGCTACTGGCGCCAGCGCGACCGCG
>CAZFJE010000397.1:0-1700 GCA_964519555.1 uncultured Thermoleophilia bacterium
CTAGAGAGAGGCGCGCGACCGCGCCGAGCACTGGAATGCGGTCGGGAGCGACGCGGTCAGGGCGCGACCGGGAAACGCGGACGGGCCACCCGTTGACGCGGTGATACGATGCCGCTCGCAGGCGCCTGTGCCGCCCAAGCCCTTCGAGGAGGCCGTCATGGCAGGTAAGGACACCGCGAGCAATGCGGTCAACGCAGTCACCTACAACGCGCAGCTCGCGCGCAAGGTCGCCCAGGCCCAGCTCAAGCGCCGCAGCCTCAAGCGCGAGCTGACGACGGCCGAGACACAGCTCGCGCAGGTCACTCTTTACCTGGCCGAACAGGGCAGCGTGTCGCACCCCGAGATCGACGAACCCGTACGCCGCGCGCGCCTTGCCCAGGACGAGCTCAACTCGCTCGACGACGAGATCGCCCGCCTCATGGCGCAGTTCACGACCAAGCCGCCGACCGGGGCCGAGCCGGGCGCGGCCGACCAGGGCGAGGTCGTCGACTAGCTCCCGCGAGCCTCGCCTGTCGCCGGCCGAGGGGGGCCTCACGTCCGTCCCCTGGCTGTGCTAGGGTCGCGCGTGAAGGTGCGCGCATGAGATTCATCCATACCGCCGATTGGCATCTCGGACGGCTGTTCCACACCGTCCACCTCACCGATGACCAGCAGTACGTCCTCGGTCAGTTTGTCGACCTCGTCGCCGACGTCCGCCCGACCGCCGTGCTCATCGCCGGCGACATCTACGACCGCGGCGTGCCCCCCACCGAAGCAGTCGAGCTCTTGAACGACGTCCTCGAACGCATCGTGCGTGGCCTCGGCGTGCCGGTCGTGCTCATCGCCGGCAATCACGACAGCCCCTCGCGCCTGGGCTTCGGCTCGCAGTTCCTGGCGACCGAAGGCCTGCACATCGCCGGCCGCCTGCCGGGCGGCGGCGCGCTCGCCGTGCCGTTCGCCGACGACGACGGCGTGCTGCTCGTGCAGGCGGTGCCCTACGCCGACCCGATCGAGGTGCGGGCCACCCTCGGCGAGCCCGACATCCAGACTCACGAGCAGGCCATGCGGGCGCTCGTCGCGCGCGCCCACTGCGCCACGCCGGCCAACGCGCGCAGCGTCCTGGTGGGCCACGCCTTCGTCGCCGGCGCCCAGACCAGCGACTCCGAGCGGCCGCTCTCCGTGGGCGGCGCCGGCGCGGTGCCGGCAGCGCTCTTCGAGGGCTTCGACTACGTCGCCCTCGGGCACTTGCACCGGCCGCAGCGCGTCGGCGGCGACGCGGTGCGCTACGCCGGCTCGCTGCTCACCTACTCGTTCGACGAAGTCGCGCAGCGCAAGTCGGTGAGCATCGTCGAGATCGGGGCGCCCGGCAGCGCCGTGCCGCAGGCCGCCGGCGTCGCGGCCGCCGCCGGCGCGGCGGCGGCCGACGCGCTCGGCGGCGACGCGGCCGACCGCGAAGCTTCAGAGGCGGTGGGCGGCGCGGCTATCGCCGCGCCGCCCACCGCCTCGCGCAGCGCCCGGGTGAGCGTCGAACAGGTCGAGCTGCAACCACGCCGGCGCGTGCGCGTGCTCGAAGGCACGCTACGCGAGCTGCTCGACCGCGCGCCGGCCGACCAGGCGCGCGACGACTACATCTGCGCGCGCCTCACCGACCCCGGTGCGCTGCTCAACGCCATGGCGCAGCTCCAGCAGGCCTACCCCAACTGCCTGCACCTCGAGTTCCC
>CAZFJE010000398.1:0-1700 GCA_964519555.1 uncultured Thermoleophilia bacterium
TACTGGGTGGCGATGTTCGCCATCATCCCGCTGATCCTGATCGGCCTGGGCTGGCACGGCCGGCCGTTCTCGATCATCACGGGTCAGGCGGTGCTGCAGGTCATCATGCCGATCTCGCCGCTGGCCGGCGGCGCCGGCGTCGCCGAGCTCGGCTATCTGGCGCTCATCGGACCGGCCACCGCCGAGACGATCCGCGTGCCCAGCCTCATCCTGTGGCGCATCGCCACCTGGCTCATACCGGTCGCGGTCGGCGGCCTGGCCTTCCTCGTGCGAAGCGGCGGGCCCGAGACGGCCGCGGACGGCGTCGCCACGGCGCCGACACATAGCGTTCCCGCGGCGGTGGGCGGGGCTGCCTTGGCAGCCCCGCCCACCGCCGCCCCATCACCCCAAGGAGGTCGGCCAGAGTGAGTAGGTCCCGCACAGCGAGCATCGCCCTGATCGGGCTGCCGGCGGCGTTTGCGCTCGGCTGCGTACCCAGCGGTCGCCTGGTGAGCCGCCTGGTGGGCGGCGGCGACATCTCGCAGAGCGGCGACCACAAGCCGGGCGCTTCGAACGTGGCCCACACGCTGGGCTGGGCGCCGGGCGCCGCCACGCTGGCCGTCGATCTCATCAAGGGGGCGGCGCCTGCGGCCATAGGGCGCCGGGCCGGCGCCGGCCCCGACCTGACCGGCGCACTTGCCGTGGCGCCGGTGGTCGGCCACATCGCCGTGGTGCGTGGTCGCGGCGCGGCGGCCGCCCTGGGAGCGGCGCTCGCCTACGACCCGCCCGCCACTGCGTTGGTCCTGCCGCTGGTGGTCGGCGGCGCGCTCACCAAGCGCGCCGCGTCGGGCGTCATGGTCGCCGCGCTGGCCCTGCCGGCCATCAGCTTCGCCCTGGGGCATCGCCGCAAGGCGGCGTGGTGCGCCACCCTTCCGGTCGTTCTGGCCTACGCTCGTCTTCGCGGGTCAGACGGCGCGCAGCCGCCGCTGAGCCCTCGGGTCTGCTGGGAGCGGTTCTGGTTCGATCGCGACGCGGACGCCACGACCGACGCGGACGCCACGACCGACGCGGACGCCACGACCGACCCGGCCGCCACGACCGACGCGGATACGACGACCGACCCGGCCGCCACGGCGGCCGCGAGCGATGCTGGTACCGTCTGAGACGCGGCCGCCGGCGGTGGGTACAAGTCAGGACAGGTCCGCAGCACTCTCCCGGAGGTGACCATGGCAGGCGACGAAGAAACGACCGTCTCGTGGAAGTCGATCGAACCCCACTGGAAGGTCTGGTCGGCCGACGACGTCGAGATCGGCGAGGTGTTCCAGCCGGTCGGCGATGAGAACGCCGACATCTTCGACGGCATTGCGATCACTCATCACGGTGGTCCGAGCGTCATGCACAACTGGCTCGACCGGCCGCGCTATGTGAGTCAGGACAAGGTAGCGGCCATTCAGGACGGCTGCGTGCGCCTGACGATCAAGGCCGACGAGGTGCCTGCGCTGCCCGAGCACAACGTGCCCGAAAGCGCCGAGATCCTGCCAGAGAAGGCCAGCCTCACCGACCGCATAAAGACCGACATCGAAAAGCACCTGCACGAGGACAAGAACTACTAGGCGCGCGACGAAGTCACGCCAGCCTGAGCGACGAGGACGAAGTCGGTCGACGGCACTAGAAGGCTGCTGAAAATCGCCTCGCCTTAAGCTCTCCGAGAGCCTTGCGGA
>CAZFJE010000399.1:0-1697 GCA_964519555.1 uncultured Thermoleophilia bacterium
GATGAACGAGTTGTCGAACGGCCAGATGGTGCCCACGTGGTAGCCGATCGGGTTGTAGCGCCCCTCGCCTTCGGCCAGCGTGCGCACACCCCAGCCCGAGTACAGCCGCGTGCTCATGAGGTGCCGCACGACCCGCTTGGCCTTGTTCTTGTCGACGATGCCGCTCCACAGCAGATGGCCGATGTTCGAGGCGAGCGCGTCGACCTGGGCGCCGTCGGCGTCGAGGGCCAGGGCGAAGTACTCGCCGTCTTCGACCCAGAAGTCGCGGTTGAAGCGGCGCTTGAGCTCGGCGGCCTGTTTTTCGAGCCGCTCGGCGTAGGCCGGGTCCTTCCAGACGTCGCGCGCCAGACGGGCGCCGCGCACCCTGGCGTCGTAGGCGTAGCCTTGCAGCTCGCAGGTCGCCCGCGGAAACCCGGGCAGGCGGCCGTCGCGGTAGGAGATCGAGTCCCAGGAGTCCTTCCAGCACTGGTTCTCGAGGCCGGTCTTCTCATTGCGCCGCTTGTAGGAAACGTAGCCGTTGCCCTGCAGGTCGGCGTAGTCGTCGATCCAGGAGAGGGCGGCCCGCGCCACGGGCTCGAGGGCGCGCACACGCCGCGTGTCGCCGGTCCAGCGCTCGTACTCGTCGAGGAGCACCACGTAGAGCGGTGTGGCGTCGGCGGCCCCGTAGTAGGGCGAGTGGGGCCGTTCCTCGAAGGCGGTCAGCTCGCCGAAGCGCAGTTCGTGCAGGATGCGGCCGGGGTCTTCGTCGCGAAAGTCGTCGACCCTGGCGCCCTGCCACAGGCCGAGCGCTGTCAGGGTGGTGGCCGCGAGCTCGGCGCTGAACGGCAGCGCCTGCAGGCTGGTGAAGATGCTGTCGCGCCCGAACAGGGTCATGAACCAGGGCAGGCCCGCGGCCGGCAGGTAGTGACCGGGCAGCGACACCGGCGAGAAGCGCAGCGCCGCCAGGTCGACGAGGCTGCGCCGGTAGGTCGCGTTGAGCGACGCCCAGTCGCACTCCAGGCGGGGCGCCTCGTCGAGCCACTTCTCGAGGCTGCGCTCCATATTCGGCTTGGCCCTGCGGCTGCCGCCCTCGTACTTGGGGATGGCGACGCTCTGGCCGGGCGCGTCGACCCCCGTGGCGACGTGCAGGTCGGTCTCCCAGCGGCCGTGCGGCTCGAGGGTCACCTTGAACCTCAGGCCCTGGTCGTCGATCGTCGCCGGCTGCGTCGCCGAGATCCAGGTCTCGCGCTCGAAGGTCTCGCGCTTGTAGCCGAGCACGAGACGGCCGTCGTCGATGCGGCGCGCATAGGCGCCCGACTTCTTCAGGGCGTCCTTCACCTCGAACAGGTCGGCGAAGTCGCTGTCGGCGGCGATGCGCACGTCGAGGGTGACCGGCCTGTCGTCGTGGTTCAGGATGGTGAGCACCTCGTGAAAGCCGCCGCCGACGGCGCGCAGGCGGATCACCGAGAGCTTGGCGTCGACGTAGACCGTGCCCGTGCCGGGCACGAGAAAGAAGCGCGTCTCGAAGTACTGCAGGTCGTCGACCGAGAGCGGGTTGAGCCGCTGACCGTCGATCGTCAGCACCCACTTCGATAGAAAGCGTGTGTCGAACGAGAACAGGCCGGTCGGATCGGTGAGCGACGCCTCTATGTCGCCCGCTTCATCGCTGACCACGAAGGTGTTGCCGTCGAGGATCTTGACCTCGTTCATCGCCGTCC
>CAZFJE010000400.1:0-1695 GCA_964519555.1 uncultured Thermoleophilia bacterium
GCCGCGATGCGCATCATCGAAGGCACGGCGCGCAGCATGGGCATCACGGTCGACAAGGCCTAAGCGCAGGGCGTCTGCCGACGATCGAGCAAGGGTAAGCAAAGAACCAACCGGGCGAACGCCAGCCGGCGTTCGCGGTGGGAGGCGGCCGTCAGGCCGCCGCCTGAACCACAAGGAGGCACCATGGCCCACGGCCGCAAGTACCAGGCAGCCCGCGCTGCCATCGACCCCGACAGGGTCTACACGCCGCTCGAAGGCATGCGCCTGCTCAAGGCGCTCGAAACGGCCAAGTTCGACGAGACCGTCGAAGTCCATTTCCGCCTTGGCGTCGACGTACGCCACGCCGACCAGATCGTGCGCGGCACCACCATCCTGCCGCACGGCACGGGGCGCACCATGCGCGTCGCTGTGTTCGCCGAGGGCGAGAAGGCCCGCGAGGCCACCGAAGCCGGAGCCGACATCGTCGGCACCGACGACCTGGCCAAGCAGATCCAGGCAGGCCAGTTCGACTTCGACGTGGCCATCGCCACGCCCGACATGATGGGCACCGTCGGCAAGCTCGGCCGTATCCTCGGTCCGCGTGGGCTCATGCCGAACCCCAAGTCCGGCACGGTCACCTTCGATGTCGGCAAGGCCGTCACCGACGCCAAGGCCGGTAAGGTCGAGTACCGCACCGACCGCAGTGGCATCATCCACCTGAGCATCGGCAAGAAGTCCTTCGACGAACGGCAGCTGGTCGAGAACTACAGCGCCGTGCTCGACGAGATCGTGCGCGCCAAGCCATCGGCCTCCAAGGGCCGCTACCTGAAGAGCGTCAATCTCACCTCGACCATGGGCCCGTCGATCGAGCTCGACGGCACACGGCTGCGCGACCTGCTCGAAGGCTAACATTCCGGGCGGCGGGCCCGGCCCGCCGCTTCGCGCCGGACGGGCGGCGAACGCGCCCCCGTCCGGCGCAGCGCACACCATAGGCGGGGCCGCGGCAGGCGCAGTTGCCAGCGGCCGGCGCAACACCTATACTGCGTATTCGCGGCGCGTTCGCGCGCCGCAGCCGGTGAAGGTCGGTGTTCCCCGGTGGGGAACGTAAATGGGCCCAGGTGGCCCGCCCGCCCGAGGCGAGAAGCGCGCCAGACTTGCACGATGCCTGTCGGCCCGCTCCCGTCCGGGAGCGGGTTTTTTCGTTCGACGCGAGGTCTCACATGCTGCGAAAAGACAAAGAGGCGGTAGTCGAAGAGGCGACACGGCTCCTGGCCGCGACCGAGGCGCTCTACCTGAGCGACTACCGTGGTCTCACGGTCACCGAGCTCACCGAGCTGCGCGCCAAGCTGCGCGACGGCGACGCCCAGCTGCACGTGCTCAAGAACACGCTCGCGCGCCGCGCCGCTGCGGCTGCCGGTCGCGAGCAGATCGTGCCGCTCCTCACGGGCCCGACGGCCGTGACCTTCTGCGGCGTCGACCCGGTGGCCCCCGCCAAGGCGCTTATCGAGTTCATGCGCACCCATCCCAAGCTTGTGGTGCGCGGCGGCCTCCTGCAGGGCGACATGATCGACCCCGACGGCGTGCGGTCGCTCTCCGCGCTGCCCTCGCGCGACGTGCTGCTCGGCCAGGTGGTCGGCACCATGGCGGCGCCGCTGACCGGTCTGGTCACGGTGCTGCAGGGCACGATCTCGGGCTTCGCCCGGGCGCTCCAGCAGA
>CAZFJE010000401.1:0-1694 GCA_964519555.1 uncultured Thermoleophilia bacterium
GACCACTTCGACCACCGGTGCGTCTCTGGAGCCGGCTTCTTCCGCAGCCTTCTAGTGCCGTCGATCGGCTTCGTCGTCGCCGCTCAGGCGTGCGTGACTTCGTCGCGCGCCTAGTCGGCGCCCAGGGCCGCGCGGCGGTGACGGCAGTGAGGCATGGCGCAGTCGGCCATGCGCTGCCGGTCGCACATCTCGCAACGCTGCTCCGCCGTCGAGACCGGCAGATCGTAGTCCGAGCGCGAGCCGTTCCCACCGAGCCCGAGGGCCGCGTAGAGGCCTGCCGACACCGCCTTCATGTCGTCGATGCCGTCGGCCTTCTCGTCGAGATCGACGAGGCCGATGCGGGCCGCCCGCTTGCGTACGCGACCGTCGGGCACGCAGGCGAAGCGGTCGAGCCCAGCGGGCTGCCACAAGCCGGCCCGCAGCATCTCGCGGATCACCCAGAAGGCGCGCGACTTGAGGGCGCCGCCGGAGCAGGCATACAGCACGTCGACCACCGTGGCGGGCTCGGCCGGCCAGGGCAGCAGGCGCGCCCACACGTCGCGCGTCTCGCTCAGGCGCACGAAGTCGATGACGCGGCCCTTGCTGTCGGTGCGCGCCACCGGCGCGGCGGCGGCGAACCGCTCGATGTCGAAGCGCCGGTCGTAGATGTCGTCGGGCAGACCGGCCGCGCGCAAGCGCTGCCAGTCGGCGCGCACGAGGGCCTCGGGGGCGGGCTGCGCGGCGAGCGCGCCGTAGCACAGCAGCCGGTAGAAGAGACGACACTGCGAGTGGGTGTCGCCCCCCAGGAAGCGCCGCTTCTCGTCGTCGTCGAAAAGGTCGGCCGGGGCGCGTTCGGTCGCCTGGAAGCGCTGTACCAGGAACAGCACGTTGTCGCGACGTTCGGTGTTGGTCAGGGGCGCTTGGGTCTCCACGGTACCTCCTGCGGTCGCCAGGGACGAGAGTGTCGCCTTGCTCAGGTGAGCGAGATCGAGCCTAGCGGCGGCGACGAACGGCCGGGAAGATGACACACGCGCGCTCTGGGGTGACGTCGCGCCGGCGGCGGGTACACGACCGCAGAGAGCCGCGCTGCGGCCACAGCTCGCGACCAGGCGAGGGCGCAGGAACAGTTGACCCACAAAGGGGATGAAGTTAGTCTTCATTCCACCCGGCAGGCGGATGGTTGCGATGAGCAGCGTCGCCCGCTACCCTACACGGGGGTTTCATTCGAGTCCCGCGGGAGGTCAGAACACACTCCGATATGGCGTTTCTGGGCATAGACATCGGCTGCATCAGCCTCAAGGCCGCGATCATCGGCGAGCCATTCGAACGCGACCTCCTGGAAGGCGCCGTGGCCCAGGCTCCCGCGCTGTTCCACGACCCCTCGAGCGGCCCTGTGCCCGCCGGCGAGCGCCTCGTGCTCGTCACGCGCTATCAGCGCATCAAGGGCAGCCCGAGCGAAGCCACCCGAAGCCTCTTAGACGAGCTTTTCGCCGTGGTGCCCACGGCCGCCGTGACCGGCGTGCGTGTGACCGGCTCGGGCGGGCGGCTTATCAGCCAGGCGCTGGGCGCCACCTACGAGAACGAGTTCAAGGCCATCGCCCGCGGGCTTTCGGGGCTGCACCCCGACGTCGTGACGGTCTTCGAGATGGGCGGCGAGACGTCCAAGTTCCTGCGCCTCGACACCGACGGCACCACGGGCCGCACCGGCATCGCCG
>CAZFJE010000402.1:0-1644 GCA_964519555.1 uncultured Thermoleophilia bacterium
CGTCGTAGAGCACGAGCTTGATCATGCCTTTGACGCACACGATGTTGTCGTACTGCTTGTGGTGCAGGTGCCAGCCTTTGACGACGCCGGGCAGGGTCGTGGTCATGTAGAGCTGACCGAATTTGAGGAACAGCTCGTCGTCGCAGCGCAGGCATTCCATGAGGTGGCCGCGCTCGTCGGGGACCACCCGCAGCGTCTTGCGCATCACACCGTCGATCATCGCGCTCCCTTGTGGCCGCTGGTCAGATCACGCCGATGCGGCTCGAGTCGCCCACCATGAAACGGTAGGCGGCTGGGCGGCCTTCGGCGTGGCAGATGGTGACGTCGTTGCCGATCAGGCTGTCGCACAGCCGCGCCTTGAGGCCCGAGATGCGACTGTTGGCCAGGATGATGGAGTGCTCGATCTCGGCATGGTCGACCGTTACCCCATGGTAGATCGCCGTGTAGGGGCCGATGAAGGCGTCGGTGAGCGTGCAGCCGTGACCGATCGTGACGGGGCCGCGCACCGTGCAGCGCGTGAGATGGCTGCCGGCCTCGATGGCGACGGGGCCCTCGATCAGACAGTCGACGGTCTCGCCGCGCACGTCGCGCACGAGGCCGCCCAGGATGAGGCGGTTGGCTTCGAGCATGTCCTCGAGGCGTCCGGTGTCTTTCCACCAGCCGGTCACCACGTGCGACTGCACCTGCAGACCGCGGTCGACCATGTGCTGGATGGCGTCGGTGATCTCGAGCTCGCCACGGGGCGACGGCGTGATCGCCTTGACGCTCTCGAAGATCTGCGCGGTGAACAGGTAGACCCCGACCAGGGCGAGATCGCTGCGCGGCGCGGCCGGCTTTTCGACCAGGCGCACGACGACGCCGTCGGCGATCTCGGCCACGCCGTAGGACTGGGGGTCGGCCACGTGCTGCAGCAGGATCATGGCGTCGGGCGCGCCCTGCGTGAAGCGCTCGACGAACGGCACGATGCCGTCTTTGAGCAGGTTGTCGCCCAGGTACATGACGAACGGTTCGGCGCCCAGGTAGTCCTCGGCGATGAGCACGGCATGCGCCAGGCCGAGCGGCGCCTTCTGGCGCAGGTAGGTGACGCGCAGCCCCCAGGGCGAGCCGTCGCCGACGGCGGCTTCGACTTCGGCATGGGTGTCGCCCACGACGATGGCGACCTCGGTGATGCCGGCTTCGCGCATGGCTTCGAGGCCGTAGAAGAGGATCGGCTTGTTGGCCACGGGCACGAGCTGCTTGGCCGAGGTGTGGGTGATGGGCCGCAACCTCGTGCCGGCGCCGCCGCTCAGGATGAGGCCTTTCACCGGGTGCACCCGCGCGGCCGCGCGCGCCTAGATCGACTCGTAGTCGTCGAGCTCGTCGTCGCTCTCGGTGGAGATGAGGTCGAGGACGTCGTGCTCGTCGACCGCCTTGCCCATGAAGACGAGACTCGTCTTGCCGGGAGGGCCGACCCACAGGCTGACGCGGTCGCCCGCGGCAAAGACGACGGGCCGTCCGTCGCGCAGCACGTTGGTGAGCGTGGAGTGCTCGACGTCGCGCGTGACTTCGGCCGAGTCGATCGGCAGCGGGTCGGCGTCGTTGACCTGCAGGCGGGGCTGTCTGTGTCCGTCGATGTTCACCAACGCGGAGTATATAGCAGCGCCG
>CAZFJE010000403.1:0-1641 GCA_964519555.1 uncultured Thermoleophilia bacterium
GGCTGGCGCACCGTGTTCTGGTTCAACCTCGCCGCCGGTCTGCTCGTCTTGGCCGCCGCCCTGGTCACGGTGCCCGAGAGTGCCGATCCCCAGGCGGCGCGCATCGACATCGCCGGTCTCATCCTCGGACCCCTGGCGCTGGGCACCGCGATCTTTGCCGTTATCCACGGCGAGACCACCGGCTACCGCGACCCCGCCGTGATCACGCTGTTTGTGCTGAGCGCGGTGGCTGCCATCCTGTTCGTGGCCGTCGAGCAGCGCAGCCGCGCTCCGATCTTCGATCACCGATTTCTGCTGAAGGCGCCGTTTGCGGGCGCCCTGTCGGTCGGCTTTGCCGCCTACTTCGGCATCTTCTCGATCTTCTTCTTTACGGCCCTCTATCTGCAGGAGGTGGTGGGCTACTCGGCCTATCGCACGGCTGCTCTCTTTGTGCCCATGGCGGCCGCCATGATCGCGGCTTCGGCGCTGACCGGTCGCTGGGTCGCTCGCGCCGGGCCGCGTCTGCCGATGGTACTGGGCTGCCTTGTTGGTGGTGTCGGCATGCTGGCGACCGACCTCGCGCTGCGCGGCCACGTGAGCTACGCCACCCTCGCTCCCAGTCTGGCCCTGGCCGGCCTGGGGTTCGGCGTGGCCGTCGTGCCGGTCACCTCGGTCGCCTTGAGCGCGGTACCCCCCGAGCACTCCGGCATGGCCGCTGGCGCGACCACGACAAGCCGCGAGCTGGGCTCGGTGGTCGGCGTGGCGGTACTCGGCTCGCTGCTCAACGGCACCCTGACGGTCGACCTCACCCGGCGCCTCACTGGCCTGGGCGTGCCGGCCGGTTTTCGCACCGTCGTCATCAACGCCGTCGAGACCGGTCAGGTGCCCAAGGGCAGCGGCGGCGCGGCGTCTGCCGAGAAAGCCTTCGGTCCGATCGTGGCCCACGTGGTCGACGCCGCCTACGGCGCCTTTCGCACGGGCCTCTCGATCTCGCTGGTCGTGGCTGGCGCAGTGATCCTCGCGAGCGGCCTGATCGCCTGGGTCACGGTGGCCCCGGGCTGCAGCGGGACCGCAGATGACAATGGCTGACCCCTCCACAATCGCGGGCGGGTCGCAACCCCCGGAGCGGCCTGGCGCCGATCTGTCAGAACTCCTCAGCGAAGGCCGCCAGCAGGGCTACCTGACAAGCGATCGCATAGCCGAGGCGTTGCAGGACGCCGAGCTTAGCGCTGAGCAGTTCGAAGAGATTCTCACGTTCCTCGACGACCAGGGCATCGAAGTCCTGGAAGGCGAGGAGGAAACGATCGCTTCCGAGGGCGGCGGAAGCGAAGCCGGGGCCTCGCTTGATCTGTCGTTTGCTACACCGACCTCCGACCCGGTACGCACCTACTTGCGGCAGATCGGCAAGGTTCGCCTGCTCACGGTCGACCAGGAGGTCTCGCTGGCCCGCCGCATCGAGCGCCACGACATGGCGGCCAAGCGCGCCATGATCGAGGCCAACCTGCGCCTGGTCGTCTCGGTCGCCAAGCACCACGTCGGGCGCGGCCTCTCCTTTCTCGACCTGATCCAGGAGGGCAACCTGGGACTCATCCGCGCGGTTGAGAGGTTCGACTATCGTCGCGGTTTCAAGTTCTCGACCTACGCCACCTGGTGGATCCGTCA
>CAZFJE010000404.1:0-1623 GCA_964519555.1 uncultured Thermoleophilia bacterium
GCAGCACGTGGGTGCCGATCACGTCGGTGCGGATGAAGTCGTCGGGACCGCTGATGGAGCGGTCGACGTGGGTCTCGGCCGCGAAGTTGACGATCGCGTCGGCGCCGGCCGCGACCTGGTCGACGATCGTCGGGTCACAGATGTCGCCCTGAACGAACGTGTAGCGCTGGTCGTCGGCTACGTCGCGCAGGTTGTCGAGGTTGCCGGCATAGGTGAGCTTGTCGAGCACGACGACCTCGTCGCCTGCGTGCGCGGCCAGGAGGTGGCGCACGAAGTTCGACCCGATAAAGCCGGCGCCGCCGGTGACCACGATCCTCATGAGTCGCGCTCCTCTCGTCTGCCGCTCTTAAGCCGACCAGCGCCGCCCGCGGTCTGTGGGCCGGCGGCGGCGTGCCGCCCGTGAGCGGCGGCCCGCCTCACTGCGCCCCCAGCAGCTCGTCGACGACGGCCGCCACGCCGTCTTGCCAGGAGGGCGGCTGCGGGATGCCGCGCTCGCTGGCGAGCGCGCTGAAGGCCGGTCGCGGCGCCGGCCGGCCGGCCTGCGCCGTGCTGATCGGCTCGACGGTGACCCTGAGGCCGGCCAGCGCCACGACCTCGCGGGCGAGCTCGCACCAGCTGCAGGCGCCGCCCCCGGCCATGTGGTACAGGCCGGGCCCCAGGCCGCCGCGCAGCGCGTCGAGCACGCACGTCGCCAGGTGGTCGGCGTTGGTCGGTGACCCGACCTGGTCGTCGACCACGCGCAGCGGCTCGGCCGGGTGCCCGGCGGGGCGTGCGGCGGCGCGCTCGCGCGCCGCCGCGAGGATCGTCTTGACGAAGTTGCGGCCGGTCGCCGAGAACAGCCAGGCGGTGCGGATCACCGTGCCGTGCGGCCAGGTGAGCGTCTCGTGCTCCTGGGCGAGCTTGGTGGCCCCGTAGACGTTCAGCGGGTGGGGCTCGTCGTGCTCGACGTACGGCGCGCCCTTGCGGCCGTCGAAGACGTAGTCGCTCGAAAACGACACGACTTGGGCATGCGTGCCGTGCACGGCGGCGACCAGGTGTCGGGTGCCGAGCACGTTGACGGCGCGCGCCGTGGCCTCGTGGGCCTCGGCGCCGTCGACGTCGGTGTAGGCGGCGGTGTGCAACACCACGTCGGGGCGGAAGGCGCGCACCGCGGCCGCCACATCGGGCGCGTCGCGCAGGTCGAGGACCGCTTCGTGGGCGACGTACACCTCACCATCGAGCAGGCCCTCGAAGGCGGTCGCGAGCTGGCCGCCGCCGCCGGTGAGAAACCAGCGCATGGGGGCGCCGTGAGCGGGGTGAGAGCTGGGCATGAGAGTCCGGCGAGGCCGCGCGCTAGCGCTGCCGCAGGCCCCAGTCGTAGGGGATCTGGTCGGTGTCGGGCGGCAGCTCGTCCTGGTCGGGCGTGTCGTAGTCGTAGAGCTCGGTCGGCGCGTTCACGATGAAGGCCTCGTCGGTACTCACGCACTTCCAGCCGTGCTGGACCTCGGGCGGCACCCGCACAAGCAGGGGGTTGTGGTCGCCCATGAAGAACTCGTCGATGCGCCCCTCGCTGGGGGAGCCCGCGCGGCCGTCGTAGAGCACGAGCTTGATCATGCCTTTGACGCACACGATGTTGTCGTACTG
>CAZFJE010000405.1:0-1621 GCA_964519555.1 uncultured Thermoleophilia bacterium
GGTCGTCAAAGAGGTCTACGTGCCCGGCAAGCTCGTGAACTTCGTGGTGCGCTAGACGCTTCTCGCTGCGTCCGCGCGCCACGCCGGGCGCCGTGCTGTCTCGCGGCCGTTGCGTGCCGGCATCGCGAGCGGTGCCACGAGTCCCAGCGCTATCGTCCACGCCGGGCGCGGGCATCGCGAACCGCAAGACCTCCGCGGTCGGCTGCGCGCCGGGCGCCGTGCGCCTAGCCTGAGCAGCACCACATCATTTCGTCTCGGTCTTCGTGCTGCCGGAGGGGCTTCGTGGACATCTCCCGTCGCCAGGCCTACGTCTACGTAGGCTTGGCTCTCCTGGTCGCGGCGCTGGGCGCCCGCTACCTGTTCTCGTCGCACGGGGCAACGCCCGCGGGCGGACAGGCCGTGGCCGGACTTGCCTCGTACGCCCCGAGCGCCGCGGCCTCGCCGAGCGCCTACGCCACACCTACGCCCCAGGAACTCGTGGTCTACGTGTGCGGCGCCGTGCACCGGCCGGGGGTGTACCATCTCGCTCCCGGCGCGCGTATCGCCGACCTGCTCAGCGCGGCGGGCGGCGCCGCGGCCAAGGCCGAGCTGCAGGCGGTCAACCTGGCCGCCAAGCTCGTCGACGGCCAGCAGGTCGTGGTGCCCGTGCGCGGCGCCACCGCCGTCGCGGCGGCCGGCGGTTCGGGCGGCACGAGCGGCACGACGGCGGCCTCGGGCACATCGGACTCCGCCGGCACGTCCGCGCCGGTCAACTTGAACACAGCCACCGCCGCCGAGCTCGACGCCCTGCCCGGCGTCGGGCCGGCCACCGCGCAGAAGATCATCGACTACCGTACGGCCAACGGCGGCTTCAAGAGCGTCGACGACCTGAAGAACGTGTCGGGCATCGGCGACGCCAAGTTCGCCACACTGCAGCCGCTCGTCACGGTGTAGGCGCGGCCGTCGCCGTGCGGGCGCCGCCCACCGTCTATGCGCTGCTCGTCGCCTACGTCGCGGGCCTGCTCGGCGCCCTTGCCTGGCGCCCGTCGCCGGCGGCTACGGTGGCGCTGCTGGGCGTGACCACGGGCTGGGCGCTCCTGCGGCTGACCCTGCCGGTCGAGCCCGATGCTCGGCCCACGCCGACAGGGGCTGAGCGCCGCCTGCCGGCTTCTCCCTGGCGTGGTCGCTTGCGAGCCTCGGCTTGGCGTCCCCGCTTGCGAGCCTCGGCCGCAGTCGCCCTCGCGCCGCTCGTCGTGGCCGCCGGGCTCACCGTGGGCGCGGCGCGGCTCGACGCGCAGGCACGCAGCGAGCTCACCCGCTTCGTCGGCCACACGGTGACGCTGCAGGCGACCGCACTCACGCTGCCCAAGGTCGGCGACGAGCGCGTCTCGCTCGACGTCAAGGTCACCGCCGTCGACGGCGCCGTCGTCGCCGAGCGCGCGCCGCTCACCCTCGACCTTGGTGGCGCGCCCGCGCCGGCCTTCACCTCACTTGGGCCGCTGGTCGAAGGCACGTGCTTGCGCCTGGCTGCGGCGCAGGTCGAAGCGCTGCCGCGGGCCAAGCCGGGCGAGTTCGACTACGGGCGCTACCTCGAGCGGCGCGGCGAGCACGTCGTGCTCGCCGCGCCGCTCGCCACGCTGCG
>CAZFJE010000406.1:0-1610 GCA_964519555.1 uncultured Thermoleophilia bacterium
GCTATGCCCGAGGCCGTCGCGTTGTGCAGCCAGCCGCCGTCGGTCGCCATGTCGATCAGGGTGATCTGCACGGGCGAGGCACAGACCGCGGCGTCAGCATCGGTGCCGGCCACGGGGCGCAGCAGCCAGAAGGCATACCATTTCGTGGAGAGGCCGTTTGTCGTCACCGACTCGTCGCCGAACTGGCCGAAGCGCCAGAGCAGGTTGTTGTTCGCGCCCACGACGACGCTGCCGTTGGCGATGGTGAGCTGCGGGAAGCTCGACCAGTCGTCCTGCACCTGCACCCAACTGTCGCTGGCGTCGTTCCAGGTGTAGCCGCGAGCGGTCGCAGGATCGAAGGTGCTGGTCGGGCAGAAGGCGAGCTTGAGGTAGTAGGCGCCGTCGGGGAGGGCGCTGGGCAGCCCTCCGGAGTTGCCTGTGGTGTCGAGCTCGATCTGCATGGCGACGGTCGTGTGGTCGGTGGGCAGGTAGCGCGGGTACTTGTCGGTGCTGAACGTGCCCGCAAACTGGGGTACGCCGGCCAGCGCGACCGGCACGACCGCCAGACACGCCACAGCGACGGCCGCAAGCGCCAGCGCCAGCGGCAGGCGGACTCTCCGTGGGATCCCCCTCGACATGACCTCTCCCCCTTCAGGTGTCGCGTCGCGGCCGGCACTCCGCGATCAGTCAATGACCGTGCTTCAGTTCGAGCGCCGAGGGCGGAGAGGAAGATGAGAGACCACGCTCTACGACGGCGCACGCACCGAACGGTGGTCGTTCGGGCGCCGGGCGCCGCGATCGCGCGTTTCTCCTTTCCGCACTGGGAGGCAAAGCGGTTTCCCGCCGTACCCTGCCGGCTCCGGTTCCGTGGGCCTTGCGGCCTGTAGGATTCCGGCGCTCAGAGAAGCGTACGAACGCTAGCAGACGGCTATCGACCGGCGCAAGCAGTTCCTAAAGAAGACCTTAGGGGAGACGTGCCGCGGCATCAGATGACCGTCAGACGCCGGCGGGCGGTCAACCGCTGAGCGTTGCCGGCCAGGTCGCGGGCGCTCACGGTCCAGGTGTAGGCGCCCTTACGCAGCTTGATCCTGACGGCGCGCCTGAGTGCCTTGTTGGTGGCCACTCCCGCGATCGGCAGTCTCATGACGACCCTGCGCTTCGCGTAGATCACGATGCGCACCCGGGCCCAGCCGCAGGTGGGCAGCGGGTCGGAGATGCGATACGAGAGCAAGGCGACCTTGCCTGCCTTCACGGTCACGTTGCGCAACGCCACGCAGGTCGGCCTGCCGGAATCGATGTTCACGTAGCCGGCGTGCGTGGCTTCGCGGTTGCCGACGCCGTCGATCGAGTAGTACTCGACCTCGTGCGAGCCCGGCCGGACGATATGGATCGGCTTGACGTACGGCGTCCAGGTCCCCCAACCGATCCGATATCGGGTGGCCGCCACGCCCGAGCCGCCGAGACCGTCGGTCGACGCCAGGGTGACCGTGACGCGATGATCGGTCCAGCCGGAGCGAGCGTCGGCCCGCAACCCCGTTGCCGTGGTCACGGGAGGGCTGAAGTCGGCCGTGGCGACCGCCGTCGCGGTGCCCGAGCGCGGCCCGACGTTGCTGGCGGCATCGATGGCGCGT
>CAZFJE010000407.1:0-1591 GCA_964519555.1 uncultured Thermoleophilia bacterium
GCGTTGCCCACGAAGTACTTGTCGGCGGCCTCGTTGACTAACTGGATGGCCTGCGCCTCGCCCTGAGCCTCCAGGATCTTGGCCTGCCGTGTGCCCTCGGCCTTCTTGATCTCGGCGCGCCGGGCGCCATCGGCCTGTGTCTCGACCGCGGTGGCGAAGTCGATCGCCGCGACCTTCTCGTTCTCGGCCTTCACGACCTTGTTCATGGTCTCCTGCACGTCGTGCGGCGGGTCGATCTCTTTGAGCTCGGTGCGCAGGATCTCGATGCCCCAGCTTGCGGTCTCGACCAGCAAGGCGGTGCGCAGCTCCTCGTTGATCTTGCCGCGCTCGGAGTTGGCCGACTTCAGCGAGAGCGTGCCGATGATGTTGCGCAGCGTGGTGCGCGCCAAGTTGACGACCTGATTCTCGTAGTTGGTGACGTTGTAGACCGAGGCCTTGACGCTCTCTTCGTCTGCCTTGACCTTGAGATAGACCTGGGCATCGACCTTGGCGTTCAGGTTGTCGTTGGTGATGATCTCCTGAGGCTGCGCTTCGACCAGCGCTTCACGGATGTCGACCTCGTACATGCGCTCGATGAACGGTATGACGCCGTGGATCCCGGGCCCGGCGTAGCGGTTGTACTTGCCCAGGCGCTCTATCAGGCCGCGGTGGGTGGGGCGTACGATGCGCACGCTGCTGCGCGCCAGCACGGCGAGCGCCACGATCGCTACGACGACGATGACCAGCACGGTAATGCTCGCGGCGGAGACGGCTACCATGACCGCCGCCCTTCAAGTGACGGACGGACTGAAGCGGTGGTCATGGAGTTCTCCTTCGCATCTGACGGTGACCGAGTCTGGCTCGAAGTGCGGGTGGCGCGCAGATGGTCGAGGGTCGCCGGATCGGATCGGCTGAGGCTACCTGCAGTCAAGGGCTCCCATTTGAGCCTTACAACACTATCACTCCCATTGTGCCTGGGCTTGGCAGAGCTCGAGAGGTTGCGAGGCCCGAGCCTTGTCGACGGTCGGCGCAAAGCCCCCCGTGCAAGCGAAAAGCTCGGCTCCCAGCGCTACTCCTTGAGGGCGAGTGGCTGTCCGCAACAGGTGAGCGGCTCCGTGCACGAGCAGGTACCCTCCTCGCTATCCGCACACGACGCCACAATCTGGAGCTCCAGGCCGCAACTCCCGCACACGTACACGTCGCCCGACTTCATGTCGTTACAAGTGGCCATGCTGCTCTCCTTTGCTTGTATCACAACGATGGTCGAGTCGCTCCTGGTTCCGACAGTAGGGGACCGGGGAGCGTTGCTGCAATGTTGGGCGTGGATCAGAGGTTGCACGGCGCAACCACGGACTGGGATTGTCCACGCTTGGCGGCGCGGCGTGCCGGTGTATTAGCGCCTCGGCGAGGTCCACCCTCAACCTCCTGTATCCTTCATCTTGGCGGACTAGCTACGTCTCGTTCATCACTCTTCAGCCCCTCCGGCCGATTGCCGCACGCCGATGTGCCCCATGCGCGAACGCGAGCACCGAACGACTCCGTTTGCGCGCGACCCGCGACACCCCACTACCCGGCGGCCGGATATGATGGTCCGGCTCCACTACCGCGCAGG
>CAZFJE010000408.1:0-1584 GCA_964519555.1 uncultured Thermoleophilia bacterium
CCTGAACGGCTTCAGCTACTTCGACTTCATGAAGCCCTACACGTTCACGAGCTACGACATGGCCTTCATCAACCTCTTTCGCGACCCGATCTACTGGCAGCCCATCCGCCACGCCCTGCTCGCCTACGGGGCTACTGTGGCTGGGCTGCTCCTGGTGTCGTGGCTCATCTTTCGCCGCAAGGACATCCTCACGTAGGGGCCGGCAGCGGCGAGCCGGTCGAGCGCCGCCCCGCGTCACGGTGCGGCGCGGGTATGATCTCGGACAACCACTTGCGGAGGCCGCCATGAGAGCCATGCTGCTGCGTCAGCCCAAGCCGATCGACGAGCGGCCGCTGGAGCTCGTCGAGCTCGCCCGGCCGCGACCCGGCGCCGGCGAGATCCTGATCGCGGTGAGCGCCTGCGGGGTGTGTCACACCGACCTGCACGTGGCTGAAGGCGAGCTGCCGCCGCACAAGTCGCCGGTCGTACCCGGCCACCAGATCGTGGGCCGTGTCGTCGAGCTCGGCGAGGGCGTGACCGAGCATCGCGTCGGCGACCGCGTCGGCGTGCCCTGGCTGCACTCCACCGACGGCACCTGCCGCTACTGCCGCCGCGGCGACGAGAACCTCTGCGACGCCGCCCGCTTCACGGGCTGGGATACCGACGGCGGCTTCGCCGAGTTCACCGTGGCGCCGGCGGCCTTCAGCTACCCGCTCCACGAGAAGCTCAGCGACCTGGCGGCGGCGCCGCTGCTGTGCGCCGGCATCATCGGGTACCGCTCGCTGCGTCTGTCGGGCCTCGTGCCCGCGGCGGTCACCGCGGGGGCGGCCGCGGGCGCCACCGGCTCGGCGGGGGACGCTACCGGTCCGCCCGGCGCCGGAGCGGCTGCCGGCCGCCGCCTCGGGCTGTACGGCTTCGGCGCCGCCGCCCACATCTGCCTGCAGATCGCGCGGTACTGGGGTGCCGAGGTCTACGCCTTCACCCGCGACGAGAAGCACCGCGGCCTGGCCCGCGAGCTCGGCGCGGTGTGGGCGGGCGCGGCCGGGGAGCCGCCCGGAGGCGACCCCGTCGTCAAGCTCGACGCAGCCATCGTCTTCGCGCCGGTCGGCGAGCTTGCGGTCGAGGCCCTTAAGGCGCTCGACAAGGGCGGCACGGTCGCCATGGGCGGCATCTACTCGTCGCCGGTGCCGGCGTTCGAGTACCCGCTGCTCTACGGGGAGCGCGTCATCCGCAGCGTGACCAACTCGACGCGGCGCGACGCCGCCGATCTGCTGCGCCTGGCGGCGGCCATCCCCATCGTCACCGAGATCCAGGTGTATCCGCTCGACCAGGCAGGCGAGGCGCTGATCGCCCTCAAGCACGACGGCATCCGCGGCGCGGCGGTGCTGCAGGTGGCGCCCGACGCTACGTAAGCCGCGAGCGCTACGCGGCGGTCGAGGCACGCGGCATCGGGGACGGCGGCGCGGTCAAGGCACGCGGCGCGCCTGGATCAGGACGTTCAAGCCATCATGCGTTCGACCGATGCCAGGGCGCGTTCGGCGATGCGCGGTGGCACGACGATCTCGTTCAGGCCCTCGTCCAGGGCCGCGATCGCCTTGTCGAGGG
>CAZFJE010000409.1:0-1578 GCA_964519555.1 uncultured Thermoleophilia bacterium
GACACCCCACTACCCGGCGGCCGGATATGATGGTCCGGCTCCACTACCGCGCAGGAGGCCCCAGACCTACAGATGAAAACCGCTGTCGCCCTGGTACACGTCGTCTTTGCCACGATCTGGCTGGGCAGCGCCTTCTATTACACGGTCGTTCTGCAACCAAAGCTGAGGGCGCTGGACACAGCGCAGCAGCGCATCCTTGCCCGCTCGCTCCGGGCCACCATGGCTCCCCTGCTTGGAATCAGCGCCGCGGCCACCATCGTCAGTGGTCTGCTCATGATGGTGCAGTTGCATCCGTTGCACCCCGGGCCCTTCTCGCATGACCGTTGGGGGGTCGCCCTAATCGTCGGGGCGCTGGCTTCCCTGGGCGCCCTGGCGATTGCCGTCATCGAGGAAAGGGCAGCCCGCAGGGATGGCCGGGTAATCGAAGGCACCAGGGCACGCAGTCTCGCGCGGATCTTCCGCCGGGAACGCACTGCGCGGCTGATCGCCCTGGCGCTTCTCTTTGTTGCCCTGGCCACGATGGCCGTGGCGCGTTACAGCTAAGACGAGTTGCTCTGACCCACTTTGGCCCTGCGCTACAGCCCACACAAGCGACCTGGCTCAGCGCATTCGTAGCCGATCCGAGGCCCTTTGGGCGGGCACGGCCGTATGCTGGCGACATCCGTTGACACCGCACAGGAGATCGCCCACGCGCAGGCGTAAGTGAAGTGCGCCTCGCGAAGTACCGCACGTTCGTCCTGCGGCGCTGCGAGAAGAAGGAGTGCCGTTCCGCCGGCTCGCCCCGGCCACGATCGTCCGCCCGGAGAACTTAGGCCACACGACACGCCCAACACGAATCCTTGGCGGCGTGCTCATCACCTCCTAACCGCGTCATGGCAAACTTCTTCAGCGACCGGCGCCACAGCGCCGGCCGGCTGGCCTTCAGGCCGTCCGGGACCGACGTCAACAACGCTGCCGCCTGAGACCAGCTTGCCAGGCCAGACCGAGCCAGGGCGCCGTCCTCCCGGTCGGGCCGCCAACCATCGACGCCAAGGGTGCGACATGGACCGTGAGAAGAACATCTACGCGTCCGACTACGACCTCACTGTCTCGGATTTCATGAGCGGGTCGCGGCCGGACGGCATCGCGCAGGCAGGCGTCCTGCCCGGCGACTACCACATCCACACCACGTACTCCGACGGCACCGGCAGCGTGGCCGCATGCATCGAACAGGCGATCAGCGTGGGGTTGACCGAGATCGGCATCTCCGACCACATCTCGGCGGTCCAGCCTTCGCCGTGGAAGATGCCCACCATCCCTTTCACCGACCTGGAGCGCTATATCGCCGAAGTGCGCGAGGTGGCGCGCCGGTACGACGAGATCACGGCGCTCGTGGGCATCGAGGCCGACTACGCACCCGAGCACGAAAGCCACCTGCACGCCGTGCTCGACGGCTGGCCGTTCGACTACGTGATCGGCGGAGTGCACGCCGTCGACGGCTTCGACTTCGACGACCCGTCCATGCGCGACGACCCGCGCTGGGCCGACCCCGACGCCCTCTTTATCGCCTACTACGACAAGGTGCGCCAGGCCGCGCAG
>CAZFJE010000410.1:0-1550 GCA_964519555.1 uncultured Thermoleophilia bacterium
CGATGGACATCTGCAGCCTCGCCGACCTGCGCTGGCGCACATGGGCCTATCTCGCCGCAGCGGGTGTCGCTCCCGGCATGCTCGACGACATCCTGATCGCCTTGCACGAGGCCGTCGCAAACGCGCTCGTACACAGCGGCTCAAGCACCGATATCGCGGTTCGCGTGAGGGCGACGCGGGTGCGCGTGGTAATCGAGGTGAGCGATGAAGGCCGGGGCATCGCCTCAGGGGTCGCCATCCCTCCCCGGCCGCCGAACCTGGCGGCCGAAAGTGGCAGAGGGCTCTTCATGATCTGGTCGCTGATGAACTCGGTGGTGTTCACCCACAGAAGCGGCACGCACCTCGAGATGGTCAAGGAACTCTTCCCGCCACGCGGCTAGAACGCGGATGGATCCTGGCGTTCCGGAAGGGGATACCTGGCCTCCGCTGCTTGCAGGACTTTCGCCGAGCAACTAGGCTCAGGGCGTTCTGCGGCGAGCAGGGTGGTTGTGTGGCTGGGGGTCTGACTTTCGAGCAAGTCAAGAAGGCCAGGGTGTTCGCTTGGCACGAACTGCACTACATCTACGCCAGCGACACCTTGCTGCGCGTAGTCTTGCCGATTGACCCTGACTCTGGCAATAACACCTCCGCCTATCTCCCCATGGACCTCAGGCCGAGCAGCCTGCGTGGCACCGAGCGCCTCCTCGACGGCGGCTGGCACCACCTCGAGAACTGCACCTGCCGGTTCTGCTCTCCCCACAACGGGCGGGCGGGGAGCGCTTCTCACAGCCGTGGCCATTGCGGTAGCCCTGCGGAGTAGCAGGGCTACCGCTGACAATCTGCCGGTCGAGCGGCTTCTCAACGGCCAGCACGGCTGGCGACCGGCGAACGTCGCTGGGCAAGGACCTCCGGTTGCATATGACGTCGCTCGGGTCGGTTTGGATGTCGGCGATCCGCGCCCGGGCGTGAGGTCAACCGAAGCCTGGCACGGCCCTACCTGGCGGCCGCCAGACATCAAAGGACAGCGGTGGCGTCACACCACCGCTGTCCCGGATAGGCGTGTCGCCTTCGGCGTATCGCCTATGTCCGCGGCGTCGGGGAATCGTAGTTCTCGTCGTCCGCAGCGTGCTTGTATTGAGACTGTTCCCCCCGCGGCACCGCTTGAGACTGCCCTCCAGCCGCCCCGTATCGATGCCCGCGACTTCGGCGGTCGATTCGATTGTCGACGCACTGCCGACAGATCAAAGCCCTCATCAAAAAAGCCTCAGCAGTGCCCGTGCCCACAGAGGTTCGTACTCCATTTGTACTCGCAACGCGAGCCGACGGCCCCCAACAGGGGCCACGAGGGCTGACGTGAGCGGACGAGCGAATCACGGAAACCCCTGCAAGCAGCCTAGAACAGCCGGCTCAGGCCGACAGCGCCGGATGAGCGGTCTGGAATCGCTGGTTCGATTCCAGCCGGGGGCGCCAAGAATGCCTGCTCAGGGCGCTTTCCTATCGCGCAGTCTGCGCACGAAACTTCCGAATCGGCAGGAATGCCGACATAATGCTGACGAGACTCACCATCATAG
>CAZFJE010000411.1:0-1536 GCA_964519555.1 uncultured Thermoleophilia bacterium
GTAGCTCGTGAACGTGTAGGGCTTCATGAAGTCGAAGTAGCTGAAGCCGTTCAGGATGGTCAGCACGACGAACACGACCATGGCGCTGATGGCCGCGGTCAGGCTCGAGTTGCTGAGCGTCGAGAAGAACAGCGCCAGCGAGACCATGCACAGCAGCGCGGCCAGGATGAGCAGGTTGGCGAGCACGATGCGCTCGAGGCCCATGGCGATGCTGATCGTGGTGCCCGACTGGGTGACGAGCGGATGCACGCCGAACACCGCCCAGCCCGCGGCGAGACCGCCGAGGCCCACAAGGAGCATGCCGACCACGATGTAGAGGATGGCGACGCCCCACTTCGAGAAGAGGATCGCGCTGCGGCTCACCGGGTGGCTCATCCAGGTCTTCATGGTGCCCTGCTCGGCTTCGCCGGCCAGGGGGAAGGCGCCGGCCATGGCGGCGATCAGCGGAAAGAGAAAGAACGAGAGCACGCCGATCGCCGCCAGCGGAGTGAAGATGCCGTTGTTGGTGATCTGCGCGAAGAACGGCGGACCCTCGCCGGGGGCCGGCTTCGAGTTCGACAGGTCGAGCGCCACCACGATCAGCACGGGCACCGCCAGCAGGCCGACCCAGCCCACGTAGGTGCGCCGCTGAAAGAGGATCTTGGTGAACTCGCGGCTCAGGCTGCCCACGCCTCCCTACCCCCGGGCCTCGCCGGCCGGCGAGCGGGCGGCGTCGGCCGCCCGCTCGCCGCGCCCGGCGTCGACGTCGGAGCTCTGCGTGAGCTCCAGGAAGAAGTCCTCGAGGCCCTGCTCGACGGCCGGCACCACGGCGCGCACGGCGATGCCGTCGGCCACGAGGCGCCGCACGAGCTCGGGCACGCCCTCGTCGCCGGCGCGCACGATCAGGTTGCCCTCGTCCCAGCTCACGCCCTGCGCGCCGAACAGGGCGCGCGCCGTCTCGAAGGCCTTCTGCTGGTCGCCGGTCACCACCTTGACGGCCTCGTCATGCGGGCGCAGCGCGCTGACCGGACCCTCGATGACGGTGCGGCCGCGATTGATGATGACGGCCCGGTTGCAGACCTGCTCGACCTCGTGCAACAGGTGCGAGCTCAAAAAGACGGTGGTGCCGGCGGCGCCCAGCTCGCGGACGAGCTCGCGCACGTCTTTCATGCCCTGCGGGTCGAGGCCGCTCGTGGGCTCGTCCAGGATGATGACCTCGGGCCTGGCGAGCAGCGCGTTGGCGATGCCCAGGCGCTGTTTCATGCCGTGCGAGTAACCCCCCACCTTGCTGTCGCCGCGCGCCAGCAGACCGACCGTGTCGAGCACCTCGCTGATGCGCTCTTCGGTGGCGCGGCCGCCGGCCGCGCCGATCAGCCGCAGGTTGCGGCGGGCGCTCATGTTGGGGTAGAAGGCCGGCACCTCGACGAAGCCGCCCAGGTGGCGCAGCGCCGCCACGCGGTCGCCGGGCACGCGATGGTCGAGCACGTCGACGTGGCCGCTGGTCGGGAAGATGAGCCCGAAGATCATGCGGATGGTCGTCGTCTTGCCGGCGCCGTT
>CAZFJE010000412.1:0-1520 GCA_964519555.1 uncultured Thermoleophilia bacterium
GGGTGGTGTTCGTCTTCGGCGCCCTGCTCGGGCTCAACCGCTCGTTCGCCCACGAAAAAGACGACGGCTGCCTCGACGGCCTGCTGCTCTGCCCGGTCGACCGGATGACCATCTACCTGGCCAAGATGACCGCCAATCTGATCTTTCTGGGGGCCATCCAGGTCGTCGCGGTGCCCGTGTTCGCGCTGTTCTTCGCCTCGGGGCGCATAGCGACGCACCTGCCGGCGTTCCTCGCTCTGGTGGTCCTCGCCGACCTGGGCATCGCGGCGCTGGGCACGCTGCTCGCCACGATCACCATGAACACGCGCTCTCGCGACCTGCTGCTGCCCATCGTCTTCCTGCCGCTGGTCATCCCCTTGCTGATCGCCGCCGCGTCGGGCACGAGCGCCCTGCTGTCGGGCGCCGCGGGGGCGCCCTCGGTGCTCGGGCGGCTCGCGTTCTTGCTGGTATACGATGGTGTCTTCCTGGTGCTGGCTTACGGTACCTACGACGTCGCGATCGGAGAGTGACGAGGTGCAGAGCGCCACGACCGTCGCTGCCGGATCAGACCAAAGCGTCGCCCGCCCGGCGGCGCCCCGCCTGGCCACGACCGGCGCGATCCTCGCCGCCGCGGCCGCGCTGCTGGCCGCCGGCGTGCTCGTGGGCTTCTGGATCGCGCCCACCGACGCTTCGACCCTGGGCTTCAGCCAGAAGATCTTCTACATCCACGCACCCATCGCCGAGACCGCCCTGCTGGCGTACGGCGTGGCCTTCGTGGCCGCCATCCTCTACCTGCGCCGCGGCGACGCCCGCTACGACCGCCTCGGCGTCGCGGCGGTGCGGCTGGGGTTGCTGTTCAGCGCGCTCGTCATGATCACCGGGGTGGTCTGGGGGCGGGCCGCCTGGGGTGTGTGGTGGGCCTGGGAGCCGCGCCTCACCACGTTCCTGCTGGCCTGCCTGCTCTACAGCGGCTACTTCGTGCTGCGCGGCTCGGTCGACGACGAAGCGCGCCGCGCCACCTACGGCGCCCTGTTCGCCATCATCGCCTTCGTCGATGTGCCCATCACCTTCTTTGCCACGCGCTTCCTGCCGGCGGGGCTGCACCCCGTCGTCATCGGGCCGTCGGGCAGCGGCATGGACTACCGCGACCTCATCGCTTTTGTGGCCGGCTTGGCCGGCATGACCCTCCTGTTCGTCGGGCTCCTGCGTGTCGAGCTGGGCATCGAGTCCCTGCACGAGCAGCTCCGCGAGCTCAAGTACCGTCTGGGGAGATGACCGATGCCGCTAGCCGAAGCCGCCAAGTACGTCGCCGCCGCGTATGCGGCCGTGCTCATCGTGCTCATCGCCTACCTCGGCGTGGCCGGCCGCCGCATAGGGCACCTGCAACGCGACGTGGCCCTGCTCGACGAAGAGCTCACCCGTCGCGAGAACGACGCTTGACGCGCGCCGGAGCTGGGTAGGAAGGGACTCTGCATGCACCCGGTCGTGCTCGGCATCTCTCACAAGACGGCGCCGCTCGAACTACGCGAGAGGCTTGCCCT
>CAZFJE010000413.1:0-1515 GCA_964519555.1 uncultured Thermoleophilia bacterium
GTGCGCGACATCGCCTTCTACTCGGTCTGCGAGCATCACCTGCTGCCCTTCGTGGGCACCGCCCACGTCGCCTACATCCCGAGCAGCAGCGGCCACATCGCCGGCCTCTCCAAGCTGGCCCGCGTGGTGCGCACCATCGCCGCCCGCCCGCAGCTGCAGGAGCGCATCACGAGCGAGATCGCCGACACCATCGTCGACACGCTGCACCCCCTGGGCGCCCTCGTGCTGATCGAAGCCGAGCACCTCTGCATGTCCATGCGCGGCGTGCGCAGCCAGGGGACCAAGACGGTGACGAGCGCGGTGCGCGGCATCGTCGAGTCAAACGACGCCACCCGCGCCGAGGTCCTGGCGCTCATCAACGCCGGTCGCTAGGCCGCGCCGCCCTGAGCCCGCGCGTGCGCTACCCGCCCACAGACCTGCCGGTGACCCTGCCGTGTGTCATGGGCATCGTCAACGTCACGCCCGACTCCTTCTCGGACGGCGGTCAGCACGCCGACACCGACTCCGCCGTGGCGCACGGCCTGCTGCTCGCCGCCGAGGGCGCCGCCATCCTGGACGTGGGCGGCGAGTCGACCAGGCCCGGTTCCGACCCGGTCGCGGCGAACGACGAGCTGGCACGCGTCGTGCCGGTCATCGAGCGTCTTGCGGCAGCCTCGCCGGCGCTCATCTCGGTCGACACCACCAAGGCCGTGGTGGCGGGCGCCGCCTTAGACGCCGGCGCCGTGCTGGTCAACGACGTCACCGCGCTGCGCGGTGACCCCGCCATGGCGGCGCTGGTCGCCGAGCGCGGCTGTCCGCTGTGCCTCATGCACATGCTCGGCGAGCCCCGCACCATGCAGGACGACCCGCGCTACGACGACGTGGTGGGCGAGGTCGTCGCCTTCCTCGAGGAACGCCTGGCGCTCGCGGTCGCCGCGGGGGTGCGCGAGGAACAGATACTGCTCGACCCCGGTATCGGCTTCGGCAAGACCGTGCGTCATAACCTGCTGCTCCTGGCCCACCTCGACCGGATCGCGGCGCTGGGCCGCCCGATCGTGCTGGGCGCCTCGCGCAAGCGCTTCATCGGCGCCCTGCTCGGCGCCGAGCCCGGCGAGCGCGCCGTCGGCACCGTAGCCACGACCGTGCTGGGCCTCGCCCGCGGCGCGGCCATCGTGCGCGTGCACGACGTGCGCCCCAACGTCGAGGCGCTGCGCGTGGCACAGGCCATCCTCGATGCCGACCTCGCCGACCTCGCCGACGGCGACGCGGTCGCCGCCGCGGGCCGCCGGAGCCCCCTGTGAGCCCGGTGCGGCGCGCCATCGTGATCTCACTCGCCGCCCTCGAGGCGCCCTGTCATTGCGGCGTGACCGCCGAGGAGCGCCGCGTGGCGCAGACGCTGCTGCTCGACCTGCGCCTCATGCCGCTCGACGTGGGCGACTACGCCGACGACGATCTCGCCGACACGATCGACTACGGCGGCGTCGCCCGCCTCGCCGTGGCGACGGCCGCCGAGCGGCCCTACAAGCTGCTGGAGCG
>CAZFJE010000414.1:0-1506 GCA_964519555.1 uncultured Thermoleophilia bacterium
GATGGGCACGCACGAGCTCGAGGTGAGTTTCCTCGCCGCCTGCCTGGCGTTGCCCGACCCGGGGCGCGACTATCTCCTCGCCATCGACGAGGGCTTCTTCTCGAGCGAGCCGTCGCGAGAGGCTTACCGGGCCGTCGCCGCGCGGTTAAGCCCCCAAGCGGCAGGGGAAAAGAGCCAAGGTCACGGGAAGGTGAGAGACGGGGACGCCGCCGCCGACGGCACGGTGGCAGCGGTCGTGGTGCGGGCGGCGGGCGAGTCGTTTTCGCCGGTCGTCTTGCAGGAGCTGTTTCTGAGGGTGCAGGAGGCCCAGGTCGGTCGCCTCATCGCGAAACTCAAGGCGACCGCCACGCATGACGAATCTGAGGAAGAGGCCAAGCTGATCGAGCTCGAAAGCATGCGCCGCCAGATTCGCGAGGAGTTGCGCGGCCTGCCCGTCGAGGCATGAGCGCAAGAGCTCGTTCGCAGGCCGCGACCACACGCCGCAGACGTAGATTGCCCGGCCGCGCAAGAGGTTAGAAGGCAGTGAGGAGAACGTTGAGCGAACCATCCGAACAGCACAGGTCGGTGGAAAGCGCTGAGCTCGCCATCGAAGAGGTCAAGGAGCTCGTCGCCGAGGGGCGCGAACAGGGCTACTTGAACGGCGACCACATCTCGGACGTGCTGCAAGACGTCGACCTGACGCCCGATCAGATCGACAACATCTTCCTGCTCTTCAACGACCTGGGCATCGACATCATCGAAGGCGACGAGCCGCTGTCCGGCGACGGCGCCGACGCCAAGCCCGAAGAAGAGATCATCCCCAAGCTCGACCTCTCGGTGAAGACGCCGACCAACGACCCGGTCCGCATGTATCTCAAAGAGATCGGCAAGGTCTCGCTGCTCACCGCCGAAGAAGAGGTCTCGCTGGCCAAGCGCATCGAGCGCCGCGACATGGAAGCCAAGCGCAAGCTGATCGAAGCCAACCTGCGCCTCGTCGTGTCGATCGCCAAGCGCTACGTGGGGCGCGGCATGCTGTTCCTCGACTTGATCCAAGAGGGTAACCTGGGCCTCATCCGCGCGGTCGAGAAGTTCGACTATCGCAAGGGCTACAAGTTCTCGACCTACGCCACCTGGTGGATCCGCCAGGCGATCACGCGCGCCATCGCCGACCAGGCCCGCACCATCCGTATTCCGGTGCACATGGTCGAGACCATCAACAAGCTGATCCGCGTGCAGCGCCAGCTCCTGCAGGATCTGGGCCTCGAGCCCACCCCCGAAGAGATCGCCACCGAGATGGGCACCACGCCGCAGAAGGTGCGCGAGATCCTCAAGATCAGCCAGGAGCCGGTCAGTCTCGAAACGCCGATCGGCGAAGAAGAAGACTCGCAGCTCGGCGACTTCATCGAAGACGAAGATGCCACCATGCCGGTCGAAGCGGTCAGCGAGATCATGCAAAAAGAGGAGCTCAACGCGGTCCTCTCCACGCTCACGCACCGCGAGCGCAAGGTCATCGAGCTGCGCTTCGGC